>NZ_JACHVB010000014.1 GCF_014230085.1 Ruficoccus amylovorans | reverse complement strand
TGGTCGGCCCCCACTTTTCGTACCAGAGCGATGAGACGCTGGCTGGGTAGGATTATGTTGGTTGGGTTATGGTTTGCGGGAGTGCTTGGTGCAGTGAGCCCGTAGGGCGAACGGAGCCAAGCACTGCCTTGGTTTGATGCCAGAGTTTGGCAAAGGCGTCGGGGGATATAAAGCCCAAACGGCTGTGCGGATGCTGGCTGTTGTATTTGCGTCGCCAGTTTTCGATGACGACGCGCGCTTCGGTCAGGGAGAGGAACCACTCCTGCTTGAGGCACTCGTCCTGCAGGCGGTTGTGGAAGCTCTCCACGTGAGGGTTTTGCCAGGGCGAGCCCGGCTCGATGTAGAGGGTTTTGATGCGTTTGGATTCCAGGTAGTCCTTGGTCGCCGTAGCGATAAACTCCGGCCCGTTGTCGGAACGGATGTGCTCGGGAGCACCGTGCTTGGCGATGGCTTTGTCCAAGGCCGCGACGATGTCGGCTGACTTCAGCCCGCGAGCCACCGTCAGGCTGATGCACTGGCGGGTAAACTCGTCGATCAGACTGAGCACCCGCAGAGGCGCTCCATTGTCGGTGCGATCCGCCACGAAGTCCCAACTCCACACGTGCCGCGGATGCGTCGCCGCGGTCGGGATCTTGCCGGTGGACTTGCCCTGACGCCGTTGCCGGGGGCGCGGCGGCTTCACGCCCAGCCCTTCAGCCCGGCGTACCTTTTGTACCAGCTTGCGGCTGACCTGCCAGCCTTCGTTGGCCAGCAGCGCTCGTACGCGACGATAACCGTAGCGCGGGTTGGTCCGGCTCACCGCGATGATCGCACGCACGAGGCGAACCATCTTGTCGGTGGCGGTTTTAGCCCGGTAGCAGAAGCTCGACCAGTGCAGACGAAGATACCGACAGGCGGCCCGTAACGAGCACGTTCCCGACTCGGCCACCTCGCGCACCGCTTCGCGCTTGTGCCCCGGGCTTACCATTTTTTTGCGTTTACCTGCTCCAGTACTTTGATGTTCAAAAGCTGGTCGGCCACCAGTTTCTTCAGCTCGGCGTTCTCGCGCTCAAGCTCCTTCAGACGCTTCACATCGCGCAGCTCCATCTGTCCGTACTTGCTCTTCCAACGATGGAAGCTCGCTTTGCTCACATTGTGCTCGCGGCAAACATCGTCCACGCTGCGGCCTTCGTCTGCCTCGCGCAGGAGCGCCACGATTTGCTCTTCGGTGTATCTCTTTCGTTTCATACTTCTGGTCGGGTTCTACCCGCCAGGGTCTCAAACGCAATGGTACGATTCTAGGAGGTCACGCCAGTTTCACCTTTTCAACCGGGTTTTCGGAAAGCCATCCCTGCTCCACCCACCAGGCGAAGGCGCAGAGCAAATGGCTGCGCCGGTGGCGGATCGTCACGGCGGCATAGGGCAGCCCGTAGAGGTGTTCCCGGAGCACTTCGGCATCATAGGTGTGAATGGGCTTATCCCCTGCCCCTCCCCGGAAATCTTCCAGCGCCTTGCGGGCGTGCCCGGTGTAATTCACGTCCCGACCGACTTCCACCATCATTTGCAGGTAGGCCCGACTGGCATCCAAGAGCAGAATCTCACGAGCCTGGGCCGGTTTGCGCTGGAGCCAGAAGCGGTAAACCTCCACCGGGTCGGCGGCAGGATCGAGTTTGACCGCTTCCTGCCAGCGGATCAGTTTGCGCGGCTCGATGAGCGGGATCGAGGCATCCTGACGGGTGGCGTTCTGTTGGAAGCTCTCGATGAATTGCGCCCGGTCTTTCTCAGTGGCGAAGAACCGGTTCCGGCTCTTGCCATTTTCCGACCAACGGGCGACGTAGGGTTTCTTCCGATACGATTGGTAGGCGGTTCGTATTTCCATCTCACTCTAACTCTACCAGAGTGAGTGGACAATCATAGGTCTAAGTGGCAATTCAGATAGAAAGACAAATGATGCAGATGGATTTGAATTGTTAAACCCTGTGCAACAATCCATCGTGATATAATCCGAACTCTTTTGTTTTCTACTGTATGGCCAAGATTGAAAACCACAAGTACACCATCGAGGAAGCCTTCAAGAACTGCTTCTATATCGTCCCGGATTATCAACGGGAATATGTTTGGCAGGAAAAGGAGGTGCAATTGCTGCTCGATGACATCGACGAGCAAGTCGGCTCAACAACCTCGGAGTATTTCATTGGCACGATCCTGGTCGCCCCTGTGGAGGGGGATCGCAACCACTACGAAGTGATCGACGGGCAGCAGCGCCTGACGACCTTTTTCCTGATGCTCTGCGCGTTACGCAACCGGCTAACTGGAGAGGATCATCACGGCTTAATCAGCGACATCCTCACCACCCGGCGAACGACTCCCGAAGGCAACATCGAGACTCGCCTAAAGCTGGAGCCCCGTTACGAGCATGCTGGTGAACTTGTCGCCCTCATTGCGAAGCAGGACTCCGATCCAGAGACGACGCGCGCTGCGGTTGATATTGAAGGTATCCCCCACTTTGGCTCTCTCAACCGACTTCTTGATGCCTATGCGCTGCTGCATCGCTCTCTGAGCGAGAAGTATCCGACAGTGGCCGAACTCAAAAAGTTCTGGGGATATCTGGCCTCAAATGTCGTATTCATCCAGATATCGGCCGATGTCAGCAATGCGCTGAAGATATTTGAGACCATCAACGAACGTGGTGTGGGGCTAAACCCAATGGATCTGCTCAAAAACCTGCTTTTCACTCAGGTCGATCAGAACGAATTTAGCCGACTGAAGATGGAGTGGAAGAAGGTCACTGCGCCTCTGGAGAAGAAAAAAGAAAAGCCACTGCGTTTCCTCCGGTACTTCATCATGGCGAACTATCAGTTTGAGATGAGCCGGTCGGGCAAGAACGACTCAGTAGTGCGCGAGGACGAAATTTACACCTGGTTCACCAAGCGCGAACACGCTCGCATTTGTGAGTATGAGGAAAAGCCCTTCGAGTTCATCCGCAAGATCACACGGAACGTGGAGCATTACCTAAACTTTCGAGAGGGGCGAGACAACCACGGCAACCCCAGCCAAGCGATGGAAGGCCTGCGCAGCCTGACGGGCGCAGCATTCAGCCTGCACTACATTCTATTGCTCGCAGCGGTCCCGCTTCCCGCAGCTCTGTTCAACCATCTCGTTCGCCAGCTAGAGTCCTTCCTCTTCTATTACATCTTCACAAAGACCTCGACAAAGCAGTTGGAGCGAGATTTCTCGCTCTGGGCCGACCAATTGCGCACCATCTGCGCGGAGCATGACATAGTGGAACAAAAGCGCCAACTCGACGCTCTGGTTCAGGACAAATTTGCCACCGCAATGAAGCGGCTGGAAGGACAATTAGACGACGCGCTCAGGCGCTACACGCTGGGCTCGATGCAGAAGTACCGCAGCAATTACTTGCTCGCCAAGATCACCCAGCACGTCGAGACGGCTTTTCAAGGATCAGAAGCACCACTTGCCTCTTTCACCGGTTTACAAATCGAGCACATCCTGCCCAACAACCCGTCTGCTGCCCTGCGCACACATTTTGAGCAAACTAATCCCGGCATCGACTACGATGAACAAAAGAATCGCTTGGGTAATCTGACCATGCTGGAACAACCCCACAACGTCGTGGCCGGAAACGATTTTTTTGCGAAGAAGCAGGAGCTTTATCGCCAATCAGGGAACTATCTGACTCGTAGTTTGGTTGCGCTCGCTCAGGTTGGAAGTAATTCCTCAATCAGTCGGATGAACCAGAAGCTGAAGTCTTTCGACGAATGGAACGCCGAAGCCATTGAACAGCGACAGCAGTTATTGCAGAGCCTCATCATGGAAATCTGGAGCACCACGCATCTGGAGGCATAGCGAACATCTGGCGACGGGGGCACTGGAAGCTGAAGCCCCACTCAAAAACCTGTCCCCGGTTAACGCTCAGTTAAAGCCAGTTAAGGCAAAATGGGGGATTTGAGTCGTATTGAGGGGTATTCGGACAGGGTTTCTGTCGCGAATTAAGGCATTTATATTACGCAACTTGCGTAATAATAGCCATTTGGGACAAATAAAAATTGGAGGTGGCGGGACGCGGACTCAATCTCGTAAGTCGCTGATTACCAGCGAAGAGCGACTTCATTTATTTTTGAGTTAAGGCGTAATTAAATCAGTAGCGTTGCACGCAGTCGCATTGACGCACATCACTCAGTCACTTGCGCGTGCCAGAAGTCCTTTCGTTTGCAGGTTGGAGGGCGAAATCATATGCCCATGATTTTGCCAATTCAGGGCATATGAGTCGATGGGAAAGGAGTCTCCCGAGCATCGAACTCGGGCATTTTTTGAAGAAAAGTAACTACCGGAAAAGCTCATGCGGCCCTACCCTCCTCTTCCTCAATTTTCGGTAATGGATCGCGATAGTAGTGATTCAGGAGTCCACCGAGGTGTGCGATTTTTCGGATCGGGCCCTGATTGCGAAAGGTTTCCACGTCCGGTTCAATGATCTGGTTGTCACGGCCTTGATGCGGCCTTTCATGATGGTAATGCAGCACGTATTCGCTGATAGCTTTCCGCAGAGCATCCTCGCTGAAGAAAATCATCTTATTCAGGCACTCACGCTTGATCGACTTGACGAAGCACTCGGCATAACCGTTCATCATCGGCATGCACACAGGCAGCCTGAAAGGGATAGTGCCACTACTGCGCAACAACTCACGGAACGCATTTGTAAAGAGAGTATCCCGATCGTGCAGCAGGTACTTTTTTCCAGTCAGGAATCCCTCGAAAGCATCCGTCAGGTTCCGGGCAATCTGAAGCATCAACGCGCCCGAGTATTGGCAACCGATGTGCGTGATCTCCACCTTGCGTGTCAGTAGGTCGATCACGAAATGCACCCGATACATGGCCAAGCCGCGCAAAGTCCACACCGGCACCATGAAGAAGTCAGTGGCCGCAAGCTGATCGGCATGAACACGAATGAATGTCTTCCAATCCAAGCGACTGCTGCGCTCCGGCGACGGGCGAATACCTGCCTCACGCAGCACCTCCCCGATAGTCGACGTGCTCAACTTGGGATAACCCAAATTCTGCATCACCCCTTGGATGCGTGTGTATCCCCAGCCAGAGTTCTCAACCGCCAGTTTGATAATGAGCGCATTGCGCTCGACCCGCCGAGTATGGACAACGGAATGATCCCTTCCCTTTGGAGCATAGGCCATCGCGACAAACTGACGATGCCAGCGATAGATCGTCTCCGGTGTCACGAGCGTCGCGATCTTCATCAGCATCTTACGCCCCAGGCAACGACCTTTCTCAGCTAAGCGCCTGCGTTGGTTCGCGTTGAATCGGATGCGTTTGCCCTTGGTGTGGATGTCGAGTTGTTCGCGGAGAATACGGTTCTCCTCGACCAAATACTCAATGACTTGCTGCTGATGACGGTTCATCCAGCCAGCCATCATCGTCAGCAATAGGTAGGCTTGTTGTTTCAAATCTTCTCAGTATGAATTAATAGTGCATATACCGCAGCCGACTACAGCATGTCGTAAGCCCCGTTGGCGACCTTAGCGATGACGGCGTAGCTGATCTGCAATTCCTTCGAAACCTGGTTCATAGACTGGCCTTTCAGCATCGCCCGGATCTGGTCGCGTAATTCAGCCGTCATTTTGGTATGTTTGCGTCGTTTGGCAGGAGAAGCGCCACATTCCCGCTCAAGGTGGATATCATACATATCAACCAACGCCTCAACGAGCGCCTTCGGCGTGTCAAAGCCGCTCTGCTTGACGAGCGTCTTAAGCTTGGAGAGTGCAGCCCTCCGCGTTCTCTTCTGCTCAAGTAGTTGCTGTCTCTGCTTTTGCAGATCCTTCTTCTGTTGCTCGATACGTTTCAGTTCCTTGTCGATGTCCATGTTTCTGTTCTTTGATTATGATTCGATACGAATGTTAAAAACAGCTTCCCATCCGCCATCTTCCCTGCGGTAGGCAAAGGGATTCCCTGGAATCCCAAAGAACGCCCTCAGACGCGAAGCCAAGCGCCCTTTGCGCTTCTTGTTACGATGATCGGCGTGCTGACTTCTCCACGTAAAAACGCCCATCTCCTCGGCAAAGTGGTAGAGTAATTGCCATTGCTCATCCGGGGTGAGCGTGTTCCGGTTAACCATCCCCATGTCCTGAAAAGTGTAGGTTTCCCGGACGGAGCCGATGGAAGCCGTCACCGTATGGCCGTCCCGAAACACGATCGAGAGGTCGTGCCAAGCGGAACCCGGAGGTGTCGGAAACGTGGATCCCAGCACAGTAACCCCTCCGACGATTTCCTTCACCTTTTGCCAGCGCACACGTCCGGTTTCGGTCAGAATCGGCTCGTGACCGTTCATCTCTGTGACTTCCTCCAGAGGAAGGACCTGCCGCTCCATCCGCGAGAGCAAAGACGCACAATACCCGCCCATGCAATAACGGGCCGTCGGCGTCACCAGAACAAAGCGGGAAATTCCCTCCACGATCAGCGAGTGAAGGACTCGCCTCATGGCGTGCTCGTCCTTGACCCGCGTAAACAGCACCTGAGCCACGGTCGGCGTTCCGGGGACTTGCCCCAAACTCCATACATCATCCAAAATAGAGTTCATCTGCGGATGCAGCCCCAGACAACGGGCGATAGCCGGAAGCAGTATCTGCGGATTGATCGTGTAACGTACCAATTCCGGTCGTTTATAGAACTTCGTCGGGCAAAAATGCTCGTCGCACATCGCGGCGTAGGTCCCGTCCTCCTCTGGCACATCCGCAACCCGGTATTTGCAGTAATGGCCCTCTTGCGTTCGCTCACAGGCGATAGACTTCGTCAGGCCCGAACAAGGCATTAGATACGGGCGTAGACGCTCATAATTTTCGCTCAGATAGTGTCTCAGCGCGTCGTCCCGAGCCCCGGAACCGATCTCCTCAACCGACCGCCAAAACATGCTCGCACTGCTCATGACCCTTCACCCGGTCTCGAACTACAAATTCCCGCCGCTTCAGCCACTTTTCCAATATTGGTCCGTCACCGTCGCGCGTGTAGAGCGCCACGTTGGACGGCTTCAGCGTTAGTGTGCGCTCTTTCGACTGCGCGGTATAGCGGAGCTTGAAGGTCGCTTTTAACAAACGAGCACCCGGTGGGATGTACTCCCGGTGCTGCTTCATTGAGGCAAAGACATCATACGCCTTATGGGTGATGACCTCCTCGTAATTTCCATCAATAACATAGCTCAATTCACACAGGCGAGCTGATTCGATTTCAGGGATGTCGCCCGTAAACAACGCAGTCGCACCGTCGCGTAATAAAGGCTCAAGCGTGTATTTGCTGCGACCTGGAAAACAGTTCTCCTGACCAAACAGATAGAAACCAAACAGCTTGCGGTAGTGCTCGCGCTGCGTAGGCGTCTGCGCATTGACGCACAATTCCTCCGTCAGGGCATCGTAGATGATGAGGTCATACCGCTCTGGCCGGAAGCCAATTGTACCCATCCGACCCTCCTCCCATGTCGCCTGTCGCTTGTAGCGCTCGCCGTGACTGACTAAGAACCAATGCTCATTCGACTGTGGACGATGATTGATCCGGCAGCCGTGGCCCCAGTCCTTCTTTTTGAAGTAATAGGACAGACTTTGCTCCAACTGACGAATCCCTTCCGCACTCAGAGAAAAATCAGACGAAGCATCTCCCGCCGTACTGAAATACTCGAAAGAGCGCTTACGCTCGCAGGACTGATGCTGGTGAATCCACTTGAGCGCCTTCGGAGCGCTCATCCACAGGCTGAGCGCAAGCTCCAGCAACGTCGAATCCGGCTCAAGAGGCACCTCCTCCGAGGACGCGAGCATTTCCAAGAGCTCTGTGTTCTCTTCTACTGCCACTTCGTGGACAGCGTAGAGGGCATTCGCTACCTCTGGAGGAATATCCAACTCGGAAGTCATCAGAACGTCCGACAGATGCGCCAACTCAACTGGCCCTACCCGATGACTCAAGCAATCCACATCAAATCCACCGCCATGAAAATAGGACTGATAGGGCGTCAGAAAACGACGCAGCATTTCAGGCCGAATCACCGCCAAAACCTCGGGCCGCGAGAAGCGACTATGGCGTAGTGAAGTCATCGATAAATTAAATTACCTAAAAGCCAGGAAATATATCACTAGCGTATCCAAACATCTGGAATCCATTGATCGTTATCCTCACCATCGCTGACTCCGACGACCCATTCCATCTTTCTTGAAGATTCAGGCTTCTTCAAAACGGCAAGCAATTTGTGCTCTCCGATATCCAACCGAACGTCAATAGATTGATTGTTAGGAATCCGATGGGGAGACGGAGCCATACGTCCGCTTTCACGCCCGAATACATACTTGCCGTTCAGGAACACCCTACAATTTTCATGCGTATTGAAGATCACGCGAGCGTGAGTCGTACGCTTGAGGATAAAACGGTATTCGACAAAAACAGCCCCCTTGTCGAAAGCCTTGGAATCCATTGTCACAAACGAGCCCTCGAAGCGGATACTCTTCATCGGCGGTATTATCAAATCGAGAGGTCTCCCAATCTGCCAACCATGCCCAAACCAATCGGAATCAGCACATCCAACACGAGCCGGAATTGACATGTCTCGGGGTAGTCCAAGGGCATCCGCACGAACCGCTATCTTTCCTCTGAGACGTTCACGCAAGTTAATCACCATATCAGTAAAGGTGTCCAACGAATCCGGCGGCTTGATTCCCGTAATCTCTGGACTGAGCACAAGATTACGGCCAATTGGACGTAACCAGTCTTCACTGATCGACTCAGGAGCCATGATCCCAAGAAGGGCACCGACAGTCGCCGCAGTGCAGTCGGTGTCTTTACCGCAGTTAGCTGCTGTGCAGATGCTTCGGCTAAAATCTCCCCTTCCATCAAGCAACGCCAAGTAGATAAAAGCGAGATTTTCTGTTACGTTGGTAAAATTTTCATGTCCGTAGTTTTCTAGGATTTTCCCCCGGACCCTTTTCCAATCGTGACTCTCATTCCACCAACGCTGGGTGTCCTCGATTGAACGGCGTAGCTGTGTGCCCTCCGGGATGTGCTCGAAGCCGATAGCGATGACCTTATGGATGTCGCTTTCGACAAAAGCCGCGCTCTGCATAGCGGCCAACCAGACTTCGGCCCATAGTCCCTCACCCGCATGGTCGAGACAGGCATCCTCTCGTGCGTAAGCAGCCGCAAGAGTTGGATTCCCTGGAGCCAAGCAAGCCCATAGCTCACTGCGAATGGCCGCGCCCATGCCGTTGGCGAACCAGTTGTCGAAGCTTCCACTCAACGGTGGCAGAATTCCGTTCCTAAGGTTCCGCTTGCACACTCCATACTCGTCCCAAGGAAAATTGATGTGCTCGCGCCAGCCCTTGACAAACAGGTCGGAACTGACCCGAGGATGGTCCTGCGCATTCAGTAAACAAGCCCAGAGCACCTGTAAATCCAAGTCGTCGTTTGGCAACATGGTATTCGGCACGGGACGGTAGAACGTCAGGTCAAGCGGACCCGAGCATCCCTCGTAAGGCATGCCCAATGTACCACCAACAGCTTTTCCAAGCCAACAGCCAACAACTCTCTCACGATATCTCGAAATACTATCACTCATTTCCATACTTCCTGTAAAACAGAGTTATTAATCTCATATAACTCCACGTCTCTGTTCCAATTCCTGACGAATTTCCGCCATTTTTTCCCTGGTAAGGGTGTAATAACCTATACAAATTATATTCAACACAAGAAAAACGACGGGTATAATTACATATAAATTTAGCATAGTAACTAAAACATGATCAGGCTGACTCATTCCCAACTCAACATCGAATCCCGTCCACACGAGAACAACCCCACCCAAGCCACTGCATAAGGCGCTAGAGACTTTAGTTGTCAAAGAAAACACAGCGGAGAAACTGCCCTCTCTCCGCTTCCCGGTTATCAACTCATCGTAGTCGGCCACATCGGCCTGCATGGCAGGAACAATTAACCATAATCCAATCCCCAGTGGACCGATCAAAATGGAAGGAATAATCTGGAGCCACGGATTCGACGGGGTGTAGAAAATATAGACAGAGAGATAACCGACGAGTCCGGTTATGGCGGTAAGGTAAAGCATAAATCGTTTTCCGTAACGGGTAGCAATCCATGTGCAAACAGGAATCGCAATAAGATTGGGAGCAAACATCAGGGTCCCGCTTACCCCCATAATCATTGCCGCCAATTTAACATTGCCTTCACATACATAATAGGCATTAACGTAGAAACCCAGCGTTCCCACTAATCCAATTCCAAAGGTCTTGGTGATCACGATTATAAGTACCAAGATAAATGGCCTAGTTGTCAGGGTAATTTTCAGGCCAGAGATCAACTTTTGCTTCTCCTGCTTGCTGCTTTCCTTGGCATAGTAGCGCTCCTTGACAAAGATACCCGGAAGGACGCCGAGCAGGATTGTGCATGTCGCCAATATCAAGCTCAGGTAGCGCATTCCGTTGACAATGTCAGGAGTTCCATCAGCATTGATTCCCCAAACCGGCATTGATACAAAGGCCAAAATCCAACCGTTCAACAGCAGTAGTATCTTCTGAGGAAAAGCCCGATAGCTCGTAATGCTTGTGCGCTCATCATAATCCGGTGTCATCTCCAGTTGGAGACTATAGTATGGCATCGACCAAAGCGTAAAACATGTATAAAATAACAGGCCAGCGACAAGAAGCCAAACAAAGGTCATGCCCTCTGGCATCCCCCGAGGTGCCCACCACATAACGGGCAACAACACTCCGGTCAAAACCGCACCGACCACGATGAACGGTCTTCGTCTGCCCCAACGCGTCCGCGCATTGTCGGAAATATTCCCGACGACAGGGTCCGTAATCGCATCCCACGCCCGCCAAATCATGACAATCAGGCCAAGTAAACCGGGGTTGAGTCCTAGTCCAATGTTGAACACAGGAGTCAAATAAGTGCTTGGAATCCATATTGCAGCTCCTTCGACAGGTCCGCCCAAACCGTACGCGATTTTCTGACCAATCGGGACACGATCTTGTAAAGAAACCTTGGATCGGAAAATCGAAAATAACCGTAAGCGTTTCATATCTACAGAAAAAATCATATACATTCAGACAGTAGCTTATCTGTGCTGTCCTTGAATCAGAACGGCCAGATAAGCGGACAGCTACACCATCACGGCCTCAGTAGCTTGCACAGCCTAGCCACGAACCAATGCCGCATCATGGGATGGTACTGTTATATAATCACAGACAGGTCCATATCCGTTCAACAGTTCCGTCACCATCGAAGGTAACCCATAATCCTCAAAGCGAAATGTCAGTTCGGTTTCGCAATCATTCACAAACGCCACCGCTGGCTTACCATCGATTTTCCCTCCAAAAACATTCGGCCATCGATCCGGATTCCAATCGAGAGGAAGAGGCTCTTGCATGCGGCAGGCGGAAGCCACCCGCAAAATATGCAAACGATCTTGATCTACTAAGTTCAAATTGTCGCTCGTAAAGACAATCCCGGTCAGAATAGAAGCCACGGCAGAAATACGAGCCTCGCCAATCGTATAGTTCGCCTTGTTCTGGCGAGCCATGACAACGTCGGGATCGGCACGGTACCATCGATCAACCATCCACCAGTTTGCGATGGTGTCATGCCAGGCATTGGCTATTCCTGGACGCCCCGGATGACGGTCGCAGTTTTTAGGGCTGTAGTCAGAATCCCAGTGTGTTCCCGTATCACATCCGATCCGGCAACTGTCCACAAACCCCAAGACCGGCAAAAACGGCGCACTGCACGCAAGGATGTGCGCATGAGGAATGACTTCACGGATCTTCCGCATGACCGTTCTAAACGCGCTGACCGGTGTTTCCGTGGAATCGTATCGCATCCCGTCGGCCAACCCATAGCCGAGTGCATCCAGCTTGAAGTAGCGAAACCCCCAGTCCCACATGGACCTGAAAACCTCGGCGACATAGGTAAGCGCATCTGGATGGCTACCGTCTAGGCAAGCCCACTGATGATCAGGCGGGGAACTCCAACCACTAAACAAAAGTACTTGGCCGTCCTTGCCGCAGACAAACCATTCGGGATGCTCGCGAAAAACACGGCTGGCACTCGATGCGATCATGGGGGCAACCCATATGCCAGGAATCAGTCCTGACTCGGATACCCTTCGTGCCACCTCTGAGAGGGTAGACGGCCAAGTTTGCTTTCTCTCCAGCCAATCCCCATGATAGGGGAAATATCCTGCATCAACCTGAGCAATCCCCCGGGAAAAAGGCAATTCTGGACGAGCCATAATCGATTTCACGTCGGAGAGAAACAGCTCTTCTGTTACATTCTCAAAGTGATAGTACCAGGAGCAATAGCCATACAGATTCTCGCGGCTCTCAAAGGAGGGAAGTTGCAGCCTCTCTGCCACTCTCTCAGCATACTCAATCAAAAGCATCCTCCAGTCATTACCTGTGAGTACGATAATTTCCTCCGGCTCTCCCTCATCCGCAACAGATGGCTGAACTACTTCAATGCACACAAAGCGCGTATTGCGCTTCTTAAGCGTGAAATACGTCTGCGACCGTATGCAGGTGACAGCTCCCGCCAGCACGTACTGGTCGGTTTGTGCATCCCCAACCACAATAACGTCCTGACTGGGAAAATCCCCGTCAGAGGACCCCGGAGAAAATAAAACCGACCCTGCCCATAACGGCGACATATTATTGGCCGAACGATAGATCGTATTGGCAGAGGATGGAAGGTTAAGGCTAAACTCACGCCGATAGCAGGTGCTCGCACGGGTCCAATCAGCATTCATAACAACAAAAATACTCCAATTAATATATAGCATTATAAGGATCACGTGATTGTGATCTCTATAACGGGAACCTCACACTCAAACGGCAGGCATGTCGGCAATTCCAACGTAACCGCCCCCTCTGGCGTCGCGCTGCTCAAGTGTGCGTGCACTTGGCTGTCGGACGTTCGCCGTATGATCTCACTTCCGTCAACCATGAGTTGCGCATACTTGACACGCCCCCTCATCCCGCGAAGATGCAGGTGTTTAAACGGCCACGCAAAACAGTGTAGATACAGCTTGCCAGTTTGGAAATTCCACGTGTAGCGACAATCCGGGGGCACGATGAACTCAATGGGGGCGGGCCCGCATCCGTATATTGATTGCGAATGATGATGCATCCACTTAGCAATACCGTTCAGCGCATGCGTCGCGCGAGGATCGATCTCGCCGCGCGAGGTCGGACCGAC
The DNA here is from genome assembly GCF_014230085.1 of Ruficoccus amylovorans. Classification (NCBI taxonomy): domain Bacteria; kingdom Pseudomonadati; phylum Verrucomicrobiota; class Opitutia; order Puniceicoccales; family Cerasicoccaceae; genus Ruficoccus; species Ruficoccus amylovorans. Next base: position 354,051 of record NZ_JACHVB010000014.1, on the reverse strand, counting down.
ATTGAGCAACAGGTTCCCCCCGCATGACACATGACGCACCAGCATCTCGATGCACATCTTCACGCTTTTCCAGTTTGTCTCATCGCGAAAATATCCCCATGACCCAGAAAAGGTCTGGCATCCCTCCCATACCGTAGGCTTACCGTCATCGCCGACTATCGGTTCATCCGGCGTGTACTGCTCGGGAGTCATGATATCCCCCGATCCCGGCAAATCCAAACGGTTATCAATGATAATATTCGGTCGGAGGCTCCGCACATGATTGACCAGTTTTTCCGACTCCCAATCGTCTCTCCCCTTCCCACCTGCTTGCTGATTGTAGCTGAAATCGAACCACAGGATATCGATATCGCCGTAACAGGTCAGTAGTTCTGTCACTTGGTCGCGCATGTATTGTGCATACGTTGGCATGTGGCGCACTTGATTACACACGGCCCAGTTAACCTTCTCCCGATAGGGGTGAATCCGGTCCACCGTAAAATCCGGATGATGCCAGTCTATCAGTGAATAATAAATTCCGATGCGTATCCCCACTCGCCGGAAGGCGTCAATGATCTCGCGTAAAAGATCGCGTCTCTGGACGGTATTCGTCGCCTTATAATCGGTGTACTGGCTGTCCCACAGACAAAAACCCTCGTGGTGCTTTGCCGTAATGATGACGTATTTCATCCCGGCTCTTCTTGCCAGCTCCGCCCATTGCTCCGGTTGAAAAAGATCTGGATTAAAGAGGTCAAAGTAGGTCCGATAATCCTCGTCCGTAATCTCCTCCTTATACCGTATCCATTCATGCCTTGCTGGCATTGAGTATAGCCCCCAGTGGATAAACAATCCAAAGCGGGCTTGCGTAAACCATCTGACATCACCTTTATTCATCACACTCATCGCATTAAAGTAAACGCTATTGGCTATTTCTCTCGAGTGCCTGCAGGAGCACTTTTTTCCTGTCCGTATCAGACTCAGATCGCTTTCGATCCTCCTTCTCATCAGCGTGCTCAAGGCTCCATCCGTCCCACTCGCGAAACGCATGGTAGCTCCAATCCCAACCGTACTCTTCGAAGATGGAGATACAGTCCTCCAAGTACCGCTCGCCGCCCTTGGACCAGCGCGCAGTAGAGAATTCTCCCACATAGATTTTCGCGCCGTATTTAAGCTGAAAATCCCGAACGGGTTGTAAGACCTCCTTCAGTTTCCTGCGGTCAAAATACTCGTTTTTTTCGTAAAACCCTGCAGGCAAAGTTCCCGGATAGGCCGCCTCAAGCAACGGATTTCCGCCGACCCCCTGGTGAGTATAAAGAGCAGGCTCATACATGTGAACCTGATAGATAATATCCTCAAGCGGAAGAGGCTTGAGGTACCTAAATGTCTTTGGTGATGCGTTTAGATTGGACTCGATTATAATCGGTGTCTCTTTGTCGATCTCTCTCACCATCTGTGCTGCGCGGTATTGCAACTCCAAATAATCAACCTCGTCCGCAGGTACCACCTTCTGGTATGGCTCATTCAAAAGGTCATAGCCGTACAACGCCGGATGCCCGGCCACTGAGGTCGCAAGCACCTTCCACGCGTCAAGAAAGGCCTCGGCGAATTTCTTCTCATGAAAAAGGTTCATCTCACCGCCCGGTCTACGACGACCACCGGGAGGGACATGCAAATCCAGCACAACCTGCATATCCAACTCGTCCGCCAGGTCCAAAACACGCAAAATATCGGGGACACGTTGGCGGACCCACAGAAGATACTCCTCCACCGATTGATCGCTGTCAGCCTGATTCCAGTTCCGAATGAGTTGCAAACGGAGCAGATTCGCCCCCCAACGCTTCATCTCGGGCATATCCTTGCCAAAGAAGGCTTCCGTGAAAGTCGAGGGTGACATAAACCCGCGCCGATGCGGCATTGATTCGACGGACTCGGAATAGGCGGCTTGAGTGATGTTGCTTCCAGCTGCCGGGTAAACGTCCGTAGCGTCGATAAGCGCTAGATTAAAGTTCCGGAACCAAGCGCTTCCACTCGCTCCCTCAATTCCGATCATGACCGTCAACTCGCTTCCCGGATCCAAAAAAAATATTTCCTCAACCGGCTCCCATTGCGTCGTACCATACTTAGCAAGCGTTGATGACTCCCGCTCCCCATTAGTGCTTTCCTGCACCACGACAAGCTTAGCACCAGCCCATCGGTAGGTGCTATTTTCACGCGCTAACTGCTCACAACGAATCTCTCCGCGCACACGTAGAGCCTTCCCCTCAAAGCCATCAAATGCATTGAGGTCAGCCATAGCCCAATTATCTGAGAAAACGTCCGTAGTGACGACTTCAAGCAACCTGTGTCCATTCTCACCGATCACACGGCACCCGTCGTCATACAGTTCCCATTGCAAAGGGATTTCATCATTGAAGATATCTACGCTTTGCGGGCCACTAGATTCGGCCCTCAGCACGATCGACATAGCAACGCAAAAAGGGATCAAAACCAATATAGCGTATCTATCATTAAAAATGATCATAACTCGACTGAATATTATCAATGACAGCACCATCTTCAGATGACTGGATGACAAGCGTCCCGGCGCAAGCTCCATGCGGAACCTCACCCTCGATATTAAAAGGCTGATAATTCTGGGTCAGCTTCTGACTAAAATCTTGGAGCGTACGGTTCTGATCGTTCCACTGAATGCTTACATTCAATGTCCCAGAATCGCCACTCATGCTTCTGGCCATGCCGTGCAGACGGAAGTGTTTCTCACTCACCCCGGGCACTCCGTAAAACACGAATTTGCTGTCAGCATCCGCGGGGATGACCGCCGCCCCGTTGCCTTGCCACGCGTATGCCCCGGAAGCGTCGCGGTGCGCGTTCCCGCTATAGCGAAAACTCCGATGGTCCTCCTCAAACTCGCCGCGGTAGTTGAAGTGGTCTTCCTCTGGCACATGGACAAGACCCGATGTCGCCGTAAAATCACGCCACACCGGCAATTCAGGAATCTCGACCGTATCAGAACAGGACTGACGCCCATTCGCATCCGTAATCATCGCATACGCCACCAACTGTCCATCCCGCGTCAAGGGCTGCCCAGAATGAGCCACCCAGGTATTGCCCGCCATTCTAGCATTCAGCGTCTTCCAATCGCGCTGAAAACGGAAACGATCCCTCGAGTCAGTTTTATAGATGACGGTAACACGTTCTACCTCACATCCAGGCTCCACTTCTATCTCAAAGCGATTACCGTTATCTGTGCGAAGAGCACGAAAACTAGAAATCTCCGGCCATGGTTTTTCCAGCCCTAGAACGGACATGAAGTAAGCCAATGGGACCGTTTCATCATTAATGAAACGGTGGTTCACACTGGGCCACATCAGCAGTCGTTTCTCCGTCGGAATGCGCCTCCATGTTTCGAGGACAGTCGGCATCCAGTAAAAGACGTCATCGGTCCCCGAAATAATCAGCACCTCCGCATTATAGTTCTCCAAATAATTCGCCGAATCCATCCGTTCCAACCAGTAAGCTTTGTAGTCGGCATCATTAACACGATTCAAAGCCTCGTAGATACCCCCAAAATAGCTGCCTGGGTAGCCACTAATGGAACCATATTTGACCGAGGCCGCCCGGATCTCCGGCTCGATTCCCAGCAGTATCAGCGTAAGTTGCCCGCCCACCGAAACTCCGGACACGCATATTTCATCCGCATTCACCTCCGAGCGACTACGTAAGAACTGCAATCCTCTCCGCAAAAAAAGAATAGCGTTACGCATGACATCCACAGCAGGGTCAATCGCTTCATAGTTCGCCGTCGTCATACGACCTTCCGCAACATAGGACGACTGGAGCCCCGGACGCTTATCCGAGGGATACTCCCAATCGACCTGCAAGCACGCGAAGCCATTTTGAGCATAATATTCAGACACCTCGACCGGCAACTTATCCAAACTGCTCCCATGGACTCTGAGCACTGCGGGATAGTTTCCCTCTTCGATCGGACGTGAATATACGGCGTACATTCTGGTCTCTTTTCCATTAAACGGCTCACCGTCCATATAGAACTCAGTGGTACGCACTCCTTCCGCATCACGTTCCGCAATCATATCTATATTGAATGGATTATCAATTGGGTTGGCGATATCCCAAAAACCGTCCAGAACGGGCTCATCGGCCAACAGCGGGTAGCAGCCAAATGCAACACTTAAGGCACTTACCAACATTTGGATGTACAGTCTTATTTTATAATAATAATTACTCATTGTCATACATGCATTCACGGCTTCCAACTGTCACATCCATGATGTCCGTTACGACATCCAAGCTACCGACATGACCATCATAAAACAGCACATTCACATGCCCCCCATGCCGGGGAAAAACATTCCATGGATCAGATGACCATAAGGGATCTTCAGGAAATCTGGCATAACCGTAACTAGTAGTCGCAACGCTCTCTCCACGATCAACCCAATCACTTGGATCATCCCCCAGGTTGGCAACAAGTCCGATATCTGCCACAAATATAGTCCCAGTGGGGTTTTTAACATCAGAGATAAAAGCAGACTCCTGGGCCACGGAAACGGAGTGCAATCCAATGTAATTATTAATCCCATATGAGGCGGGTCGAGTTCCTGATGCTTTTGTTGAATTTGTAGGTTCGTTATAGGCTCCAGACGGACACCAGAAAACTCCCTTACCTTCCGCAGTTTGATCAGGCAAATAGGGCTCCAGATGTACTCGCCATGTTTTATGATAGCTACTTTCCGGCAGGCGACCAACGATTGGAACCAAACGCTGATTATGATCCACACAATAAAGAGCAGAGGCGACTCCGATTTGCCTTAAATTTGCCAAACACTTCGACGCATTAGCCGACTCCTTGATCCTTCCGACCCCGGCAATCAGGATACCGGTCAGAACTGCCACAATGGCAATGACAACAATCACTTCAACCAGTGTAATCCCCCGGGCGGAAGAGAGTTTTGATCTATTAACATGAAGGGGTAATTTCATGCCCTCGACTTAGTCAGATATTTTTAAATGTCCGAAGTTGTTATTGCATTTTGCGACGATTCATCTTTGCCCCGGAGCGAAGGTATAGCGTGATCAGCGAGCAAATAATTCCGAGAAAGATCGATGCACCGCCAGCTTCCGGGATGACAATAACGGCGATTTCACCAGTTGTGGTGGCATCCAGAGTCCAACCGGACGGCACATCCAAGGCCAATGCCAATTCATTCGCGGTCATATTCCCCGTGTAACTGATCAGTAAATGGCGACCATCACTCCAACTAGCGATGTTTGAAAAACTGACAGTACTGGCCCCAAAAGCAACATCACCGTCGATATTCAGGCGATCTCCCACATCGAAGAGCAGAAACGACCCATCCTCGGATGATAAATTCCCGTTAACAGCAAGTATTCCTGTCAGGCTCGTTGTCCCATCGGTATCGATATCTCCAGCGGAAAGCGTAGCCCCAGTTTTGATCAGCACATTACGATTAATCGTTCCCACACCGGCAAGCGTAGCCCCGTCCTTAGCAATGACAGAACCCCCTCCTGCGCTAAGTATGCCATTCACGATCAGAGTCCCCGATTCAATAAGGGTTTCACCGCTCCAATGGTTTGCATTCCCATACAGAGCCACGATTCCAAGTCCCGTCTTAGTGATGGTATCCTTATCGCCAGTAGCATGCCCCTCACGCACGATGCTTCCGCGCACATTGACCCGTCCTCCTTCGGCCGCAGTAACGATTAGTGGCATAACATTCGACGGATAGGTGCCATTCAGAAGTATATTTCCGGTAAACTCGGAAACGTGTGCGCTTTTCCCCCCAACGGTAGAAACACGGTCTCCACTGCTCGATGTCAGGCGTATTGTTTGCGTAACTGTTATTGCGCCATTGGTAAGAAGGGCAGGTGTCCCGGCACTAGTAGTTGAATCAGAACCAAGCAATATATCTTTTGTGACATTACCAAGCGCACCATCAGAGCTTAACACAAGCGTCGTATCTCCCCATACTTTAATGCGCGTATTCGCGGTAAATGCATTAGTGCCACTCAACTCAACGCTCCCCCCCCCATTAAGGGCAAGAGTGCCAGCATCGCCAGAGATATTACCCGAGATCGTCAGTGCTTGTTCTGACTGGGCTTGTAAATAAAGATAAAGGCCACTGTCTATATTCATCGCCCCCGTAAGAGTTAAGTCAGCATTCTCAGCCCATATAACACCATGGTTCGACAACTGGAGGTCATTACTAACAAATTGCTGACTGGAAGACCGATTCCTGATGATGTAATTGGACGATGCAACCCCAGGATTACTCCCGCTGATCGTCAGCATCTCTCCAGAAACCTGATAGGAGCCAGCCCCTTGAAGAAAACTGATAGTTCCAATTGACCAAGCTTGATCAACGACGGAAACTCCGCCCTCCCCCAGTACATAGTCAACAACGGCCGTCCCGTCATTCACAGGAGCAATACCGCCCTGCCAATTTTCACCAATAGTCCACTCCGGAGTTGCACCACTGCCAGTCCATTCAACTGCGAATGAGTTCGGTATCAGGGCATATAAGGAAACAACGCCCGAGGTAACAGCATAGATACGATGTATAGTTTTCATGGTATTTGGGGTGTGTGTTTATTTAAAAGTTAACGAAACCGTAAGGACAACCGTCCTATTTATCGTGTGAGCGAGGTTGCGAATTCGTTATACGTTAATCGATTTCTAAAAGAAAGCCATATTTCTTTCAGAGTCAACCATCAAAATCTTAAAAATTTATGACCCCATTGCCGTCAGTCCGGTGGAGCAGTGACAACGAGGTAGTCTGAAGCGAGCCCCCCGACAAGACCAAGACACGCCTGCCCCCCCTAACGACCGGGCTCAAAATACGCCGTGTCGCACTCATACCGGACATCTCTCAGTGGTTCCACTCTCCAATCAAACGATGAGTGGACTAACAGCGAATAATCAGATTGCTCGGGATGGAGACACATTCTCCCATCGGACGATTCTCCGTCAGCTTCCTCTTCAATATACGGCAGAGTGCCTCCGCCATTTTCTCTTTATCGTAGCTGACCGTCGATATTTGAGGAATTGCGTAACGGCAGTGTAGATAATCACCCTCACCTCCGACAAAAACATCCTTACCCAGTTGAAGTCCTTGCCGCTGAAGTGCCCAAGCGACGCCCTGCGCCACTGCATCATTGTGAGTCACAATCGCATCAAACTCTTTCAGGCTCGTATTCTGCAAAAATTCATAGGTATTTCGGGATTCATAATCGATATGTATAATCTTCTTCCAGTTCGGCGGCGAATACAATTCTCCACTCACCTCCGGATGCCGAAGAAGAAATTCCCGAAAACTGGCAATCTTCGCCTCCGCCTCAATTGCGAAGTACTCGGGGTGATTGGCTTTGACATTACAGGAACTGACAAACGCCAAATGCTTCGCTCCCTTGGATAGCATGTAATCGAGCATCAGGGTGAGATGATCCCGCGCGTTCCAGAATACCATATCCTGTTTCTTCGCCCACGGGCTCAGACTATCGACCGGCATTGAGTCCGTTTCCGAAATAACAACGAGCGGGATATTACGGCGCACACTTAACCTCAGCAATTTCTCGTCAAGTTTCCCATAGCAAATGACCGCCTCGGCATCCGCAATCGTCTCATTCCAGGATTGAATATCTGACTCATCTCCAACGGAACGAATCTCCATAGCCAAGCCCAACTGCAACTTCAACTGATCGATAAGAACAATCAGAAGTTCGGATAACATCGGGTTACGATAGGAGACGTACGACGGGCATGTCGGATACGAACCGAAAATGAAAATCGCCTTTTCTGCCAGCACACTATTACGGCGAAGTTGACTGCTAGCCATGCTGGGCCGGTAGTTAAACTGCCTCATCGCTTCCATGACTGCGCTCTGCTTTACCTCGCTCAACGGGAAGTTCTCCGTGCAGTTGATAAAATTCGACACCGCAGCTGTCGATAGCTTTGCCATCTTTGCGATTGTTGCCAAAGTTACTTTCTCACCCATTGCTGTTGTTCCACATTAATAGACTTTTTAATCCCGTCATACCCTATGTAAAAGGTCAAGCACCAGCGCAAAAAAGCATGCGCGGTGGGGGATATCAGATTGATCGGCGCTTGCTCCAATCCCACATTGTCCGCTCTCTGCCTCTCTCACCCCCACAGATCATTCCGTCATACTAGGACTCGGGGAACAGTGCCATGAGTGCATCCGCATATATTTCCAATCCCGTACGATTGGGATGGTTTATCTGATTAGTCATCAACGTCAGGAACGGAATGCCCTGACGCCATAAGCGTCCATAACGGGCCGAAACGTCCGCGCATGGTATCCGATGTGCGCTAGAGAAATTACGCAACATGGCTATATACGCCCTGGGATCGTCGTCTATATTTTTTTGCCCCGTTGCGTCTTCCATTCCCCACCCGCGCTGGTAACTAGGAGCAATCACAATCCATTCAGCTCCAATCGCATTCAGGTCTGTCAAAATTTGTCCATAATTTCGCTCGAAATTTTCCTGGGAATGCCAACTGTCATTGATGAACTCACTGATGACCAAGTCCGGTTTGGGCGCGATAACCTTTTCACGGTAATTGTGCGGATGCCCCGCCGGAACCCCGAAATAATCATTTGTGTTTCTTCCTCCCCACGCCTCAGTCACTAATACGATCTTCGCCTGGGGAAATCTTCTCTGCAATTTTTCGACAAACTGGCGTTGCCAACGGGCTCCTTCTCCTTCTTCACGTAGATATCCGCCGTCTGTAATACTATCTCCCCAAGCTAAAACACGCAGAGTCCCGCCATCGCGCAGCTTTTTCATCGTTTCGGGAAGCAATTCGTCAGCCACTGGGTTCGGTCGGATGGGATAAGACGTTTCCAAGATCGGATAAAAATTGCCTTCAGTCAGTAGTTCCTGCCTGCCGGACAGAAAGATATTTGCAACCCTCACTTCTCCCGACTCCGCCTCCGGGGGCCTAGCTTGAGTGACAAGAGGTTTCCCCTCGCGATAATACAGTTGACCGTTTTTAAGAAAAACTGAATCAATCCGTTGCGGATAGAAAGAATAGTCCACATAAACCGGTTCATCCGCACCGATGCTTCCTCCTTCCACACGTCCGATAGTACCCCATCGCGGATCAACCAAATAGTCACGCCCCAATTCCATTCCAACCCCATGTTGATTCCGGACAACCACAGAATCGACTTCAAGTGCATCTGGAGTCATATAGATGCCTTTCAGTCGATTACCCTTATCCCAGCCAGGGCCTGAGGCTTTGAATATTTGCACAGAGGATAACTCTTCATTAAATACTTTGACCTTGGCCAGCGGCGAAACATTAAACGACTCGTCACAGACTCCGTCATTTATCGTATCGACTATCGCATTAAAGGCCCACTCCCCTGATAGCTTGAGCCGAGGAGTGGCGCAAAGTCCATCCACCCGAACCGCTTCAAGCTCTGATTCTGATGGACGCGGAGTTGCGGACCTTAGTCTAGGCTTTTCATAGATTTTTAAGTTATCGAAAGAAAGATTTCCCGTTGCCATCTGAAGCCCCAGCAACACCTTCACGGCCTCAACGTCATTGGGAATTTTCACCTCGTTCCGAAAACCGGTCCAGTCATAGTCCCCATACTCTTTCGGCTGATCATGCCATTGTTCTCCCCCACTCGCCGAACGAAAGTAGATCGTGAGCTTGGGTCCCATATGAGCTTGATCGTGATACTGCCGCAGATTCTTAGCCCTAAGCTGACCGTCTAGAACAACAGTCTTCCCTCGCAATAATTCTGGATTCAAGGAGCAGACAACAACATCCACTCCCGGTTCGGTAGCAGTAACGGTAAGGCAGCCCGAACCATTTTCGCCACCGGTTGCCTCATAGTCGCCGGCGTTGCCCGTGAAACGCTGCAAGCTATTCGCGGAATCAAAATCCTCGAACCACAACAATTGTGAGGCCTCCACTTCCCCATCACGCATCGAACGCCCCGGATCGTCGGCGTCTACAGCAAGCAACAACGAAGCACAATAAACCGAAATGGCGTGGATAATGAAAAACCTTAATGTTAAATACATGACAATGTCTGTTTGAACACATGAACAATCTTAGAACGACGAAATCTGTCATCTCCGCCCTTCGCTGAGAAATTGGGCTAAAGGCAACCGAATAATCCGTCGTCCCTCCCACAACAAGTTGGGCATAAGATGTAATTCCAATGAAACGCTAAAAATCGATATACGTTAAACGCATTCTTCATGGTTAAAGCTTAAGTAGTCAAGCCCAATTAAAAGTTTTCCCAATGAGACACGCTCATCCTACTGGCAACTTCGCTTTAATCTGTCTCATGAGGCTGAGCCGTTTTGAAGTTCCGGCAAGTCTCTTTCACGGAGGCTGGGCTAGGAGACCACCTCATGAAAGGAACACCGCCGGGGTCCAAAAGATGCCCGTTCTTCAGATGAGGTCTGCCCTTGAAGCTCACGGCGTTTGCGGCGGACTCATCCTAGGGTCGAATGCCTGCTTCGGTATTCACGGGGTGACATTTTCATGATCAGTCTGAAACAACGGTTATAATTCGAGAGGCTCCCGTAGCCACAGGCAAAGGCGATCTCCGCGACCGATTGTGTGCTCTCAATCAGTTCACGGCATGAGCGAGAGACGCGCAGTTCGTTAATGAAGTCCGTGAAGCGTTTGCCGGTCATCCGCTTGAAATAACGACAAAAAGCCGACTCGGCCATACCCGCCGCTGACGCAGCCCCCGCCAGGGTGACACGCGAATCGAGTTCCTGGAAGACATAGCGATAAATCCGGGCCATGCGTTGGCTCGCTTCGGCGTCCAGAATCGGCATGAAGCCCTCGCTGCTCAATCCCTCCAAATCCTCGTCAGCCACGCTCATGTCATCCAGCAGGTGAAACAGCGCGAAGAGGCGCCGGGCTCCGTCCAGCTGCCGCATCCGGCGGATGCGCGCAACGGCGGTTTCCCGTGCGCGCTCGTGCAGCTTGAACCCCGTTTGTGCCCGGTTGATGAAACGGCGGATCGCGGCCAGTTCGCCCAAACCGAAGAACTGTGGGCCGAAGGTATCCGGCAGAAACTGGATGACCAACGCCCGGGCCCGTTGTCGCAGTTTTCCCTCCGGGTTGTGGAAATAATGAGGAAGCGAGCAACCGAAGGCATAGACTTCTCCAGCCGAGAAAGGCCAGATGCGGTCCCCGACAAACAACTCCCCTTCGCTGGACTCGATCAAGGTGATCTCAAACTCGGGGTGATAGTGCCAAGGTGATTGAAACCGCACCTGGTTGAATTCACGAAAAGCAAACGCTTCGTGTCGGGTTTCATGGATTGTTTCGAGGGCGGCTTTCATGTTCAGATCAGTGGCCGGAGGATATGTTGCCTTATTTATACCAACAAATCCATCAATCTTTAGATAGTTGAGCAAAATATTGGGATTACTGGTCAACCGGCAGGTAGCGGTGAAATGTTGTCCGATGTTACTATCCGCGGACAACAACCCAATTGAATACGATGAAAAACAACCCTGAATTCCCCGCCCAAGGCGTCGCCTGCCCGGTAATCCGTGACCTCGTTCCCCGCATGCCCAAAGCGGCCCCGACCAAAATCGGCATGGTCGGCGTCGGGCTGAAAATGCACTTTGTCTGGGCCGAGGCTTCCCGTCTCTACCGGATGGCCTGCGAGCAGGTGCGCGAGGCCCTTCCTGCCGAATCGTTTAAACTTTGCGCGGCGGAGGAACCTTTCGAATCGCCCGAGGAACTGCTCAAGGCGCTCGACAAATTCAAGGCCGAAGGAATCGAAGGCGTCATCCTTTTTCATGGATCCTACACGGCGGGCGAAATCGGTTCGCAAATGGGCCGCTGGCTGCGCGACCATCGCATGCCGCTGTTCAGTTGGGGCTACCCCGAAGTCAAAGGCGGACGGCTGACCGCCAACAGCCTGTGCTGCCAGAACTTCGTGCTCAACGCCTTTAAGCGCCTCGGTGTGCGCTATACTTGGATGTTCAAGGACCTCGCGGCCGACGGCAAGGATGGACTGATCGGGCGCTTCGCCCGCAGCGTCCGCGCTTACCAACGCTTTCGTAACGGCAAGGGACTCATCGTGGGCTCCGGGCGCGTTCCGGGCTTTTACGATGCCGAGTGCGACGAACTCGCGGTCATGGATCGCTTCGGCTTCCGCTTCGACCGTATCGGGCTCGAATACGCCTTCGACCGGGGTGATCGCTTCTCCGATAAAGATGTCGAGCGCGTTCGCCTGGCGCTGACGCAGTCTCCCCAATGCGGTTACGACAACGTGCCCGCCGAACAGGCTTACAAGACGATCCGTCTCGCGCTGGGCACGCTTCAGATCGCCGCCGAAGGCGGGCACATCGGCTGCGCCCTGAAGTGCTGGCCCGAGCTGTTCGACCTGTACAAGTGCGCCGCCGATGGTGCCCTCGCGATGCTCAACGACTACGGCCTGCCCGCCGCCGACGAGAGCGACATGAACGGCCTCGTCTCCATGTGTGCGATGCATCTGGTGCGCGAGGGCGCGTCCATACCGACCTTGACGGATATCTCGCTACTGGACCCGCAACGCAACGTACTTGGCTTCTGGCACTGCGGGGGCTCCGCTACGCGACTCCTGCGCACGGGTACGCAATACGAGTGTCGCCGCCATTCCATTTTGGAAAACGCTGACGAGGAAACCGCCTGGGGTCTACTGATCGAGTCGCTGCTGGAAGTCGGCCCCGTCACCGTCACCCGCTACCTTTCCCCTGACAGCAGCCGTGCGTTCACCTTCGAAGGCAACGTGATCGACTCACCCATGGCCTTTCGCGGAGCCTATGCCGATGTCGAGCCCGTCGGCCCGCACACGGCTGAGCAATTGATGGGAACGATCCTCGACCACGGTTTTGACCACCACTGGGTGATGGGGCGCGGCCACTTCGCCCGGGACCTGTCCATGCTGAACCACTGGCTCAGCGTCAAGGATCAGCCGGTCACCAACGCAGGTAACTCCTGCGGTTTAAGCGCCTGAATCCAAACATAGAAACCCCATGGAACAAAGCACCGCTTTCGACGTAATCGGAGTCGGTCTGGTCGCCGTCGATGTCCTTTGGCGTACGCCTGGGCACGTGACGGTCGGCGGTAAGAACGAGGTGGCGGACATGGTGCTGCAAGGCGGAGCCCCCGCTGGCAGCACCACCAGCCAACTCGGACGCCTCGGCTACCACTCCGGTTTTCTGGCCAATCTCGGAAACAACACCCTCTCGGCCATCGCGATTGAGGAGTTCCGGAGTCGCGGCGTGGACGGAGACCTCTTTAATTGCCACCCGGACGCCGCCCCCGCACTCGCGCTGTGCGAGATCAACCCAAACACCGCCGAGCGGACGGTTTATTACAACCTGAGTAAATACAGAACGCTGCAAAAGGGAGACATCCCGTTCACGGTGTTACGCCGGGCCCGCCTGCTCATCATCGACAGCTTCGAACTAGCGGCAATGGAAAGCATCCTTGAGGCCGTCCAGGACAGCCCGGTTCGGACCGTGCTCGACCTCGAACACGGCGACCGGGACGCGATGATCCGCTGCCTGAAGCTGGGGTCCGACATCATCATGCCCTGGGAGGCGGCCCGGGGAATCACTGACGCCGCTACCCCCGAGGCTGCGCTGGCACACCTGGCCGAATGGTCGGGAGGCAATCTGCTCATCACCGACGGCCTGCGGGGAAGCTGGGCCTGGAACGGCGGCGACGTTCTCCATCAGCCTGCCTTCCGTATAAAGGCCGTCGATACCACCGGCTGCGGGGATGCCTACCACGGCGGTTACGCCGTGGGCCTGCTCGAAGGCTGGGATTTGGCGATGCGCATGGAATACGGCGCTTGGATTGCCGCCCAAGTCGCCACCGCTCTGGGCGGACGCACGCGCCTACCCGACCGAGAAGCGCTCGCCCGCTTCGATGCCTCCATCCTGAGTGAGCCTACACGTCAGGCGGTCAGGCAATTGATCCAACGCGGTCCTCGCCATCCCGAAAGCGTATGAAAATCATCCACGAACGCCAAGCCGTGCTCGCATGCCTGCAGGAAGCCCGGGCTACCGGAGCACCCGTTTTTTGCCCGAACGCGGAAACCCCTGACGAAATGGAAGGTGTCCTGAGCGCCGCGCAGGCGTTCGCCGAGCAGCACGACTTGCCGCGCATCAGCGTCGGCCTCGGCATCACCGCCTCCTACCCGGACCATCCCCAGTTACGTCGCCTCGACCTGAAATCGGTACTCACAAGGTCAGGCTTCTGTGAGGCGATCCCTTCCTACTCGGTCGTAGAGCGGGCATTGATATGGCTCGACTGGATCGCCGCCTACGCCCGCCCCAGCACTTTCCCGGCAGTGCAGGCCATTCCGTTTCTCGACCACGGCTGGGCTTCCCTTGAGGCCGATATTGAACTGATGGAGCACGCCGAATTCATTGAGCGCACGGGCATCATCATGTTCGACGCCAGCGGTTGTGAACTGAAAGAAAACATCGCGCTGACCCGCGACTACGTGCGGCGCCACGGCGGCGCGGTCGTGGTCGAAGGCTGCCCGGACAAAATCCTTTCGCAAGCCGACCTGTCCGCCAAGCCAAAGGACACGCCGCCCTTTCTCACCGACCCGGAAACCGCCGCCGTCTTCGTCGCCGAAACCGGCGTTGACCTGATTGTTCCCAGCCTGGGCACCGAGCACCGGGGCCAGCCCGGCGAGCACATTTACTACCGGCGCGAACTAGCGCGGACGCTCGCAGAAAAAGTCGGTCCCATCTTGGCGCTACATGGCACCAGCAGCCTGGGCGACAGGCTGTCCACTGTAGCGCAAGACGGTATCTGCAAGGTCAACTTCTACACCGCCATGGCCTGGCAGTCCAGCCTCAGCCTGCAGGAAGCCTGCGCATCGATGGGCACGGGGAACATTCACACCTCCTGCGGCAGCTTTGTCCACCGAGTCCGCCGCGCCGCCGTCCGGGAAACCTGCACCCGCATGTTCAATGTACTGATGCCCTGAGCGGCTTCGCTCCCACGCATTTACCGGAACCATGATCAACTTTTCCAAAACACTCGACCAGAAACTTGCGCGCATCCTCGCGGGCAAAGCCACGCGCCGGGACTTCATCCTCGCCGACGCCAAGGACGCCGACATGGCCTTCGGCATCACCGCTCCGGGCCCCAATCGCGCCGGGACCTGTCCCCACGGCTATAACGCGATTGACGGCTGCTACAAAACCCTCACGGACTACCGCGAACAGATCCGCGCGGTTGTTCAGCAGGGGCTGATTGATATCATGCTGCTGTCAGCTTCCAACGTCGAGCAGTTGGCTATCGAGGAAAAGCTTTTCCGCAACTCACCGATCACTCCGGCAGCCCGTGCCAATGACACGACCGACGTATGGGCGGTACGTGGTGGCAAATACGCCCGTTTCCCCTCACGTCACTTTCGCACGGCGACCCTTGAGCACATCAAGTACGGCAAGCTCGAAACGAATCCCCACAAGCCGTTCACAGGAGCCGATCTGGGGCTTTACTCAATCACCTTTACCAACGACTTGGAATGGGATTACCGCGCGCTCGAAGAATTTCATGACTTCCGGCTGGAGGCCGAAAAGAAACGCTTCCGCTATTTCCTCGAAGTCTTCAATCCCAACGTCGATCCCGGCATCGAGCCCGCCAAGGTCGGCGGCTTTCTCAACGATTCAATTATCCGCTGTCTGGCCGGCGTGACCCGCGCCGGGCGTCCGCTCTTTCTGAAAATTCCCTACAACGGCCCAGGACCACTGGAGGAACTCGTGTCCTACGACTCCACACTCGTAGTCGGCATTCTCGGTGGCAGCGCCGGGACAACCCTCGACGCCTTTCAGCTTATTCATGACGCCCAAAAATATGGCGCGAAAGTCGCCCTGTTCGGACGCAAGATTAACCTGTCAGAACATCCACTGGCCTTCATCGAGTTCCTGCGCTGCATCACCGATGGCGAAATCTCCCCGGTCGAGGCCGTCCGAGCCTACCACGGGGTGCTTCAACAATCCGGCATACCCGCTGTCCGTTCGCTTGAAGAAGACCTCAACCTTTCCCCAACTCAGCAATGCTACTCCTGACCTCCAGAGGTATTCGCAAGAAATACTCTGCCCCTAAGCTTAGATATTAAAAATCACCATCGCCATGCTTCGTACTTCACCTTCAGCGAGATGAGTATATTATGCGCTGAAAACAATGTCCCGCAACTCTCGCCCGTATCGACCATCCATGAAAGAACCGGCCACGAATCGACCTGATTTTATACCTGCATCATTACCCACGAGCACATCCTGCTACACGACCACAAATGCAGAATACTCACTAAACGGCCTTTGGGAGTTTATATTCCTTGGTGAGACCGCCACCGATGTATTGCCGGAACTTCCGCAGAACGCGTGGGAAAAGGTGCTCGTGCCCTCGGCCTTCGACGCGTCGGTGACACTGCCCGGTCGAAGGGGGCTAGCCTGCTACCGGTGCTCGCTGGAAATTCCGCCTGGTTGCGCGGCCCAGTTGTGGTTCGGAGCGCTGTCGTTGTGGAGCCGTGTGTATGTGGACGGGCAACTCCTGCGGGAAAACGCCTGCGGGTACGAACCTATGCGGGTCAGCATTCCGCCGTCGCCCCACTCCTTACGCGAACTGCTGGTTCTGGTTGACAACCGATTCAACTTCGAGATCACCCCCATGCACGAGCCGTACTTCGATTTCTATCAGTACGGCGGCATTCTGCGTGAGGTAAAACTCCGCATCCGTCCGCCCGAAGGGCCGTGGCTGGAAGATATCCGAGTGACACCTGGTGAGAACTACCGCTCAGGTGCTATCACGGTCGACATTTTAGTCGGTGGCGAACCGTGTGGAAAGCAGTTTGATCTCATGGTGATCGTTGATAGACACGAACGCCAGTTTCTTACATCCCTGCGCGCGCGCACCGATTCAGATAGCTCTTTCCGGTTCGATCTGCGCGTTCCCTCGCCACGCCTGTGGTCCCCGCAAGCGCCAGAGTTGCACCAGTTAAAAATCCTTCTGCAAGACAAGGACGGCAAAGAGCAGGACAGTCGACTCGTCCGCTTTGGCCTAAGGCGAATCCAGGCACGGGATGGCAGACTGTGGCTTAACGACGAGCCACTGGTTCTTAAGGGGGTCAACCGCCACGAATGGCACCCCAACTACGGCCCGTGCACCCCGCCCTCCCAAATGTTCTCGGATATACAGTGGATGAAGGCGATGGGATGCAATTGCGTCCGCGGTTCGCATTACCCGCAGGACCAGCGCTTCCTTGATCTCTGCGACGAACTCGGCCTACTTGTCTGGGAGGAAAATCTAGGCTGGGGCCAGCGGGAAAAAACCTTTGCCAGCGCAAAATTCGTCGAAGACCATCGTCAGGCTCTCCTCTCCATGGTGCGAGAAAGCTACAACCACCCCTGCGTATTCTGCTGGGGGTTTCTGAACGAAGCGGGCACCGACTCGGATTACGTGCGTCCGGTCATGGAGGAAACCGTGGCTCTTCTGCGCGCGGAAGACCCGCAGCGACTGATCACCTTCGCATCGATGTATGCATTCACCGATCAGTACTTTGATCTGGTGGACTTCATCAGCGTCAACACCTATCCGGGCTGGTATGGTTGTGAACAGGCAGACAAACCGCTGGCCCTTATCCGCACGCGACTGGAGGAGATTGTCGCCTCGGTGGACGAACGCGGTCTTACCGACAAACCGGTGGTCATCTCCGAAATCGGAGCCGAAGGGCTCTACGGGTGGCGTGACGCCCACGGGGATTTTTTCACGGAGTCTTATCAGGCCCGTCATCTGAAAGCGGCCATTGAGGCAGTCCTCGACATTCCCCGCTACAGCGGCATTCTGCTCTGGCACTTCAGCGACGTGCGAACATACAGCGGCGGGAGGTCGCTGATGCGACCCCGCACATTCAACAATAAGGGAACGCTCGACGAATATCGCCGCCCCAAAGAAGCATTCGTAGCTGTAAAAGCATGCTTCACTGACACGACAGAAACGGAGGTAGACGCATGAATAGCTCTCGGGGAAATGCGAAACCAGATGGGTTTTCTTCCGTCCGCCGTACGAGCGAAGGTCTGGCTGTTGCTGGCTTTCATGAATGCCTGTGACATATCACCGACGAATAAATCGCCTCGAAAGAAGCAGTCCGCACCTATCAGGTGGTACTTCAACAATCCGGCATATGCCCTGCCCGTCCGCTTGAAGAATATCTCTCCCTCTCCTCAACTTAGCAAAGCGATCCCCTGACGCCCAAGGCCATTAGCAAGCAGTCCTCTCCTCCGTAAGCAGTAGGGGCATTAAAAACGACTAACACCAAACCAAAAACTCATAAACGTGACAATTAAGGTGGACTGACGGACACCGATTAGAACAACCGGCTGCCGGTGGAGACGGCTTTCACGCCGAAGACAAAGCCTGCGACCATGCGAACGGTGCTCCAGAACTCCGGTCCCTGGACAAAGCCCTGAGCTTGGGTGACGATCTTGCCGCCGCCGAAGGTGATCAGGCCCCAGAGCATGGAGAACGGCTCTTCGTTGCTGACGATCTGGGTGGGCATGTCCATCCAACCGGCGATGAACGGCAGCAGAAAAGCCGCCACGATCACGATGATGGCCAGTGTCGCCGTGAGCCAGGGCTGAGTGCGCTTGGCGGCGGCATTGGCGTTCGCGTTGTTCAGCTCCGCGTTCTTGCGGGCCTGTTCGTTATTGGAAATCGCCACATCGCGTAGCGTGGTGATGAAGCCCTGTCCGAGCTTGAAGACTTCCGAAACTCCCTGAAAGAGTCCGCCTGCGACGGCGCTTGCCGCCATTTCCGTGATGACCGGGTCCATAATGATCCTTGGGTTGAGGTTACTCTTACGTGGGATTGTCAACCAGAGGCTCGGGGATCTCCAGCGGCAGGACAGGCGCGGTGGCGATGTCCTGTTCCTTGGCGATCGTGTAAGAGGTGCTTTTGAAGTAATGGGAGCTGTCCTGCTGGAAGGCGTCCTTGCGCAGCACATGCAGGTGTTCACGCCGAATGAGAAACGCCCGCTCCCCCACTTCGTGGTCCACGGCCAGCGTACCAAAGCGTCCGCGTCGCAAGTTGGATAGGGACACGGTGCCGTCCGCGCCCACCACGTAGCCTTCCACGGAAAGGATTTCGTCACCGAGGAACATGAGCACGGTGTCGGCGTCGGCCTGTGACGGCGTCTGGGTGGCCAACGTGGCCCGGTCAACGGCGTGCGCGTCGATCACGGCATCTGCCCCGTCTTCGAGAAGATCGGCCGTCAGCGTGCCGGTGACAGCAAAGAACCGAGCCTGTGAGAGGAAGGCATAGTTGAGGTCATCGGTGGAATGAAAAACGTTGTAGCCCGTGATGAGGCTGTGCGCCCGCACGCCGAGATGGGCCAGTGCCATCTCGGGCTCAGCCACACCGGATAACTCGACGGGCAAGACGAATACAGCCTCGAAGGGCATCGGGTCGGCATCGTAGGTCGGCTGCTCGGGCGGCGTGTAGGGAGCGGGCGTGACGCCGGAGACTTGGTTGGCCACATCGAGCACGAACTGAAGTTCCAGTTCGGCGTCGTCGCTTCGTCGGTGGGCAATGCCTGTCACTCGGCAGTTGAGCAGGTAGTTTGCCTGCGGGAAGGGACGGAGCCGTATCGGGTCGCCGGGGTTGAGCCCGATACCCTTCGAATAATGCACCATCACCTTGCCGCCTACCTCGGGCAGCGCGGCCCGGCGTCCCGCCTTGGACACCTGGGCGTTGGCGACGCTTTGCCGGGTGATCCAGCGTCGCTGGAACGTGACCGGCTCCTGCGTGCCGTTGAGCGCGTGGGCGGCGGCATCGTGGTGGATGGCGACCGACTCCTTAAACTCGCGGTCCCGGTCGGTATAGACGAGCCGGGTCTCGCTACTAACCTGGCTGAAAGCGTCGCTGTCGATCTCGGGGAAATCGGTCTGGTCGGCGGTATCAATGATCAGGGCGTCGGTAAAATCCACCGGCAGCGAGGCCGAGCCGAAGCGGTACTTGCCGTTTTTCTGGTAGAGGAAACCGTCGAAGTAGCCGAGCATCTCTGCAAGGGATTGCGGGAGCGATTGGGCGTTGTTGATGAGCGGCGAAATCCCCATGTCGGCCTCCACGAGTTTGGCGGATGTTTCTTCCCCACTGCCGTCAAAGTCGGACAGGTAGATGCCCAGTCCGTAGCGGGGATGGGTGGCCAATTCGATAGCGGCATGAATCGGGCACACGTCCCCGGAAAGCTCCGGGTTGGTGTAACCGGGAATAACCGTGCGACGTGAAACGACAAACTCGACCTGCGGGGCGGATGTGCGGTCGCGCCCAAAAATCAAGGGGTCAAAAACGACGTAGCACTGCCCCCGGTAAGCCGGATGGCCCAGCGGCTCCAGCAGCGAGTCGGCCAACTGACTATCGCTGCCCCAATAGAACCGGGCCTGCCCGTAATTGGGCAGCGTGATGAACGCGAACTGCCCGGCCACAGCCGTAAGGGGGCCTTCCCAGACCTTCACGGTGTCGATGTAGATGGCGTGGAGGGTATCGACCGGCCCGCTGCAAATCGCCCCGGCGAGCGCCGCCTGATAGGTGTAGCCCACGGTGGTGGTGGACGTGCTGTCCTTGCCGCTCTGGTAGGTGGTGGTGATGGGGATGGCCTGCGGGTTGATGGCGGGCGATATCCACGTCAGGCTGAGGCGCACGGTGCCCGCCACCCACGGCAGCGGTCGGGCCTCCTCGTTGGTGGCGACGCGCTCGGCCTGAACGTTGGTCAGGCTCTGGACCGGCGCAGCTACCGCCTGCGTGCTGCGAAAGAGAAAGCTCATGATTCCATCAGGCGGTAAACGGCATCCCGACGCCGGGCATAGGTCGGATCGTCCAACTGGCCAAACGTGGTTCCCAGCCCGCGTATCGAATGGATGAATACAGGCGGCGTAACCAGCATCCCGAGATGATGCGGGGCACGGCCCATGATGAACGTCACCAGATCGCCGGGCATAAGGCGCGTGCCATCATCCAATCGAACACAGTCGGGAATGCTTTCCAGATACTCCCGAAGTTGCGAATCCTCCCGGTGGGCGGTGGCGTCCAGCGTGTAGCGGGGCGGCTTCAACTCGTGGGGAAAACCGCAGGCGGTGGCCAGTTGATGCACCAGGTGGACGCAATCGCAGCCGCCCTGGCACACGCCTTGGAACGGCACAAAGGGCGTGCCGATCCAACGCCGGGCTTCCGTGTCCAACATTTTTACTCTTTCAGGATTTTTAAAGAAGGGTCTCATCGTTATAAAAGGGGGCAGCGAGCAACGCGAGCGATGGGGCACCGCCCCATCACGGTGCGTGAGCACCGAGGATCATAAGGCTCTGCCTTATTTCTTGCCGCCGCCGGAAGCGGGGGTGGCGAGGGACATGGCCTTGAGAGTCGGGTTTTCGTAGGGGATGAAGGGGTGGCCGCCGTAATTGACGAAGTTGTCAAAGCGCTGCTTGCAGGAATCGGGGGTTCGGTCGCAACCGGGCCAGGCCGAACAAGAGTCCCCGGTTTGTGAAATGCGCAGGGAAGCGTTCAGGTAGAGCCGATGGCGGGTCGCGGAGAGGATTTCGGCGTAGCGGATGGTGCGGACTTCGACCTGCGGGGCGGTGCCGATTTCGATATAGCCGCCCGCCAGCCAGTCGGCGGCTTTGTCCGCGAGGGAGGCGGACTCGAAATCGATACTGCCGCCGTCCGTGTCTATAGCTTCAATGGTGCCGGTCAGTCGGTAGGTGGCCGAGGGCACGCGGCAGGTGGAGCCGTCGAAGAGCTGGTAGTTGCAGCGGGTTTGGAGGTAGAAGCGCGGAACGCGCTTTTCGCCGTAGGAGAGCGGGCTGACCGCCTTGGCTTTCAATGTATAGCCCTGTCGGGTGACGGATTCGATGATGCCCCGGAACAGGATGGTCGGGGCCTCCAGCACGAGGCCGGTCACTTCATCGACATGGGCGAGGCTCAAGACGACGCCCGTGGGCTGACCGATGTGGATGGGGAGCCAGTCCTCGAAGGGGTTCCCTTCCCAGGCGAACAGTTCGAGGTTCAGCTTGTCGGTATCGCCCTCGGTGGAGACGGACAGACCGCTATGGTCAATGGGCACCGGCTGCCAGATGACGCCGCAGTTGACCGGGATATCGTGGCTGGTCAGGTGGAGCGAGTAGATGTCGCGCACCCCGTAGCGGCGGGTGATGCGGTAGAGATAGACCGGGCGACGGGTGGCGAGCGCGTTGGGGACGGCGTATTCCTCGGGCAGTTCGATGCCGGTGAAGCGGATGCGGGCGTGGTTGTCGGCCTCGAATTCGTATTCGATCTCGTCGTTGGAAAGCCGCACCAAGAGCAGGCGCGAGACCTGCCAGCAGTCGGCGTTCGCGGGCAAGGCTGCGTCGAGCGTGACCTGCGAGCGCGTGGCGAAGGCGGTCGCTTCGACGAGCAGGACTTTCCGAAGCAAGCACTGGCCGTCCAGCGAGCGGAATGCGAGGTGCTTCCCCTTCAGGTGCGACCAGTCGGAGAAGGCAGATGTTTCGATGAACACGGCAGCCAACGCCGACATGGTCAGCACGGTCACGTCCTCCGAGCCGGTCGCCAGCCAGAACGCCTTAAAGCGCCCGCTACGGGCATTGAAGAACGCCTCCACCACATCAAGGGCATCGGCGTCCGGGGCAACGGTCACAATTTGCAGGCGCTCCTGTGTGCTGGCCTGCACTGGCATAGCGGGTTGCGCCCCGAAGCCGATGTCGGTGACTTCCGGCTCGTAGTTCAGGGTCCGGCACATGGACTCGCCCAAATCGGCCACCAAAGGGAAGACGGGGATGTCGAGGTAGGTCATCGCAAGCCGAGCAAGGTAAAGATGTCGTTGAGGTAAGTCTGGGCCGTGCGTCCCGAAGGTATGCCCACTTCATAGAGGACGTACTGCGAGGCCAGCGCCGGGCCGAGAGCGGCGTAGCTGGCCGCGCCCGAGACGGCGGCGGCCAGGTGAGCGTTGAACGCCTCATGATCATCTTCCCAACTGCTGGCAGTCGGATCGACCGAATACACCTTGCAGCGGGAAAACTCGCGTCGGGCGTACTCCGTTTGAAAATTATTGTAATCGGTCGTGAAGGAACTGGTCGGTTCGTTCTCCGGAACGCGTGGCACTCGGTGGTAACCGCTGCTGGCCTCGTTGATGAAGGCGAGTGAGACGTAGCGGGCGGCTTCCTCGCCGGATATATGGTAAGCCAGCCGATCCAGCCAGCGCTCACTCGACCAGTTCTGCACACGGACAAAGTGATCGGCCTTCTCCTGGTCGCCCCCGTAGATCACATCGCGCAGGAGCACTTTTAAGTTGTTGGCGGCGGCGGTGACGTTTGGCACATCCGCGTTCATACTTCCCGAGGTGTCGATGAAGAATAGGAAGTAGAGGTTGGCCAAAATCGAGAGCCAGTTGCTTTCGGTATCAGTTTCGGTAAAAACAAATTCAGCGCTGATCGCCTCCAGCTGCGTCGCTCCCTTGAATCTGATTTCAAAGGCCCGGCCACTGCCGCCAAGCAGTTCCGTATCCACAGATTCGATACGACCAAGATCAATGGGGAGAAGTATGTCGCCCGCCACACACGGGAGCGCTTCCTCCAACGTGAGCACGGGACCGGACACGGAAGCGATCTTGGCGGCAGCAGTGATGTCCCCGAAGGGTCTCGTCGTCCCCACCCATTGCCCGGCAGTCATGTTGGCGGCAGCACGTTCCAGCGTGACGGTATTCCCGGCTACTTGGGCAACGATCTGCTCTCTCCCCCATCGAGGGACGGCAGCCTTGGCCGATTCCTGCGCTGCCCGAATGACAGCCTCCACCGCGAAGGTCCGGGCAGCGGTGTCGATCGCAATGGTATAATTACCGCTCCGGCGCGGTTTGGTAAACCACGAGGCTCTCTCCTCCAGTCCGGTCACGCCCTCGGCCACAGACGAGCGGTGCGCCTGCCGGTGCTTGAGCGCGAACGACCAGTCTGGCGCAAAGGGAATGAGCGTGTGGTTGTCGATCTGTTCCGGCATGCATACCGGAACAAATGTCAACCCGTCAACTTAAGTAGGGCGTTGCGGTAACGCTTGATAACCCGCTCGACTACCTTCATCTGAAGCCGAACCTCTGCCCTACCCCGCAGAGCCTTTTTACTTTTGGGCTTTTTCATCGTGAAAGGGATTAATGACCGTGACGCTTCCGTATTGCTGTCCGTGATTGAGGTCTTCGGAATAAAGCGTGTGGGCCTTTAAGCGCTCGGCAGCAGCGATCACCGCCGCATCCCAATAAGAGACCTGATATTTAACAGAGTTGCGAATCGCCTCGCTGATTAGTCCGTAATCAGTCGGCACACTCGCAAAGATGCTGAGTTTGTCGAGAAACGCCAGAGCGTCTTCGGGGGGCAGTGGCGTTTCCAGCTTGCGGGTGACGGTCACGTAAAACTCCTGCATGACCTGTGCGGAGGTGCCGAAATCAACCCGACCAATCAGGTCACGCGCAATCCGCTGCTTGGTCCGGTTTTCCGGGGACGCGTCCACCGCATACACCAGAATATTCGTGTCCAGCAGGCATTCAGCGATCATACAAATCCCCGCGTGACCAGTTCTTGTTCCCAACTCTGGCCTTGGACGTCTGGCACAACTCCAGCAGCTCAACCCGAGCCTGCACCTGCCGGTCCTCCCGCGCAATCAGATCGTCCAAATAATCACGGATGAGGGCATTGACCGAGGTGGAACGCTCGGCGGCAATCTTCCGCGCCCGATTGAGCTTGGGCTCCTCAATGCGAAGGGTTAAATTTTTCATATGCACATATTATGTGCATTACGTGCAGCTGTCAAGCTCCCCAACTGAGTAGGACTATCCGGGAATGCCGAGTCGGAGTTTGTTACGGCTCATGATATCTAGGACGGCGGTTTCGCCTTCGGTGGTTTCGAGGAAACGGCGCAGGTCGTTGCGGGTACCGGTGACGGCGATGTTCACTTGGCCACCCGCCTGCGATTGGGTGCGCGTTGCGGACACGGTGTCAGCCAGCCCGCCCTCCGCAAAGGTCCGGCTGGACCAGCTTTCAGGAGGCAGGCTCGGGAGTGCGGGCCGATTGACCCGCAACTGACCCACAAGGTTGTCAAAGTAAGCCGGTCCCTGACGGGCGACGACATCGGCGGGAACGACGAACTCGCCCCGGTGGACGATGCCTGCCGGTTCGTATTTACCGCCCAGCCCCGTATAACCACCCTCGGCAAAGCCGCCAACAGAAGCCAACACGGCGGTCAGCACCGCCGCCCCGATGATGGCGGCAGCGCCCCACGAGCCGATGGAGGCTAGCATGGCGGTGGGAGTCATCGCGGTCTGTTTGACCGCTTCCTGCGCCACTGTGCTGGTGGTGTCGGCCTGTTTCAACGATTCGCCCATGACGAACATGCGCAGGCGCTCGGCAATCCAACTAGTTGCCATCTGGGTGAAAGACTGGATCAGCGATCCACGGATGGTGCCGGTCACATTGAGCAGGGCACCCTGCCAGGTCTGCGTGCGTGTAATCAGTCCCTCCATGCTGCTGGACAGGCCCGATTGCAGGGCGCTGTTGATGTTGCTGAAGGTATTGGTCGCGGTGGACTCCAGTGCCTCCATCTGCGTGGCGATTTCTTCCGTGGGCGAAGTGGCCGGTTCCACTCCATCGGGCGTTGCCTGGCTTTCACGGAGTGCGATGCGTTCTTCGATCAGCGCATTCAGCCGCTCGGCGGCGGTCAGGCCCCGCTCGGATTCATCGGCGGACAATCCGAGGATTTCCCGGCTGGCATCGAGGTTGGCGTTCAACTGGTCGCGGATCAGGTCGGAGAGTTCCGCAACGCCCTCGCGCTGTTCGGCCAGCAGGTCATTGAACTCCCGCGCCGGTTTGACGGCGTTATTGCCCCAATCGACACGGCCAAAACTGACCGTTCCGATCTGGGTGCCGTCCGTGAACGGCAGGGCGGCGGTGATGGCGTTGACCCGTTCGATCACACCGTTGAGCAGTTTTTCAAAGCCAGCCGTGATCGCGTTGAGGATAGCGGAGAAAGCGCGGCCCAAAAGATTGACGGCTTCCTCAAAGATCACCCGGGCCTCCGAGCCGATTTTCCGAAACCCCGCCGAAAGCCACACAACCGGCGTTTCCAGCAGGTCAATCAGGCTGGTGGCCGCTTTAGTCCCGAAGGTCATGACGCCGTTCAAGACTACCTTCCAGCCTTCGCCATCCTCGCCCAGCCATCCGAGCGCATCGTCGATCATGCGCTGGGCCGCTTCCGTGCCCGTCTCGAAACCCGCTTCGATGGACAGGCCGATAAACTGTGCGGCGGTGCCGTCGCGGAACGATTCCAGGGCCAGATCAAGAAAGCCCCCGATACGTTGACCCGCCGCTGTCAGGTCAATCGAGTTGAGCGCTTCGAGTGGGCCAAGCAACTCGTCGGCCAGCATATCCCCGATCCCGGCGAAGAGTTGGCGGGACTTGTTGGGGATGCGGCCCATGAGCGTGTCGATGCGCTCAAACTGCCGGGCGTTGCGTTCCATGACCTCGGGCATCGCCCCCAGCGAACGGGCCACATCGTCGATGTCCCCGGAAACGAACAGGCTCTGCAGTTCGGCCCCGGCCCGTCCGAAAATCCGCATAGCCGCCGCCGAGCGTTCAGCCGGGTCTTCGATGGCCCGGATGGCGTTGCCAATTTCGCTGAACTGCTCCGTGGGGCTTTTCTCCATCAGGTCCTCGTAGGACAAGCCGAGCGCGTCGAAGGCCTTGACCGGCTCCTGCAAGCCCTCGGACGCCTCCACGAGGGACTTTTGCATTTTGTTGATGGCCAGCCGTGAGTTATCGGCGCTGATGCCGTTGTCCTCGAAGGCTTGTCGGAGGATGATCAGGTCTTTGACCGCCACCCCCGTCTGGCTGTGAAGGTGATCCATGTCCGCGCCCAGTTTGATGATGTCACGGGCACCGCTAATGACGGTTCGGGCCGACAGGTAGGCGGCGGCGAAACCGGCCACCCCTTTGATCAACTTGCCGAAGCCTGCCGTGGCCTGCTCCAGTCCGGCCAGCTTGGAACGGATATCAATCAGGACACTAACACGGGAATCGGCCATCTATAGGCCGGGCGCGTGTCAACGCCAGTGCTTACCACAGCCGGGCGGGAACCGCTTCTTCCAGCGGGGTCTCAACCGGGTCATCCAGCAGGCTGAAGAAGTCAAAACCGGTGCGGGCTTCCACTTCGTCCACGGATACCAGGTATTGGCTGAAATCATCTGACTCACCGGCTCCCTGCGGGATGATGACGGCGATCACCCGCAACTCATCGCGGTCCGTCACGTCCGCGACCATTTTGAAAAAGCCGCTGGGGATGGTCACACCGGAGGGCAAACGGCGTACCGGCTCCTCGTAAACCGGCCCGGTGATGACCCATAGCTCGTGAAAGCGCCGCAGCCAGGACTGGGCAACCTGTTGCTCCAATAGCCGCCAGATCCCTTGATTGATCTGCGGCTGTTGCGGTACGACGTTCGACATCAGAAAGGTTTCCATCTGCGCCTGCGGGCCGTAGACCACACCGATCGCGTGATTGGGAGCCATGTGCCCCCGGTCGAATCCGCTGCCGGTGTAGTCGTTGTGGCTCACCCGCGCCCGCGTGCGCATATCCGTCTCAAAGGACTCCGGGCGATCCTCCGTCCCGCCCTCGGGGGTGTAAGTCAGCTTGTAGGCAACCCAGGCCGGATTTTCCATCTGCTCATCGTAGCCCACCACATAACCGCTGTTGGTCAAAAGCTGCAAGCGCCTGTCCGCCACAGGCAGGCCCGCCAACGTGTAGCGGTCAGCACCGAGTGCATCCGCATCCACCACAATGCCCCGCGAGGCAGGGATGCGGTCCATCACCCACTCGATCCAGCGGTCGGCCTTGCGGTTGGTTTCCCGGCGATCCCGCAACCAGACAAGCACGGCAATCGCCCGCTGGTTCACCGCTTCCTGCGTCTCATCATCCTGCTGGCTATACCAGATGCCAAAGCCCAGCGCCGCCAGCACAGCGAGCACGAGCGTGATCTTTCCGAACCGAAAAGGCAGGGACAGCAGGCTCTTCTTCTTGCGGGATTTGTTTTTTCGTCGGGCCATCCGGAGTTCTAATAAGGATGCACGCGGCTATGCCAAGCTCAGGCTTGACCGGAAATCCCTCAGGTATCTGCCAAGGGTTGAACGGGCACACCCGCGCCGCCGTAGAGGCGGTGCAGATCGGCGGGCTTGGTTTCCGTAGTGGCCGTGTCAATACGCAGGGAACGCTCGAATCGTCCGAGGGCCTGTGCGGCGGGTTTGCTCCAGATAGCGGATGCGGCCAAGGCGCGGGACTGGGTGTGCCAGTGCAGGGACTCCATGTGCCGCTGTTGATCCTGCTTTATCAATAATAGCAGTTCCGGCAGGGACAGCGTGGCGGCGATTTCCGCTACGCCTTTGCTGAGGATGCAGGCACACTCGGCGCAGAGATCGGCAAGACTGACCGCACCTTCTGCCCGCTGGCGGCGATGGGAAGCAGCGCCTCGTTGACCTGCGCCCGCCGCTCGCCCCAACGGCAGGCATTCTTGAAATTTATCCCGTGGCCCTGTTCGCAGATGTCCAGCAGCGAGTCCACCGTGAGCGTCTCAGCCCACCCCTCGGGCTTGTCACAGAGGAATTCGGCCAGGCGCTCCTCCTGATCGACCAGGCGCAAGTAATCGGGAAACTCCCGAATCTTCAAAAGGCGGACGGTGACCGTTTCCTCGGCACCGTCGTTGGTTTTTACGGCGAGGTTAATTCCCCCGCTGATGATGGCGTTGTTCGCGTTCATTATTGGCTGCTTGTTCGGGGTCGTATTCATCGACCGGATTGTCGAGGCCGAGGGCGGCGATGCCCGTCTCCAGTGCTTCCTTCGTGTCAAAATCCACGATCTCGTGAACGGAGTCGGTCTGGCCGTCGGTCTCGAACGCGCTGAGTACGCGCTGGCCGTCATGGATGCAGCGCCAGACCGTGCTTCCGTTCTCGGGAGCGCTGGCGCGGTTAAAAGTGAGGTCACCCTCCTGTATGGTTTCGATCATAATTCTTCACTGCTGGTCCAGCCGGACCTATACGGTGATGGTCCAGCCTTTGCCGGTCAGGGTGGTTTTGGCGGCAGCGGCTTCGGTCGAGCGCAGGTTGTTGGCCGAGCCCGGATTCCCGGAGTAATTGAACTGGCCGTTGCTGGCGGTGGTAGAACCGGCCAACTGGATCAGGGCATTATCGATAGCCTCAGCGGTGAGCTGATTATTATGCGCCCGAAGATAGCGCAGCTTGGTCAGGCCGGTTAAATCCGGCAGCTCCGTCAATTGGTTGTCGTTGCAAACAAAGTAGAAGAGTTCAGCCAAGCCCGTCAGGGAAGGAAGTGCCGTCAGTTGATTTTCGTTACAGTAAAAATTCTTGAGGGCTACCATCCCGGTCAGTTCCGGTAATGCCGTGAGCTGGTTGCTCTGGCAGTAGAGGTAGGCCAAGACGGTGAGGTGATTGAGCGGCGGCAGCGCAGTCAGTTGGTTGCTTTCGCAATTGATCTGTTGCAACTGGGACTGAGCACTGAGATCGGGCAATCCCGTCAGTTGGTTCCCCGCCAAGTACAGGTCTCTTAGCAGCGTAAGATTTTCAAGAGGCGGGATCTGCGTGAGATCGTTGTAGGCCAGACTCAGGCTTTGCAGGTTGAGCAATCCCTCAATGCCCGAGACGTCTTCAAGCGCCCCCTCCTCAAGGTAAAGAGATTGCAGTTTCACCAACGGGCTCAGGTCGGGGATGCGGTGAAATTTGCACCCATAGTAAAATCCCAATGACGTTATTTCGGTCAGATGTGTGATCGCCGGGAACCGCTCAAGAGGGCATCCGAAAAAAGAGAGGCTGCGCAAGTAAACGAGGTTCTCAAAGTGCAGTTCACGAACACTCACCCCGTCCAGGTAAAAGCCCGTCATGGCCGGATCGCACCACATACGCAGATGCGGGGCTCGTTCGCCTTCGGGACGGGAGGCAATGCTGTCCGTCATCTCCACAAGGCGCTGGGGCTCGCCGGTAGGCAGGACCGTGGACGGGCCTGTCAGCGTGCCGAGCGTGCCCGGTGTGCTGGCAGGCAACCCGGAAGTCGGGCCAAAGAGTTCGTTCAAGTCGCTCATGGCTCAAGAGTCCTTTCGCAGATAGACCGTGCCAACCGGCGAGAGCACATCGACTTTCATCTCGTATCCGAACCACTCATCTCCCACTTCGGGCTGATTGTTCAGGCGCACATTGCACCAGAAATCCTTGTGCATGAGACGCGGGCTCTGGGCGTGTTTGTCGTCCCAAACCCGCAGCCGAGCGAAGCCGTTCAAATTCTGCGGGCGCTGAAGCGGGTTGATCTTCCGGTAATCGGGGTCGGTCCCGGTCAACTCGCCGGACACCCCGTAAAACAGCGCCTCCACCGCTCGGTCATCGACCTCTTCCAACTGGAGCAGGTAACCAAGACGTAGTTGCGTCGTGAATACACGGTCGAGAATTTTGACGCTCCGGTAGGAACCGAAGTGATCTTTCGTCTCGGCCTGATTCTGAAAAGAGAACGTCTTGACGTTGCCGAACATCGCAGTGGCTTCGTCGTAGGCGGCTTCGCTCTCGGGGACCACGGTGGTCCCGGTAATGAGCGAAAAATCACCGCTGCCAATAAGGAGAAGGTTCGGGTTGGGCATGGGCTTAGGGCTGGATGGTTTTTACCTGGAAATTGCAAAAGTATAGGATGAGGCCGCTGTCGAGCGGCCCGGCTTCATACGCGGGCGTGTCAACCTGAAGGACGTGGCGCAGGCCTCGCTCGGTCGCCCAACTGGCCTGATGCAGTACCTCCAGGACCCGTTCAGCCACTTGCAGAGCGTTTTCGCCGGTCTTGTTCTGGGTGGGGTTTTCCAAGACGGACACCACCACCTCATTATGCAAGAGCAGCCGGGGGCTGTCGGCCTTGGGCGCGGAACCGGAGGACTGCACCAGTACGAGACAGAGTCCCTTTTCCTTCAGAGCCGACTCTAAACGCCGGTTGTGGTCGGCAGAAATGTTGGCAATGATTTCCAGCTCGACCAGAAACGCATCTGTGCGCAGTTGAGCCGTGACAGCGGGGATGACTTCGGAGAGTTTCATGCGAAAATGCGGCCCACCGTCCGCTTGAGGGCTTCCTGCTGTTTGCGCCGGACGTAGGTTTTCATGTCAGTGGCCTGGGCACGAAGAGCCTTGTCCACGAGGCCGCGCTGGCGGTTCTGCACCATCACCCCTTCAAGAAAGCTGCTAATGCGCACGGAGGGATGACGCTGCCCCTTGACCGTGCGGATGAGCGCTTCACCGATCTTGCGGTTGCGCCGGGAGGTCGAGCTGTGGCGGGCGTTCTGCCCGTCGCGGTTCGCCCGCCAGGCGCGGAACAGGTAGCTCACGGACAAGTAGCGAATGGAACGCTTGCGCAGGGCCAGTTCCTGCTTCACGGAAAGCGACTTGCCGTCCGCGCCCTGACGGCGGCGGATGGCGTAGCCCCGAGCGGCGGCTTCCTGCTCAATCTTGTCGCGGGTCGGGGCAATGGCCTTGAACTGCCGGTACAGTTCCCACTGCACCTTCTTGGCCCGGTTCTCGATCAGGGGTCCGGCCTCGCGCTGATTGTACCGCAGGTACTCGCGCAAGGTCCGGTCAAACTGACGCAGGGACTGACTGGATGCCGCCTCGGCCATCAGCGCCCCTCGAAGTAACGGGTGGACAGGCTCACAAACTCGGCGCGGACCTCGATGGGCCAGTCGCGTTCGTTGTCGCCGTACTGCGCCTTGGCGTCTTCGACAAAGGCGTGGAGTTCGTCACGGGTAACGCGCTCGGAGGCACGTGCGTGGACACAGGCCCCCACGCACAGAGCGCAGGCGGCGAGAAGGGCAATGAGGAAGGTTTTGTTCATGCCGCTGGCGCGGTGTCAAAACAACTCACAGCTTGCCCAAGAAGCGTAGCACCCCAAGCACAGCCACCACCAACGGCGGAATCGCCGTCGTTACCCAGAAGAATTTCAGGAGCATATCCATTTTTCCCTTGAGGTCGCGGATGTCCGAACGCAGTCCGTTCTCGCCAGTCTGCCCCCACAGCGTCACCTCCAGCACCGTCAGGCGCTTTTCGATATCACGTAGGCGGGTGAAGATTTCTTCGTGCTCGTTCATACGTAGGATATCTCGCACTCGAAGTTTACGGTGAGATCACCCGGTGTGCGGATGATACGCGTCACCCGATAGCGGGCCCCCAATTCGTCCTCGAAGCCGTCCCCGACAACGGGCAGGCCATCGGGAAAGGCCGAGACGAAAGCCCGAACGCCAACAGCGTTGTCATCACCGGGCGTAAGATCAAAGCCTTCCGCTTTCGGCTGAAGCGTGCGGATCAGGGCTGTAAAGGGGTGGTCATTCCAGACCAGAGAGGAACCGGCAATTTCGAGTAATTCGGCAAAGCCCTCGGCCTGGTCGT
Organism: Ruficoccus amylovorans; assembly: GCF_014230085.1. NCBI lineage: Bacteria > Pseudomonadati > Verrucomicrobiota > Opitutia > Puniceicoccales > Cerasicoccaceae > Ruficoccus > Ruficoccus amylovorans. Next base: position 321,519 of record NZ_JACHVB010000014.1, on the reverse strand, counting down.
GCTGTTTGGAAGTCATCCCCAAACAGAGGCTTGTCAACGGTATCCGCGCAAATCTATCAACCCAAACGAGTCATCACAAATCTTGACCAACGGAGGGATTCGGAACAATTATAGTTCGCTTCGGACGTTCGTTCTTTCGTGCCATCAATAATACGGTCTACGCCTAACATTTTTCGATGAGAACACCACACTATCAATATTTTCTAGCTCTTGAGCAGGAATTTGAAGAATCCATTCGTTTTGCCGAGCTCGACAACAGAAACTCAAGCACGTTTTCGACTTCGTATTTAAAGATGCTTTTCGCTGCTTGCATCGAAGTAGAGTCTGTCCTTAAAGCAATTAGTAATCGGAGTTCTATTTCAGTGTCTCCAGATAATATCAATGGTTTGCGGAGAAGTATATTAGGCATTTATCCAGCCTTCCATAGAATAACGGTGGAAATACCAAGGTATTCTATGAGCATTTCACCGTGGGAAAGTTGGGGCAATAACACGAATCCACCATGGTGGCATGCCTATACTGCAACAAAGCACAGTCGTCAAACGTCATACGAACAAGCAAACCAGAGGAACGTCGTGGATGCTATTGCTGCTCTATTCGCATCCTTGATATATCTCTACGCTGAACCTAGCCAGCGCATTCATTTAGATGTTGAACCGCGCTTGTTCCATTATGAAAACCTATTTCCTTCTCATTTAGTCTGTAGTTCAGATATTACGTTCCCCACAGAACACGACCCGGAAACCCCATCCCCCGATGAGGCCTCCGAGTCATGAACGACGGGCAGTATTCCCAAATTACCCCGCCGGGCCGACGATGCGCTTGATGGAAGCATGAGCTTGTCAAGCGCGGTCGATGATTAAGGATACGGGAATGGCCCTGTCAGAATTTGAGCACGCCAAGGTAGAGCAAGAGCTCGTAAGCTTGCTGAAAACGGTTCGTCCCCCGGTCGAAATGCGCGACCAGGTCGATGTCATCTACCGGATAGAGGGGCAGAGCATTGTCCTGATCGAGAAACGCCCCTACTGGAGAGACCCCAAAGAATTCACGGAGAGCGAATTCGCCAAGGTCACGTTCGTGAAAAGCACAGGCACGTGGAGCGTCTATTGGAAGCGTGCCAGCGGGAAGTGGGAGCGTTACGAGCCGTGCAAGACGGTTCCAACACTGGAAGCATGGATACGCCTGCTTTGCGAAGATGCCCACGGCTGTTTTCAGGGATAAAAACAAGCCCCGGCATGACGCCGGGGCCTGTGCGATAACCGTAAACAAAAGCAAGGCTTTAGTCGAAAGTGGCGATACCTGCCTCGGAGAGCACGGTCTGCAAGGCAGCCTTGAGTCCAGCGATGTCGTTGGCGGCGGCGATGGCAGCACCGTCAGCCTGCCGGATAGTGACCACCTCCCCTGTCTCCGAATTATAAACACGGATTCGGCCCTCTGGATCGACCACGGCCTGCGCCGTCACCGCGCACAGCGGCTTGGGCGAAAGCTCATTGCGGCCATCGGGCATGGCGGCAGCCTTGGCCCCTAGCGATTGAAGTTCTTCGTCAGTCATGGGAATTATGAGTTGAGGTTGTAATGGGATAGCGACGACAAGGAGCGTAAGGGCGAAGCCCTTCACGATGCGCCAGCATCGGCAGTTAAGGCCCTATGGCCTTACGATGCGGAGGATGCCTTCCTTGATAGCACGGGTGAAACCGTACACACACTCGAAGGCGGCGATTTCCTTGCCCGAGTCGTTGTCGTAGTAGCGGCGGTAGCCGAGCGTGACCCCGGTGGATGGGTCGGTGACGGGACCGGCCTCTAGGTAGGACTCGGGACGCAGGGGCATCAGGTAGCGGTTGGCGATAGCCAGCCCACGCGGGTGAGCAGCGAAGCCGACCAGCTTCTCTTCGTTCTCCGGCAGGATGGTCGTCTCAAAGATATCGAAGCCGTAGATGCGCGGGATGCGGGCCTCCTGAAAGGCGGGCTGGCTGACCTGAATGAGGTAGCTCTGGGAGATTTTCGAATCACCCAGCAGCGCGGAGTAATAAGAGTCGTCGAGCACGAGCGAACGCTCTGTCACCGGCATATTCACGCCCGCGCAGGCTTCGCGCATCTTCAGGACCTTAGCCGCGTCGAAGGCGGTCGCGGCCACCGCCGCAATGGCAGCGGCACCGTAGTTGGCCTCCGTGATCGCGCTCCAGATGTCCTGCAACACGTCCTGGGCGAGCTGGCGGGCCTTGCTTTTGGCCAGGCGTTCGAGGCTGATGATGCTCGCCTCGGAGTATTCCTTGTCGGTGAGATGGAGCGACTGGACCTTGTGCCGGGTCAGTTGCACGGGCACGGTGTCCACGGAACTGTCGGCGTTCTGCGAGTAGCTGCCCTTGAAGTCGTAGGACTTACCGGCAGCGCCGATCAGCGGCACATGCACCGTCTTCCCCCGTTCGGTAAACTCGGCAGAAAAGTCGGTGGAGAAGGCCCGCAGCGGCATGAGCGCCGCCACGAAGGCTTCGAGAAACACATCCGCGATGCGGATGTCCTGAATGTTGTTGAGTTGGTTGGGCATGGCTTAGCGGCGGGAAAGGAGTTTGTCTTTGTGCTTACGGAAAAACGCGGTGCGCTGGCCGGGATCTTCGATGGCCCGGTACTGCGCCATCAGGTCCGGCTGCTCCGGTGTGTCGTCGGGCTTGATCTGGAGGGGATCGACGCCGACGCTGGCGCAGATTTCGGCAGCCTCTTCTTCCGCCGACTTGGCGGCGGCCTTCAGATCGCTGACGGTCGTTTCGAGCGAACCGACCTGAGTCTCCAGCGACTGGATGGTCTGTTTGGCCGTGCTGAGGTCGCGCTTGGCCTGGTCCGTTTCGGCGGCTTTCGCTTTCAGGTCAGTCTGCGCCTGAGCAAGTGCGGTGGCGCTTTCGTCCACCAGTTCGTTGGCCGCTTCCAAGTCGGCCTTCAGTTGCGAGGTCTGGCCGTCCTTCTCGTGGAAGGCAGCCAGGAGTTTGCCGTAAGTCTCGCGGGCAAGCGCGAGCGTTCCGAGGGTTTCCGGTGCGGGGAAGTCGTTCATTTACTGAACGCCCCCGTGTCAACTGGAATAGGGCTAGCCTCGGATTTCTTGTTTCAACTGATCGTAATCGATATCGAAGATTCTCCCGTCATCGGGAAAATCATATTTATCGAAGAAGCTTTTTGAAAAACACGGAAGCTTTTCATCCGGGGCCATAAAAGGGGATAGACTCTCAATCTCGTAAACCCATCCGTGCTTCGTATTCCGTTTAACTTTGAAGTGCTCACAAGGAAACGATGCCGGTTGGCTCATATCCGGGTCATCCAATATCTCTACGTAATCATAGAGGTATTGCCCCGAAAGGTAGAGAATGCGCCCTGGCTCCAATTCCAAAAATAAATGCATGCCTTCGTCTTCGAATTCTTCCACTTCAAAGGCCCGCTTTACTCGGAACTCCTCAGTGATAACCTTACCCTCCGCTTCAAGCTTTTCGAGGTCCACGGGTTCGGCAGGCTTTCTGGTTCCGACTATTTTAAAACCTACCCAAGTACACATCATAAGCATTGCCGCACAAAAGAACAAGGCGAGCCCAATGGGCAACATACCGGAGAAGACGCATACGGCAAGGCAGATGAAGAGGCAAAGCCCAAGCATCCCGATCAATGCGATTCCAAGTAGACGAAACACATCTGAATATTCGTTGGTGGAATTAAGAATTTCCAGCCAATTCATCCAACCATGCCAAGCAGTTCCTCGTAGGCACCGGCGTACGAACCGATGCGGTCAATGAGGTTGGCAGCTTTCGCCCGTTCGCTCAAAAAGGTCTGCCCGCGCATGGCCGACTGCTGCACAGAGCGGTGAGCAAGCACATGCTCGCGGAACTGCCCGAAGTAATCGTCCACCATTTCCTGAAGGTGCGCCCGATGCGCTTCGGAAAAGTTCGGGGGCCAGGTGGCGTCTTTCAAATCGCCGCCCGTGTGCGTGATGTAGGCCGGTTTCCAGCCGCGCTGCTCCCACTGCCCGGACGTATCCACCAGCGGTAGGATCGTGCCGATGCTGCCCACCTGCGCAGAGGGCGCGGCGACAATACGGGAGGTTCCGGCAGCAATAGCATAGGCGGCGGATGCGGCCAGTTCATCCACCCAAGCCACGGTGGGCACGCCGCAGTCGGCCACGAAGCGGGAGGTCTCGACGTTGCCGCTGGCCGCGCCGCCGGGGGAGTTCACATGCAGGAGAATTCCGCGTGCGCCAGATTCCACCGCATCGGCAATTTCGGCTTCAATCTGCTCGTAGCCGGTGTTGCCGCAGGCGCGTTCGATCTGGCTCAAGTTTTTGCCGAGGACGCCAGTGACGTGGACATGGCCGATGCCTTGAGCGTCGATTTCCAGATCGGGCCGGGGATTGACGAAGGCCGACAGATCGAGGTTTTGCGCTTCCCCCGACAAACGGTTCTGGAGAACTTCATGAACACTCAGCCAACCGGAAGCGGAAATATTCCAGGGTTCGCGGTAGACGGCATGAAGGATGTGGGCGAAGCGCATAACGAAAAGATGGGGCGAGGGGCAGGAGTCGAACCTGCAAGCTCCGGGGGATGAACCCGACCGAGTGCCTCATTCACCCTCGCGTGACACCTGCGCATTCGTGTCAACCAGGCTGGAAAGCTGCGTGCCCTGCGGGCGGTAAAGCATTTCGACGGGAACACCGTATTTCTCAGCCGCATCGAGGATACGCCGGGCATTCTGGGCGCGGATCTCCAGTTGCTCGTCAAAGTCCTGCCCGAGTTCGGCGTAGTGCTCGGAAAGAGTTTTGAGGCCGGTTTCCACGTCGGCCCGGTTCTGCTGGGCCTCGCGCCCGGCATCCACGGTGATGCGCCGGGGCGTGACGAAGCGCACCCGGTGCCAGCCCTTCACGGCTGCTAGTTCTCCCCGGTCGATGGCGTCCCCGATCACGTAACCCCACGTCGGCTTGAGAAAACGTTGAATCAGGATCATCTGCCGGAAAGAAAAACGCCGGTCAGCCTTGGCCACCACCAGGCGCACCCCTGCCCCGCCGATCTTAGCCGAATCGAGCACGAACTCGTAGGGCAACATCCCAGCGGCGGAATCGCGTTTCAAGTGTTCGAGGAAACCCGTGAATACCGGGCTGGGCCGATCCGACTGATAGCTTTCCAGCGATTCGTTAGGCTTGAGGGAGACGACCTTGCCGCCGACAATGCGCTGCACCTGTTGCGGATCACTGCCGTCCTCGGCTTCGCCATCGGCCTGCACCATAAAATCGCCCGACTCGTCGATTTCACCACTTTCGCTTTTGAGCACGCGGGAAATATCCGCGTTGTCTTTCACCGCGTGCTTTTCCAGCGCCAGCAATTCGATTTCATCGAGCAAATGATTGATTGAGTGTTGGAGCGTGGGGGCGCTGCGGGCACCACTGGCCGACTCCGGCTCAAAGACGTGCATGACCGCGCTCGCCGGAACATCCCGCGTGCTGTCATCATCCTGCCGGACACGGTAAAAGGCGGGCGCGCCAAAGCGGTCAAAGCCGATACCGTCGATGGTTTCGGCAGTCGCGCTCCCCTGCCCCACCCGGTGCGTCTCCACCAATTGGATACGCGGACGCCCGAAGCGGTCCCGCACCTTGACGACGAAATACTCCCCGTCCACATCGACACCCCGGCAAACCAGACTCTGGCACTGCTCAAAGCTGAACCGCCCCGTGATGTCGGCCCGCTGTGCCCAGCGCGAGAAAAGGTCTTCGGCTGCTTTGTTCCAGGCCGCGTCAGCCGTCTGGGCCTGTGGCTTGATGCCGTCGCTCACCGAGTAGATGGCCATATCGCTGACCATCTCCCGAACGAAGCCGGAGTTCTTGTGCAGGTAGCGGCTTTTGCGCACCAACTCGCGCCGGACTGCCGAGGTCAGTTCTTTCTTCGCGTCGGCGGGAGCCGCGCCGGGCACACGCCCGCGACGGAGAGACGTGTTGGCCCCTTCATAGGAGGAAAGGCCGAGGAACTTGAAGAATCGCTTCAACATCACTTGGGCAGGTGGCCAATGACGGCGGATTGTACGGCAGTTCGCCGGGGACGGGCGTAGGTCTCGGGGGCCAGTTTCACGAGGGCGTCCTGGCAAGCCCGGATAATGACATGGATTTCATCCAGGCGACGCTTGCTCACGCTGGAACCGTCGTTGGCGTAAGCAGCCTGCGTCTTTTTCAGTTCTGCTTTCTGCACCGCCAAAATCTCCTCGATTTCCGGCACGGTGAAGCCGATGCTGTAATCAATCACGTCCGCCATTACCGCTGGCAGGCGTGTCAACAATGCTCTCCCGCCCGATGATCTTGAGCATGGTGGCTGCGGCGGCCTGCATGGACTCACAGTCCCAGTAGTGATTCGGTCGCTTGCCGATCTGCTTCCACATCCAGGTGTTTTTTTCTTTGGTGCGATGTTCGGATTCCATCTGGGAAAGGTATTCCTCGTCGATGTCGTCGGGGACTTCCCACGTCGGGCCCTTGGCCGGGTCCTGGTTGCGCCGCAGGCGGGCCAGTGTGTCCTTGATGTTGAGGTTCGACCAGTAATGGACGTAGCAAGACTGCCGGGTGCCGAGTACGACTTTGCGTCGAGGGGAATAGAAACGCTGCACACCGCCTTTCTCTTTGCTTTTATGAGGGAAGGTCAGTCGCCGGTCCCCGATCAGTGCCACCCAGCCTTTTTTCGAACACTGTCGGTATACGTCATAGGTGGCGTGCCCTGCATCGACAAACACCAGGTTCGGGTGGATATCATACCTCTCCTGCAAGAGTTCGATGTCATCGAAGGTCAAGAGGCGCTCATTCCAGACCAGCCGGGAGGAACCGTTCGGACTCCACGAGCGCACGACGGCGAACAGGTGGTCCATCTGGCAATCCACCGTGAGGATGCGCAGTGGTATGACTACGCCCTCGAACGGTGGCGCAACTACCTTCCCCTGGCGAGTGATGCCGCCTTCTTCTTCCCAGGACTCACCCTTGCGATAGCCGCAGGTGGCGATTTCCATTTTGTAATCTTCGACGTATTCGCGCCAGGGAAGCGCGAGACGCTTCTGATAAAACTGCTGCAAGAGCGACGTGTCGCCCTGACGGGCGGCGGCTTTCGCCCGCAGGTAGAGTTCGGCCAGCTTGCCCCAACTCATGGCGCACAGCGCGTTCCAATGAAAGCCGACATTCTCCGGGGAGGCATTGGTGTTGGTGCGGATGTATTTGCCGGTGGCGTTCAACTGGCGGCGGGTGGCGTCCGAGTCGGTGAAGTAGTGGTTACAGTGCGTGCAGCGCAGGATGGTCGAATCGCGCACAGCGGAAAAATCCCAGTTCCCCTCGGCGTCGCGGGCCGACTTCGACCACTCGACATTTTCCCAGGCAAAGGGCTGGCGCTTGCCGCAGTGGGGACACTCGAAAGTCCACTCGCGCATGTCGGTCGTCTCAAACTTACGGTGGGTGTCGTCGTTCTCCTCGCCACCTTGGCTCATGAACACGCACTTACCCAGCCAGCCGAATGCGGTCACGCGGGCCTCGGCTTCTGCCATGTTCCCGGCAGGCCAACGCCAGGTTTCGTCCCCAAAGAGCCAGCGGATGGAACGGCGCTGGAGGTTCGTCTTGTTGTGCGCCCCCAGAATCCACAGCGTCATGCCGTTTGAAAAATGAACCGTGTGGTTGCGCCGCTTGTGGCGGTCGCGGGGAAAGAGATCCCTCACCGGTTCGCACTCCTCAAAGAGCTTCTGCAAGCGTGACTCGGACTGGTCCTTGGCGTCCTCGTCGGTCTGGTCGAGCCACAGGCATGGCCCCGGCAAATTCTTGACGATGTAGCACAGAGTCAGCTCGGGGATAGTGGTCTTCGAGGACTGGACGCTGGCCAGAATCGAAACCAACTTCACGCGGGGATCGACGATGACCTCCATCACTTCCCTTACCCACGGGGAATTGTCCGAGCGAAAACGTCCCGGCATGGGCGAATACGGGATGGCGGGGATGTGATCCTCGCACCACTGCCACGGGGGGCGGCGATCCGGGGGGCGCACGCCTTCGGCAAACATGCTGGCGATGTCCGCATTCATGAGCCTGTCCAGCCCTGAAAGAATTCGTAGGCTTCGCGCCGGGCCTCGTCGATGGCCCTGGCGTTTTCCTCGCGGATGCCGACTGCATCCTTGCCGCAGGACAGCGGCGGCAACTCGTCCTCCAGGCGTTTGTGCAAGATGGCGAACAGACGAGCCAATCCTTCGAGCACCGCCCGGCGCACATCTTCGCGGTGCAGGTAATCGCCACGCTTGATCGACAGCCGCAGTTCGCGCTCCTCAATGTCCACCAGCAGACGGCGGGCTTTCAGGGCCTCAGTCGGGTGGCCAACGTCGTTCGAGCCCTTCAAGCCCCGGATTCGGATGAACTCACGCCAACGGGCCACTTCGTGTTCGCCGTTGGGCAGGGGCTCGGGAGCGCCTTCCATTTTTCTCCAGGAACTCAGGGTCCGGCGCGTGACTCCGAGGATTTCCGCAAGCTGGACAAGGTTCTTGGCGTAAGTAGTCGAGTCCTGAGAGCCTGCTGCCAGTGCTTCGACCCGCGCCCGTTCCGCCGAAGTCAGCGTTTTGCCACCGGCAACCTTCTTGATGACGTTCTCCAAATCCTTCTGGAGAACCTTTTCCGCCGCCTCGCTGTTGATGCTCATCGGGGATCAGCGGATCAGGAGCCAGCCGCAGAACTGGAGATCCTTGAAGACAAGTTCGATTTGCGAGAAACCGGCGGCACGGAACTCGGTTTCGTTTTCGGCAATGGTTTTCGGGAACATGCACCCACGCAAGGCATGGGCCTTGTTGATGACCTGGGCGGGGGTCAAGCCGTTGCTGATCTTCATGTCCCAATAAAGCTGCTGGATGATGTCCTGCGTGGTCGGATAACTGCCGAGCACCTTTTCCACCACGAACAGGCCACCGCCGCGCTCAATCGTATTGGCAATTTGATACACGAGTTGCTGGCGGGCCTGGGGGCGCAGGAATTGCAGGGTGTACAGCGCGACCCCGTAGGCGAAGGGCGGGATATCGGAAAAACGCTCAAGGTCGGTGAACGTAACCTCAATGCCCTTGCTGGCCGCCTGTGCGATCATGGCCTGCGAGTTATCGTAGCCGATCAGCGTAAGAGCCTTGCGATGGCGTTCACGGATAAGACGCAAGGTCTCGCCGGTGGCCGCGCCAAAGTCCAGCACGGTGCAATCCGGGTGCGTGAACCAGTCCGAAAAGGTGGCGGCGAGTTCCTGCACCCGGTCATACACGGGGACGCTTTTGCGGACGTGTTCATCGAAATGCGGGGCGACGTGCTCGTCAAAGACCCAGTTGCTCGCTTCGGTCGTGATCCCGGTGTCGGCTTCAATGTCGGCGCTCATGCCGACAGGGACGTGTCAAAGGGATTTGCTTGATTTTCTACAAAATCGATGCAAAAGTAAGGAATGACCATGATGCAGGCAAAAGTCACCTCCAAGGGGCAAGTCACACTGCCCAAGCAGATCAGGGAATCCCTTTCGATCAGGACTGGAGACCGGCTTGAGTTCTCACTGGAGCCTTCCAACAAGATTTCGATCCGGAAGAAACGGCGGCCAGGCTCTTCAGCCGGTTGCGCCAAGCATCTGATCAAGCCCGGACAAAAGCCGCTTACCGGTAAGCAGATGGATGAGGCGATCCGGGGCCACATGAAGAAGAAATATTCTGATCTGCTCAAAAGCGAATGATCGCGTTCGATACCAACCACCTGCTTCGTCACGTCCTCGACGACGACACCAAGCAGTGCGCTCACGTCCATTCTTTGATCGAATCGGCGGAATCCGCGGACGAGCAAATCCATCTTCTCGATCTGGTCCTGATGGAAACCTGCTGGGTGCTGCAAAGCGGTATGGACTTTGACCGGGAGGGCTGGTGCCATGTTCTTGATAACCTGCTGCAAGACCCGGTGTTTTCGTTTGATGACAGTGGGCGCTTGTGGAAAGCGTTGGACAGGTACCGCAAAGGCAAGGCGGACTTCGATGACTACCTGATACTCGGTCACTCCGAGTCAATCGGCGCAAAACTGGAAACCTTCGACAAGAAACTGAAGAAGGAGCTTTGAGTGAAAGACGACTTGGATCGCTGCTAAGGCGAAAATGGATGCCATCGAGAAGAACTGGAAAATTACAAAGTCCTCACGCGTCAAACCGGGATCTCCGTCAACTCCGCATCAGTGACGCGGATAGCCCTGATCCCGTAGCGGGCATACATGGCGCGGGTGCGGGGGTTGCTTTCCAGACCGAAGTAACCAGAGCCCTCTGCGCCGTATTGGGGGAAGATGTGAGTCTTCAAAAGGTGCTCTTTGATCAGGTTCGGGTAGGCGGAGATTTCCGCGAAGTAGGCGTCCATCGGCTCCCACCCGCACTTTTCCTTGATCCGGGCCAGCGTAACCTCACGGTAGCGATTCGGGCGGGCCGTGATGAGGATGACCTGATGGGGCCGGAGCAGGTCCACCAGCCATTGTCGGTATTCCTCCTGTTCAATCTGGCGGATGAAGGGACGCGTGGGCGGCGTACCCCGTTGCGGAGAATTCGCCACCAGCGTGTAATTGAGGTCCAAGAGATAGATCATATCGCCACCCCCAGTCGTTTGGAAAAGGCTTCCCGGGCCAAGTCCACCAGTCCCATACGGGAGCCATCGGGATAGGGAAGATCGAACTCGAACGTAATCGCTTCCAGGAGCCGGTCGATATCGACCGGGCGGGCGTGTTCGCATTTGGCGGTGATGTTGTTGCTCAACTCCCGGATGCTAACAGAGCGGTAGAAGGGAGTCCATAGCTGATGGAATTCTTTTTGCGTGTGGTACTTCTGGACCTTCGGTTTTTCCTGAAAATCCCCGATGCGCACGCCCGGTTCGTAGTCGAGCCGAAAGGCGATATTGCCCGAGTTCGACTTGTTGAGGAACGCTTTGCCGTTGACCTGTCGCCAGCCAGTTTCACCCACGCTGGAAGCACAGGCGTACACCTTGGTGTGGGGTTTGCACAGGGCGGTCAACAGAACGGCGATGTGCTCGCGGTCGGACTGGAACGGCACGGAGTTGAGCACGCTGGCCAAAAAGATCGAAGTCCACTCGGTCCCCTCCCCTACGGCCTGCAAGAATTCCCGCACCAGTTCGAGGCTGCGGGCCTTGTCTATTTCCGTCCGGGTGATGTGGTAGGGCTCGAAGGGCGTCACGGACAGCCCTGCCCGGCGCAGCATCTTTGTTTCGGTCAAGTGGCCGGCCCCGAAGTCGAGGATGCTCGTGCCGTGCTCACGCACCCAGGCGGCACGCTGCTTCGGATTAAAAATGTCAAAGCTGTGGCAGGGCTTCGAACCGTGGACGGCGAAGATGAAGCCGTTGCCCAACTCCTCCCGCACGCGGCGGGCACGCCGGAAGGAATTGTAGCGGAGCAAATCCGCGTAACGGGTATGCACGTCAAAATCCATCGAGAGCAGGTTCATCATGGCGCGGGCGAAGTCGGCTTCCTCGTCGGAGACATAGACCACCGGGGCGGTCTCGAACTTCTTTTCCGCCATCATCTCCAACCGTCCGATGCCGTTGACCACGGTGCCATCGCGGCGACAAACCAGCGGCATCAGGATACCCTGGCGATGAAGCGTGCGGGCAAGGTTGCGGGCGTACTGGAGCCAGCAGTTGGCGTTGGCCCGGCACAGTTCCTTCACGCTGACCAGACTCGGACGCAGGCAACGAATGAATTCCGGCGAGTCCACCGCTTTGTCCGGGATGGATTCGGCGAACTGGTGAACATCGAGCGAGGCCAGTTCACGGGTGGCTTTCTCCGGCGTGGTGTGCCAGTCAAAATCGTTTGTGGCCCGGTTGAAGACGATGTTGAGCGCCTTGCGCTGGGCAATCGGCATCGACTTGGTGCGGAAAACCGGGATCTGCGTTGCCCCCATGCGCGAGGCTACCAGGTGGCGCTGGTGCCCGGAGAGGATTTCCCCGTTACTGTCGGCAAAGATGGGCGCAAGGAAGCCGAGCTTGCGAAGGGATAATTCAATCAGGTCCAACCGCTCGGCATCGGCACTGCGCGGATTGTACGCGCTGGGCTGAACCGCGTCTATGGATTCCAGCGTCACGTTGCTCATGCTCCCAGTCTCCGGCGTAGTTCCTTGACGACAGCTTCCTTGTCGAAGCCGACGTTCTGCTTCACGCTGTCGATCCACGTGAGGTAATCTTCCTGTGTCAGCTTGAAGCGATAAAGGCCGAGAGCAATCGTCACGTCGCCCTTGTCCAGTTCGTCATCGCCATCGTCGTCGCCCGGCGCGGTGTCATCACCCTGCAAGAGGCTGTCCAGGTCGGTTTCATCGAAACCGGTCAGGAGGGTGTCGAAGTCGGCCACACGTAATTCCTCGATAATGCCTTCGAGTGAATTCAGATCGAGACTGGCCAGTTCCGCCAGGCGGTTGTCTGCCACCAGCACGGCCATCTCGTCGTTGTCCGAAGCAAAGTCCTGGTAATCCACAGGCACCAGTTGGACACCAAGCTCGCGGGCCGCTTCCAATCGGCCATGCCCGGCCACGATGAAGCCGGAACGTTTCGAGACCGTGATGGGATGACGCCAGCCAAAGTAACGAACGTTCTTTGCCAGCAATTCAACCTGGCGTGCCGGGTGCGTATTGGGGTTACGCGGATTGGGCTTCAAATCCTCAACCGAAACCAGCTTGTCGAAGCTGCACCACACTTCGATCCCGTCTGCCAGTCCTTTCGCCTTGGGCATTGCCGCTTTGCTCATGCCTGCGGCAACGGTGTCAATTCTCATCGAACAACATAGCTTGAGAGGCAATGTGAGGGGACGTTTCAATCAGGACGGGGCATGGATGCCTCTGGAGACTGCAACTTAGTCTCCGGCTCGCTGACGGCCTGTGCGGAGCTATCTCCCAGGAACGGGAACGGTCGAACCAACCACGGGGCGAAGCAGTAGCCGTTCACTAGGCAGGCTTTGATGACGGTCGGGTTGATGTCCTGGGCGTAGAGCCGGTAAGAGTGATTACTGGCGTGAAGGATCATACGCCCGGTGCCGACGCAGGGATCGCAGACGGTTTTGAGGCGGTAATCGTCTCCCTCAGGAAACGTCATCTGGACCATCATTTCCACCACATGCTCGGGCGTGGGAAAGAACCCAGCCCCACGCCCGTAGCGGTTTTCGGCCATTAATTCCCCGAAAGTGTCGCAGGGCCAGGCGACCATGGCTTCGAGGCAAAACACCTGATAGAGTCGGCTGAATGCGCCGGGGGCAGGTTCAGGCGGCGGCTCTTTCTGGCGGCTGTCTCCGAAGCCGTAGAGCAGCCAGTTCAGATAGTAGTCGAACAGTCGCCAACTGTCCCATCCCTGCCATCCGCCGTAGCTGGAGACGCAGTCGAGGGACTTCTCGTGCATCTTGCGCGGCAGCGGTGCCATCGGCTCAAATTCGATACGGGGGATGGGATCCTCCAAGATGTGTCCGGCTTCCATCGTGCGCGTCCAGTGGTCCCACCGGCCCCAACAGCGGCTCTCCACTTCCAGGAGGATCGGCAGGAGCCAGCCGTGACCGGGGGGCGCGATCTCCAACTGGCGGTCCGGTTTTCTCGGCCAGTCAGAGGCGGTTTCGATCATCCGCCGCAGGACTTGCCGGAAATGGCTCCGACTGCCCTCGGCGGCGGGTGGGCATGGGGACGGTTCCCCGTCCTTTCATGCCTCCCGGCGTTCCCGCGCCCAGCCTTCGCGGGTGATGCGTCCGCGCAGGGTGTTCAGCGGCACGTTCATGATCGCCGCGACATCCTTGGGGCCGCGCCCTTCCATGTAGCAGGCTTTGATCGAGGTCCAGTCGTAGTCGCTGTGATTGCGTGTGGTCGCCCCGGACGGCGGCGGGTCATCGTGCGTGATCTCCAGTTCGCCCTGACTGCCGTTCCTGCCGAAGTCGCCGCTGACTATATTGTCAGCCTTCGGCTTTGGTTCGCTCGCCCGTTGCTGGGGTAGGCACGAAGTGCCGTAGGGGCTCTGCCCCTCAGTGTCCCGTGCGGACACGCACTCGGCGACGAGCTCGCGGATCAGCGTGACGGGGATCTCGGTGATGGCAAAAACAAGGCCGGTCAGGTTCGACCGACCAAGCTGTTCCTTCAAGTGCTTGAGGGCGGCTCCTCGCGTGCGTCCGAGGAAGCGGCCTTCATACAGGGTCTTGTCATTTTCTTCGCAGACGATCCAGTATAGTTTGTTCATGGTCTGATGTGGGTTGGTGGTTATGAGTCGTGAGGTTCAAAAGTCGTGGTCGATGTAGGGCAGGACAATTTCCAGCGCGTCCTCGTCCTCATGGAGATAGCGGACATAGTCCTCCGGCGTGTTGAGCGTGACGCCCTCGACTTCGGCGAAGAGGCGCACGGTTTCCATGATCGGTTCGGGGACTTGGGACAGGTCGATCTTCATAGCTTATGGCGTTCAGGGTGGTTCCATTTCAAAAGATGGCCGGAGGTTTCCGTCACCAGACCGGCCCGTTTGAGGGTGTCGAGAATCAGGTCGTAATCCCGTAATTCTATCTTTCCCATCAGACGGGCATAGAGTTCGCCCGAGGGAATTTCGCCCAACTCGCGAATGGTTTCCGCGATGGCGTGTATGGCGTCCAGCGCCGTCTGCATCTGCTGACGCATGGCTTCCCCTTCCGTGTTTGATTCTTCGTTATTCATTGGAGTCCATAGGTTTCCGATTCTATAAACACTCTGACAGGGTGACAAATCACGTCTAGGGTAATCGTAATCTTTCGGTCGTTCGCTCGGAACGACTTACCCACCGAGAGGACAGAAATCGGGCGGGAAACAGGTGGGAAATTTCCCACAGCGATTTCCCATCTGTTTTCCAACCACCCCTCAATGGCCATGCGGATTGGCGAGCGGTGAAGGGTTGTAATTTGTGGGAAATGAAAAAATCGAGGTGTCTCTCAAACGGACCGGTCTGCTGAGGGACCCTACTCTCCGTGGCCGCTGCTAAAAGATTCCTTATCGCCCCTCGGCCTCAGCGATGGCCTCGCGCAGTTCCTGCACGATATCGATGACCGGCTGAAGCTCGTCTATAACATCGCGCATGGTGTCAACGTCATCGAGGCTGACCACGCCCTTGCGCTTGAACTTTCCCCAGAGCACGACGATGCGCGTGACGAAGAAAGTCATGTTTTCCTTTTTCCGGTCCGTCTCCGGCACCGACATGTCTTCGGGCTTGGCCACGCGTCCGAGCAGGATGGACTTGGCCAGACGACGAGCGGACATCGGTTTGCCGTTTTGCTTGTCGCGTTCCTTCTGCGCGACCTTAAGCCACTTCTTCTTTTCCTCGTCTGTTTTCAAGGACGCGACCTTGCGGTGGTGCTCGAAACTCAAATTTAGTACGCGCATACTAAATTGGACTTTCAGCGCGACTCGGGCGTACATCGCCAGCGTGTTGTAATCGAGCCCCGTGATCGTCATCGCGTTCTCGTAAGTGTTGCCCCACTCTCCCCGACCGTTGCCGTAGTTGAGCCAGTCACCAATCAGGAAACCGATGGAACGACCGGCCTCGCCGAGCTTCGTCCCCAGTTCGGTCCACTCCTGCTGGTCGAGGTCACCCAGGAACTCGATACCAACAGGACTGAGCCGAAACGCTGGAGAATCAGTGGGCATTGCGAGAATGGCAGTTTCGGGCGCGTCGTTCATACACGCTGCGCGCTGTCAACTGGCGCATGGCACGCGTCGGAGGCAGGTCCAACGCGTTGGAAATCTCCACGCAGCGCTTGCTCACCGCCGCCCGACTGATGCCGTGACGCCGGGCGATCTCGGTCATCGAGTTGCCGTCGTAAATGATCCCGGTCGCCACCGCCAGGCAATCGGTCGTGAGCTGGATGTTGTCCTGCGAGATGAGCTCGGCAATGACCCGGCGCGCCACATCGATCAGGCTGTGCCCGGAATCGGAAGGCGGGGCCTCATCGCGGATCTCCACCGGGGCGGCCTGGTGCTCGATGAACTCTTCGCTGTCGCGCTTACCGGTGTGGTACACGGGCAGGTCCGGCCCCTCGATCCCAGCCTTGGCAAGCTGCCTGCGTTCCTTGGCCGAGAGCTTGGCCCAGGCCTCGGCGTACTCGCGGTCACGGTCGCGCTGACGCTCGGCGTAATCACCACGGCTCATCGCGCACCTCCGCTTTCGATTTTTTCCCGCTGTCAAAACCTCCCGCTGCTGTCACGGTGGGGTTAGGGGTTAGCCTGCCGTCAAAATCACCCCCAATACTCTCCCCCCTAGGGGGAGTATTGGGTTTTGACGGCGGCGGTGTCGAAATAGAGTCGGGTTTTGACGACGGGTTTTGACAGCAGCCCGATTTTGCCTGGTTGCGAGACTGACTTTCAGCCTTTTGATGTTCACGCCAGCGACGGCGAACGGTGGAAGTGGAGATGTCGTACTTCGCTGCCAGCACCGTTTCCCGTTCCCGGGTCAGTCGGGTCATGCGCTCAAACTCGACAATGGGCGTAAGGGCCTTGGGGCGGCCTCCAAGGGACGATTTGCCACCGACGGTATACCTCCCTGACGACTCTTCCTGCTGTGGCTCTGCGCACTGCTGCCAGCAGATACCGGTCTGGCCGTGACGAACGAAGATGGCTTCGGTCGCATTGCCCTGCGTGTCGGTCATCCCGGCCCGGCGACGGCGTTTGCACAACTCGAAGCGGAAGGTGGGCGGCTGGCCATCGGGCGTCTTCGCCCTCATGAGCACGGCTACTTCCCGCGCCCAGTTGGTCAGCGCCGATGAGCCCAGGCCGCTATAAGCGTAGTCCGAGCCGGTCCAATGACTGCGGGCCTTCGAGTCGGACGGCGGCTTGCCGGTATGGTGCATGAAGCACCAGATGATGCCGGTGCGCTCGGAGATGGGGTTGAGTTGCCGCCCGCAGAATTCGGAAATCACTTTCTGCTGGCTGGCGTCGTCTCCGATGTAGTTGAGCAAGGGGTCGCCCCACACGAGGTCGGGTTTGTGGCGCTGGATGAGCACGTCAGCGGCCTTGGCGAAGTCCGCGCCGCTGTGGATCGTATCGCGGTAGAAGATGATGTTCTCCTCCATCAGCGGGCGATGATCGTCTTTCAGGCCCATCCCGATGCGAACGCCCTGGTACATCTCCGCGAGGTCTCCAATATCGTTCTCGGCCTGTATGATGAGGCTCCTGAGCGGGCGCACGGGCCGGATGTTGAACACGGGCAGACCCAGCGCCCACATGACGGCGAGTTGCATGGAGAAGGACGATTTGCCGATACCAGACTGGCCGACAATGACGAGGCTCCCGCCCCGGCAGAGCCAGCGGTTGCCCAGCACGTTGTTAGGGTCGTTGCCGGTATCGTAGTCCCCGAGTTGGGACACCCGTAGGGGTTCGGCCAGGCCCAGGCCGTCGCCCTCACGTTCCCATGCCTCGAAGGACGCTGGACCGAGGTTGACGGCGAGCAAGCGCTGGACGGCATCCCCGCGACGCCCGCCGGGACAGCGGGAGAAGCGCGAGGGATTACGGTTCTGGCTGTCGATGACAAAGCCCTCGGGGAGTGACTGCCACAGGCGTTCACGCCGGACGTGGTATTCGTCGCGGGTCTTCGCGTCTACCCGCACCCAAGCATGAATACTGTGACCGCCCGAGTCGATCAGGGCGGCGATAGGGAGCCCACTGTCGCGCAGGATGCGCTCTTGTTCGGACTTCGGGATGCGGTCGCTCTCGATCAGGGTGTGCCGGAACGCCGTCACATCCTTGTCCGTGCCATTGGATTTTTGCGTGACGGGGTTGATGCGAATGTAGAGGCCGTGCCGGGTGGAGAACAGGCGTTCGATGCCGCCCTTGACCGCAGCCCGCTCCAGCCACTGGTCGCGGGTAAAGACGTTGATACCGCCGTGCTCGGGGATGGCGCGGGTCTCCCCATCGGGCAACGTGCCCGGCGCAAGCGAGAGAATGTCATCGGCCTTAAAGCACGCCTTGAGAAAGGACTCAAAGGGGTGCCTTTCGCTGTCAAAACCGTTTTGACGACGGGAAAAATCATAATGCTCGCCCGCCCGAAACGCCACTTTTCCGATAGTCGAGCGCAGGGCGAAATTGGCGGCAGCGATTTCTTCCTTACAACTGTCGTGGAAGCAGTGGATCGTCGGGGCGTAGCCATTGTCGGCGTCCAGATAGACCCGGCAGTCACGTTCCCGGCTCGGCGTGGTGTGCTTATGGGCACCGGGGCACTGGCAATAGCCGGAGTGTTCATCGGTCCAGTCTACCGGCCCCACCACGTCCTCGGCCACCTGCCGAAAATCGGATGGCACTTCGAGAACGCCTTTCGATGTGTAGCGAAAAGCCATTACATCGCCTTCCAGTTAAAGTGTTCGTCGAGGAAAACCTGCGCCTCCTCGAAGGTGGCCAGTTCCGGCTCGGGGTAGTTGAACTTCCGTAGCCAGTTCAGTTGCTTGGGGGTGGCCAATCCGTGCTCCCGGCGCATGAACAGCAGGTCGAGGATCTTCGAGGCGTGTCCCCGGCAGCTCACGCAGTCGGTGTCGAACCCGGCCTTGGCCAGCGTGATCAACTGACGGTCGCTGGGTGGCTTGCCCTCCCAGGGCAGTTCCGGCTCGTAATCGGCCAACTCCACCGCCTTGAGGCTGAGACAAAACTCGATGGCGTCGATAGTGCGGGCCTTCCGGCTAGCGGCCTTCACGAGGCGTTCCTCCAGATGCGACTGGCGCACTTCCTCTACATCTTCCTCGGCTTCCAGCAAATCGACTTCGCCGCCGCCGGAGAGGCGTTCGCTCAATTCGGTCGTCTCCGCTTCCGAACGGGCAATCAAACGGGCCGGACGGATGAGGGAATGATCGTCGGTCAGGAACAAGGGGTCCAGCAAGAGCAGGTTTTCCTTCCCCTCGGCAATGCGTGTGCCGCGCCCCACCATCTGCTGAAACAGGGACAGGCTTTTCGTGGGGCGCAGGATGAAGACGCAATCGGTCTGCGGATGGTCCCAGCCAGTCGTTAAAAGAGAGGCATTGGACACAAGGTCATACTCGCCCCGCTCGTAAGCCCGCAGGCCCTCACGGTCGTTGCCGTCCACATGGACGGCGCGGATGCCTTCCTCACGGCAAGCATCGGCAAAGGCCTTGCTGCTGGCAATCAGGGGCAGGAAGGCCACGGTGCGACGCCCATGAGCATGTTCGGCAATCAGCCGCGCCGCCTGACGCAGGTGCGGCTGGATCACATCGCCCAGGTCGCCCTCGTTGTAATCACCCGCCGTGGTGCGCACCTGCGACAAGTCCACCGGCAGTGGCACGCTTTTGATGACGATGCGCGAAAGCCAGCCTTCCTTGATGAGGCGGGCCAGCCCGATCTCGACGGAAATCTTTTCGTAGAAGCTGCCGAGTTGGCGGCGGTCGGAGCGGAACGGGGTGGCCGTCACCCCGAGCACTTTGGCAGAGTCGAAGTGCAGAAGCACCTGCGCCGCCATCGCCCCAAGCGTGTTGCGATGGGCTTCATCAACGATAACCAGGCCGAAGTAATCCCGTGGCCACTTGTCCAGCCTGCGGCAGATGCTCTGGGTGGTAGCGACCACCACCCGATCCCCGACAAGGGCTTTTGAGTCGGCCATTTCGATTCCGGCAAATTCCCCGGCGTACCCGAAATACTTCTCGGCGTTTTGGCGGACCAGCTCCTGCGCGTCGGCCAGAAACAGGCAGTTGCCCTTCCAGTCGCGCATCAGGTCCGAGGCGAGAATGGTCTTTCCCGCGCCGGTGGCGGCGACGCCAAGGATGTGGTCATGCTCCCGGAAATCGCGGCGCACCGCCGACAGGAACTCCTGCTGGTAGGGGCGAAGGTCAAAACGGGACATCGTCGTCAACCTCCGGTTGTGCCTGCGCGGTAGCGGGCGGGGTTGCCTTGAGGGTGGCAGTCGGCACACGGTCCGTGATCCACAGTTCCACCTTGTTGCTCTTTTTACCCTGGTACTCTTCGATGCGGAGCCGGGCATGGCCCTGACGCCCTTCGAGAGCGGCGGCGGCGAGTTCGACTTCCTCGCCCTCAACCACCCGATCGCCGATGGCTTTGCGGAAGGTGTCGATCTTCCAAAAGCTCGCTTCGGTGGCGACGAGGTAGTCGTAGAGGTGGACGCCATGCCCCTCGACCTCAAGCTTGAGCTTGATCATGTCGTCACCGGCTTTCGAGAGGGTCTCAGAAGCCTCGATCACAGTGACAAGATAATCGCCGTTGGGCACGAAGCGGGGCAGATTGTCTGCGTTTTGAGAGGTGTATTTCATGATTTTAAAGAAGGGTTGTTGTCGGTGTCGTGAGGCGGGGTCGCCGGTTCGCTTTCCTTGGCTCCCATTCGGGATGCACCGGAGCCGTGGGCTTCGAAGCGGGCCTGCATCAGCGCACTGGACTCACTGAGGTCAGGGTCGTAATCACGGAGGCGCTCGGCCCGCTGCTCATAGGCGTAAAAGTCTTCCTCCATCATGACGCCCCCCCGTCCGAAGCCTTCTTGCTGAGGAAACCGATGGCCCGGGCGGCCTGTTCCATGGTGAGATCGTCCCAGCTTTCCGCACCGGCCAGGACCTCGGCATCGAGCCACTGGAAGAGCTTCGCCATCTGTTCCTGCCCGTAGCCGAGTGTCTTCCAAAGGGCCTGGATGTTCTTGATCTGCTGGCCGGTGGCGGGCTTGCCAGTGTCAGCGGGCGTTGATTTCGCAGGTTCCTCAGATTTCGCAGGCAACGATGCGGGCGGCTGGGTGGCAGGTTGCTGACTCGTGGCCGGGAAGACATGAGCGATGGCCGCGAACTCCATCGGGAGCACATCGTCGAGGCCGTGGCGGTTCTTCGCGTCGAAGGCCGCGCAATGAGCGGTGTAGATCCGGCGTTCCTTCCCCCCGACCGCCTTTTTTCGGCCATCGGTTTCCGTCACCTTCGTGAAATAGTTCACGAACAAAAGCAGGTCGCACCATTCCTTGAGCAGCGGGGCGCATTGCTTGGAGAGCTTTAATTCGTAGCGGTCGTAGGCCCCGCCAGCATCGGGCTGCTCAAACTTGCGGATGGTGGAGTGCGCCACCATGACCAGGTGCATCCCCTGGCCACGGAGCCCTTCGAGCGACTGCAAGAAGCGCGAGAACTCCTCTGAGAGGTAAGTGTACCCCTTGCCATACCCGAAGTCCTCGATTCCGTCCTTGTGGGCTTTGCGGCAGATATGCTCGATGAGCAGGCGTTCCAGCCAGTCCACCGTGTCGATAACCAGTGTGTGGAAGCTGTGGGCGCTCTGCCCCAGTTGGGCGACGAGGGCCAGGATATCCTCCCAATTCTCGGGCTGGGCAAACCGGGTGACGTTCAGGTGGATGGTGCCGCCTTCGGTGTCGAGGAAGACCGGTTCAGGGAAGGCAGCGGCGAGCGTGCTCTTGCCGATGCCTTCGGGGCCGTAGATGACGACCCGCTGAGGTTTTTCGACCTTGCCGGAAATGAGCGGCAGGCCCGTTGCAGTATTCTTTGGCATAATGTTACTGGTTGTTAAAGTTCCGGTCGTATCCGGTGTTCTCGGGCGACAACTGGCCGCCCAGATACCGGGTGATGGTGTCAAGTGCCTCATCGAGGCCCCGGCACAGGACGGTGGCGTAACCGCGATGGCGCAGGCGCATCAGCCATTCGCGCTGTTCGGGTGTGGGGTGGCCCCGAGCCGTCTTCAGCTCGATGAACAGGCCGTGAAAGCCGCCCGCCGACAGCGGCAGGAAAATGTCCGGGACGCCCGCCTTGACGCCTTCGGCCTTCAGCATGGCCCCGGTGATGGCGTCACGGGCCCCGCCATTGGGGATGGCGAACATCAGTTTCAGGCCGGGATGCCGGGCGCTGGCGTACTTCGCCCACTTGAACAGAGCCACCTGGAGCCGGTGTTCCTCGTTGCGGCGGTTCACTTACGGCCCCCTTTCCGTTTTGAGCCGAGCCCCCGCATCCGGGGCGCGTCATTGTTCTCGAAATCCAGCACCTCCTTCAGCGTGAAGCGGTAGGGCCGAAAATCGCGCAGGGAGCGTAACTGCTTGTCACGCACCAGGCGGCGGACGGCCTCCGGGCACAGGCTCCAGCGCTCGGCCAGTTCCTCCACCATGAGGGTGCATTTGGTTGCCGGGGTGTGTTGGGAAGAGACAAGCTCGCTCAGGGTGGCCACCTGACGGCTCAGATGATCGAGCTTGGCCTCGATTCGGGTTTGTGTGTCGTTGCTCACGCCCCCTATGGAGGACATGTCCCTTGTCCTTCGGATTGTCCCTCGTCAAAACGCCCGCCAGCCCGCATCAACACAGGGATAGGACCGCCGAAAAAACTTTGAAAAAAGTAAAAAGGACAAGGTACCTTGTCCTTCCGTTGTCCTTCGGATGCCCCGGATTGGGGCACAAAAAAGCCCCTCCGCGCCTGCGGAAGGGCTTTTCTGGGGTCACAGCTCTATCAAACCGGCATAATCGAGAAATACCGCTCGGCTGCCTGCCGGTGGGCCACCCCCAGGTAATGCCGCCAGAGGATGTCCTGATTGCGGTGGCTGACCAGCAAGGCCGTCTTACCCGGGTCCTGGTAAAGGGCGACATGGTAGCTGACGAAGCTGTGGCGCAGGCAGTTTTTCGGAGGGAACTTCGCCGAGACGCCCTGTTTGCGGGCGGTGGCTCGGGAAACGAGGAGCCCTGCCCTCTCGTAGGCCTGTTCACGCGCTTTGGCGATCTGCCGGGGTGTCAGCCTAAAAGCCGCCTTCGGGGTGCGTTCCAGCCAGGTCCACAGGTTGTCGGGCAAGCCCTCAATGTAATGACGGCGGCGCTTCTTGGCCTTGTCGGCCGGGATCAGGATGCCCCGGTTGGCAAAGTCGATTTCCTCCCAGCGCACACGCTCAATGGCCGAGGAACGCATCCCCGCGAAGGCCCCGAGGGCCAAGAGACCGCAAATGGCCGGATCAACGCCCTCACTGGCCCGCAGGAGGCGTTCGGTCTCCTCCACCGTCAAGATACCCGGCTCCTCGCCGACAACAGCAGGCACCGCCACCGCATCCCCGGGGCTGCGGGCAATCCATTCCTGCCGATAAAACCACTTAAAGGCTGACGCCAGATAGCTGCGCTCGTGCCGGAGGGTGATCGGCTGGAACGGCAATTGCCCCAAATACCCGCTGATTTGCTCGGCGGTGATGGCGTCCAGTCCGTGACCACCGTACTGGGCGGCGAAACGGTAGAGGGACTTTTGTGCGTGAGCGATGTATTCCGACGTGCGTCCGGCCAACCGCAAGTGCTCCAGATAAGCGACAACGCCTTCATGGAGGGTACGCTGCCGAGGCCTCCCCTGCACCCGGACCCACAACTGGGCCATCTCCACCGGGTCCGCCAAGCCGGTCAACTCGTCAGCCTCCTGCCAGCGCCGAACCCGCGCCTTGTCGATCGAGAACACATCCGTACCGTGCTCAGCCAATTGCCGGGAAAACGTCCGGATGAAGCGGTCCCGCTCCCGCTCCGAGCCGAAAAAACGCGTTTTCATCCTGCCGTTGATCCACCAACGCGCCTCCCAAGGGCTCCGACGCCCCTCTCGGTAGTGTGCTTTGACCTGCATACAGAGAACAGGTCATGTCAAACAGGATGCGATATCGGATTACCTCCTTCTGTATTGGGGGCATTGACTTTGCGAAACAATTTGGTCAATAAATGATACACCTCACCTTCAGCCGTCTAACCGACAGATCAATACCATGGATCAAGACTATCTCAATCTTAACGTAAAACCCCACTTGATTGAAGATTTGGGTGTAAATCTGTACACAAGCCTATCCAAAGCCCTCGTAGAATTTGTAGCTAATTCACACGATGCAGACGCAACATATGCAAAGATCTACATGGACTCAAACCAAATCCTGGAAGGTCGAAAAGTTGCTCGGAAGAAGTGGGAACTCAAAAACGCGGAGTCAAAAAACGGGGATGTTAGAAACTCCTTAGAACGAGCAAGCTTGGACGAATCCATAAAGATAGTGATCGAAGATGATGGCCATGGCATGACACGACAAGAATTACAGGAAAAATTTCTAGAAATAGGCCGTAGGCGAAGGGGAAATGATTTGGCTCAGAGATCACCAGGCAAACGTGTTATTATGGGACGGAAGGGTCTTGGTAAGCTAGCCGGATTTGGGATTGCTCATAAGATGACCGTCGCATCTAAGTCAAAGAAGGACAATTGCGCGCGTGAGATAGTCCTTGACTATGAACAAATGCTATCAGCCGACTCAACTGGTGACATACGTATTCCGATACGCACTCTAGATAATCAAGAATGGGCAGGGGGGGATTCAGGAACAATCATCACCTTAAACAACTTAACATTTTCCGGGACTACTGGCGCTCAGAGTGCTGCCATCAATACTGTTGCTGAGTATTTCAGGATGGTTGATGTTAACGATTTCTCCATATGGAAGAAGGATAGAAATTCTGAAGATTTAGTCGAAGCAGGAAAGAGGGATTATGTCTATGGGTTTCCCGAACGAGATAATGAGAATGACGACTTTGAAGAAATGGTTTCCTTGGAAGTCGAGCTTGGTGACGAGAAAAAATATACGATCAAATACAGGATACGCTTTACTCCACCGAAAGGGCAACTCCGGGAAAACGAACGCGGCATAAGAATCTATGCCCATGGTAGATTAGCTGCCGCTCCGTCATTGTTTGAAGTAAAAAGCAGTGCCAATGGGTATCAATACACAAGCTACATGGACGGAGTTTGTATCGCCGACTTTATCGACGAACAGCCGATTGATTATATAGCAACCGACAGGCAAGGATTACGATGGGAAACTCAGTTTTTAAAGCCCCTCCATTCTGTATTACAAACACAAATTCTCAATGCATTGAACGAGTTTGCCAAGAGCCGTGACGAATCCGCCGCCAGAGAAGTCCGAAAGGATTTGTTCACAAAAGAAACGATAGATTCTGCGAATTTACCAAAGCATCGAGAAACTTTAGCCTACAAGATTGCTGTAATATTAGCTAAAGCGACTGGTGAAAGGACACAAGCTAAGTATTACAAGCAGGCCCTGCCATTGGTAGTTAAAGGCCTCGGAAAGGGGGACATTCTTGACACAATCTCAAGTTTGGCGGCACTCGAATTACCCGACCTATCTCCCGTGGTGAAGGAAATCACTGAGCTGACAAAACAAGAATTCGGGGATTTTCTTTCGTTTGCACAGGGGCGTATAGATGGGATTGTCGCCCTGAAAAAAATCTGCAAGGCTCAGGACTTCAAAAAGTCAAAGAAAGAAAAAGAGCTTCAAAAATTATTTGAGGATAATCCATGGCTAATTGATCCGACGTTTTTCCAGTTTATGTCAGCCGACCAACGTCAAGACTTGGTTAACCAAAAGTTGGCTCAGTCCCTGAAAATAGGCGATTACGTTGAAGCAGGATACGATCCGGATTCAGATGACGAAGTAAAAGACGGCGGCGAAAACCGGAGGCCCGATTTAGTGTTCCTTCTCAATAATGACTCATTAAAAAGAATAGTCATAGTTGAGTTAAAAGCTCCTAATGTAAGCTTAAATCACGACCATCTGATGCAACTTAAAGATTATATCAGAATGAGCAGAACCTGGCTAAAAGCTCACAAGTCAGAAAGTAGCTATAACGTAACTGGCATGCTAATTGGTTGCAGAAACCCCGAGTCCAAAGCACTTAAGATACAACGACTCCAACAGGAAGAAGAAGATCGCACGGACGGGGCCGACTGGGTGGTTTACGATATTTTTGACGTGTTGGAACGATCAGAAAATGCGCACCGAGAACTCGTCGACATATACAGCAAAGCCGAGAGTGCCGATGACTCTGAATAGCGATTTACTTTTTACGAGATTTGCTTGATAGCGCACTTCTAAGTTCGCTCTGCCACCTCTCAGGAGGGACACTTTCGAGTAGTGTTAGCAGATACTCGATTTGATCTAACGATGTTTTCCCGTTCACCCAACGGGATATTGTCGCAGCCTGAACTCCGATTCTTTCGGCGATTTCTTTGCCTGTAATGTTGCGACCTTCCGACGCTCGTACCTGACCGATCAGTGCGTTGACCAGCTTGACCGCACGTAATCGATTTTTGCTTTTCATGGCCATTAAATTACGTAAAACATAATTTATCTTGCAAAGTCAAAAAAATATTATGATTTTAGTAATTTATGAGTGGCGTTCTATCAAATCCTACCGTGGTTGATTTGTTCTCGGGGGCAGGCGTGTTCAGCCTCGCATTTCAGGATGCAGGGGCGCAGCTGGTCCGGGCTTACGAACTCGACGAAGCTGCGGCGAACACTTATCGAAGAAACCTGGGAGATCACATAGTCGTTGGCGACGTAAAGGCCGCTCACCCGGAAGGCAGATGCGACATTCTTATTGCTGGGCCCCCATGCCAGGGATTCTCGACCAGTGGCAAGCGTTCGGCTGACGATCCGCGCAACCAACTAAGCCGTATCGTTCCCATATGGGCCGAAAAGCTCCAGCCGCAGGTTATCGTCATTGAGAATGTTGCACCGTACCTAAAGTCAGCCGTATGGGAGGAAAACCGTAACACCTTTGAACGAATGGGATATCACGTTGAGGCATTTCTAGTTAACGCACTTGATTTTGGTGTGCCCCAGAACCGTGCCAGGTCGATTACAATTTGCTCGAAGAACGATATCCCCAACCTCGCACGCCCCAGGCGCTTCAAACGAAAGACAGTGAGGGATGCCTTCGATGGGTTAGGCGCCAGAGAAAAGCCGGAGATGCAGCATGTATGGTTTCAGCCAACGCCACTGGCTCTTGAACGCTTATCCCATGTGCCACCAGGCGGGGACATCAGAAATATCGCAGAGAAAGCGCCCGAGTTGGTTCCTAAGTCATGGTGGAAAGTAAGGAGCAAAATCATCGACATTTGGGGACGGCTAAGCTGGGAGGGGCCTTCCAAAACTGTCAAAGCCAGCTTCCCACATTTGTCAAAAGGACGCTACGCGCATCCGGAATATGACCGCTTGATTTCGATTAGAGAAGCTGCTCGCCTGCAAAGCGTACCGGACGGATTCCACTTCACCGGAACGATCTACCAATGTGCACGGCAGATAGGGAACTGCGTCCCCTACAAAATGGGGAAGGCCATTGCAACAGATGTAATCAATTCGTTGAACTGAAATCATCCAGGCATAAAGCCGGGATTGTTTGTCGTTGCCCATTAGGCAGCAGCGAGCCAAATTTGGAGCATGGCTGATATATATGACAGAGCAAAGCGCTCTCAAATTATGTCAGCGATCAAGGGGCGCGGCAATCTGTCAACGGAGGAACGGCTGAGGAAGCTTCTGGTAAAAAACGGCATTTCTGGCTGGAGGCGTCACCTGCACAGCCTTCCAGGAAAACCCGACTTCACATTCCCCAAGCAACGTGTTTGCATCTTTGTTCATGGTTGTTTTTGGCATGGATGTCCCCACTGTTATAAGCCCCCAAAGACCAACAAACGTTTTTGGCGCGAGAAAATCGCATACAACAAAAAGAAAGATCGACGCGATGCCAGACAGCTCAGAGAGCGCGGCTACAGTGTCCTTACGGTGTGGGAATGCAAATTGAGGAATGAAGATGCCATTGCTCGTCGAATCAAAAGATTCGTATCCCTCTAAAACACTTATCAGCGCCTAGGTACAATGTAGAAGTAGCGTTCTGCCTGTTCCTGCGTGGCGATGCCGAGGTAGTGCTGGTAGAGGACTTCCTGGTTGCGGTGACTGAGGATGAGAGCGGTTTTGCCGGGGTCGCGGTGCAGGGCGACGTGGTAGGTGGCAAAGCTGTGGCGCAGGCAGTTTTTCGGAGGAAACTTGGGCTTCCAGTTCACCAGAGGCTTGCTCTGTTCCTGCCGTTTACGATTTTCATAGGCGATGTCGTCAGACTCCACCAGTAGGCCCGCCCGCTTGTAGGCTTCGGCCCGGCGATGCAGGATTTGACGTTGGTCCATATCAAAAGCCTCTTTAGGCGTGCGTTTCAGCCATTTCCAGAGATTATCCGGCAGTCCCTCGATCCACTGGCGGCGGCGTTTCTTGGTCTTACTGGCCGGGGTTAGGATGCCGCGCTGGGCAAAGTCGATTTCCTCGTAGTCCACCTTGGCAATGGCTGAGGTTCGCATCCCTGCAAAAGCCCCGAGGGCCAGCAGTCCGCATATCTCCGGATCGACCCTTTGGTTGATTCGAAAGAGACGGGCCATGTCGTCCACGCTCAAAATGCCCGGCTCATCAGTGACGACCTGTGGGCGTTTCACCTTTTCAACCGGGTTCTCCGCAAGCCATCCCTGTTCCACCCACCAGGCAAAGGCGCAGAGAAGGTGGCTACGCCGGTGGCGAATCGTCACGGCGGCGTAGGGCAGACCGTAAAGGTGTTCCCGGAGCGCTTCGGCATCATAGGTGTGAATCGGCTTGTCCCCTGCCCCGCCCCGGAAATCTTCAAGTGCCTTGCGGGCGTGGCCGGTGTAGTTCACGTCCCGACCGACTTCCACCATCATTCGCAGGTAGGCTTGGCTGGCATCCGAGAGCAGTATCTGCCGGGCTTGGGCAGGTTTGCGTTGGAGCCAGAAGCGGTAAACCTCCACAGGGTCGGCGGCAGGATCGAGTTTGACCGCTTCCTGCCAGCGAATCAGTTTGCGCGGTTCGATGAGCGGGATCGAGGTATCCTGGCGAGTGGCGTTCTGCTGGAAGCTCTCGATGAATTGCGCCCGGTCTTTCACTGTGGCAAAGAAGCGGTTACGGCTCTTGCCATTTTCCGACCAACGGGCGACGTAGGGTTTCTTGCGATACGATTGGTAGGCTGTTCGTATTTCCATCTCACTCTAACTCTACCAGAGTGAGCGGACAATCATAGGTCTAAGTCAAAGAATCGCAAGACGTTGACTTTTAAATCGTTAAGAATAAACATCTCAGAGTCCCCGCCATTCATTGAAGCTACTGCACAGCTTCGTCCCATCACGAACATGCTTCTTACCCACTGGTGATGGAATAAGAATATCCTGAATAATAAAATCAACCAATTCGTTGAAACGTTCCACCGGTAGATGGTGACGAGTTCGCGTCTTCAACCGGAACTTTGTTTTAATTTTCCTGCCCAAGCGCCCCGGGGTCATTGATTCTACGCCTTTCCAGTAATCAACAGCTAAGCCAAACAAATAGTCCACATACCCCGCCAAGTTGGCGTCTGCCCCGATAGCATTGCTTGGATATTTTGACTTTGGCGCACGACGCTCGCGAGTTGGCTTTACGCTGATTGGTGCATTTACGTCACCATTCACTGCGATCGAAACACCATTTCCGCTAGATTTTGCAGTAACGCGTTGAGAATTCTGCTTTGAATCGATTAGCAAAAGTGCATCACGGGCAACCTCTGGAGTTATCTCACAAATCCCGTTTGCTTCGTGGAGAGCCTTTATCTCAGCCAGCAGTTCAGGCGTGAACGTAGCCTCATCTGAATCAATCCGCTTATGGCAGGTTCTACAGAGAAGCAAAAGATTTGGGTAATCATCCTTATCTTTCAGGGAGAGACTCGAATCATACCTTGGGCCATTTTTTCGGCGAGCACGGATATGACATATTTCCCCTACGACAACGCCGTTTACAATTATCGGTGCAGCGCACTTTGGGAATGCGCATTGATTATTAGACTTTGCGAATAGCCGCTTGATGGTTGGTCTTGAGATGCTCACAAAGCCCCCTTCATTGCATGATTTAAATCAGTATCTAGTAGCTTTGTAAAATACTGAAACCGGTCAACAAATATACACCGGTTCAAAACCTGTCCCCGGTCAACCCTCAGTTAAAGCCAGTTAAGGCAAAACGGGGGATTTGAGTCGTATTGAGGGGTATTCGGACAGGGTTTCTGTCGCGAATTAAGGCGTTTAAATTACGCAAGTTGCGTAATGTTAGACATTTAGGACAAATAAAAAGTGGAGGTGGCGGGAGTCGAACCCGCGTGTCCGGAGGTTTCAAGCAAGGCGTCTACATACATAGCCTCATGTTTGATTTAACGGCAGGAACGCGATGAAGCGCGCTTTCCAGTCGCGAGAACCCTGTTGGAGTACGGCCCGATCCCGGATCCCCGGATCAGACTATGCCTGCTAGATGATCGCTTCCAGGCCTAACAGGTATCAGCCCTTCTGCGTGACTGCGTTAATTAGGCAGCCATGGCGTATTCAGTTTCGCCATTTATATGTGTGATGGATTTGATAACGGAGCCAACCATCATCTCCGGCATGCAGCCAGGCCCTACGGCTCCGGGTCGAATCCGGAACACCCCCACAATTCAGCATTTGAGAAATGCGGGAAAAGGCAAATCTGCGATAGTAATCACGCAGAGCACGCCTAAGGGCATTCTCAAAGAACAAAGGCTCATTGTCGGCCATTCGGGTTGTATTTTCAAGCGAGAAAAATCAAGAATTAGCAACCAGCCACTCAAATAAAAAGACAGAGGACTCCACAATTCCCCTCAATCATAGCGCCGAGCTCACTCCTTTGATTTTTTTGGATTATACTCCTTGACGAACAAGCATGCGCTGTCTTTGCTTCAACTTAGGCCCGTAGTGTAACGGTAGCACGACAGATTCTGGTTCTGTTTGTCGGGGTTCGAATCCCTGCGGGCCTGCCATTTTAATAATGCGCATCCTCCTGCATGCCAACGGCCTGCGGACGATTTATTCGACAGCTAAGACTGATCGAAACCAAGCGGCAAACGAGGAATACCGACCAGTCGCGACCTTGTTTTCCAGACCGCGGTTGGAGCTTTTAATTGCGTTTTTATCCTTCAGTACCAAACAGGCTGCATTAGCATGCCGACTCCAGCCTACTCTTCCAGTCCGCCCGCACCTACCTTACCCTGGTGAAACTCCATAAACTCGCGGTAAGACTCCTCCCCCATGTAAGAGCGCAGCAAGCGGGGATCAGCCTGGGTAAGATCGACCACGATCAGCCCGTCCATGCAGTGCCCAAAGTCTGTATCCACATTGAACGACAGCAGGTTGCCGTTCATTTTCAGGTAATGCCGCAGGAGCACCGGTACCCCCTTGTGGTCGGTCTCGATCTCGGAAATCAGCGCTGACACATCGTCGATGTCCTTAACTGCTTCTAACAGCGCCTGCTTCTCAGTACCCCGGATTTTCGAACCGCCACGCGGGGGGTTCTTGGCCTTCACGAACTGAGCCAGCGAGGTGTCCAGCTTGTTCTTTCGAAGGAACTTAACCATCAAGTCCTTGGAAATGGAATTGTACTCCTGGCTAATGCTGACCGGGCCGAAAAGCGTCTTGTACTGCGGGTGGCGGCAAACGAAGCGGCCGATGCCCCGCCAGATAAGCGAGAGGGATGCGTGCTTTTTCTGGTACTCCGAGACAATGAACGAGCGCCCCAGTTCCAGCGCCGGATCGAGCTTTTCTAAAAAGCCCGCCTTGAATTTAAAGAGTGTCGAGGTGTAAAGACCATTTTTGCCGTGGGTGAGCAAGATCTCGTCCGTCAGACCGACACGGTAGGCGCCGACGATTTTCTGCTCCTTGCGGTCCCACATGAAGAGGTGCCGGTAGTACAGGTCGAACCGGTCGGTATCGGAAGGCTCGCCCGTCCCCTCTCCCACTTCGCGAAAGGTTTTTTCACGTAGCCGCCCCAACTCGTCGAGGATGTTCGGGATTTGGGAAGCAAAACCGTAGTACACCTGAAAACTGCCATGCTCCAGCAGAAGTTGGTCCTCCGGCACACGGGAAATCTCCTCCTGCAGCACCTCCGGCGGGACCGCCTTGGCCAGCGGACGCTCGACCCCGGGCTTGCGCGGCACGCGGGGGAAGTGGAATCGCCGCCGGGGTACATCATCCTGCGCGCGCTTGGCCAGGATATAGGTGTTCAGCCGCAGGTACTGGATCAGTTCCTCATTCGTGCCGAACTCGGCCAGCTTCCGGTACGGGATCGGGTTACCGACCCGCAGGCGCAGCGTGCTGCCGATCATCCGGATCATTTCGCGTGGCAACATAAGCGTGCGCAGGCGCGGGTGGACAAGCCCCCCCAAGTGGAAAAGCATGCCGTTTCCCCCCTCGAAGTAGCAGGGCACGACCGTTGCCTTCGCCTTGTGGACCAGGCGGGCGGTATTCGGGGACCAGGCCGGGTCCGTGATCTGCCGCTCCTTCCAGCGGAAATGCGAAACCGTCCCCGAGGGAAACGTCCCCACGCAGCCGCCGTTGCAGAGGTAGCGAATGGTCTCCTTCATCGCCTTAACGTTGAACCGAGCCGACTCCGGCCGGTCAAAGGGATCCACCGGGATCAGCCAGGGTTTGATCTCATTCATTACCTCCAGCAGGTAGTTGGCCAGAAGCTTGGCGTCCTCGCGCACCGAGGTCAGCAGCGCCCCCAGGACCACGCCATCCAGCCCGCCGTAAGGGTGGTTGCTGACGACCAGCAATGGGCCTTCTCGCGGGATACGCTCCAGGTCCTCGTCCGAGATTTCATAGGAAATATCCATCGAACGCATCGCCCGCTGGAAGAAATTCGGCGTACTCTGGTCGTCAACGACTCGCAAATACGCATCATCAAGTCCCCCGAGCCTGAAAAAACTCTCAAAGGCTGGTCTAACCGCCTTATAGAGCGCCCCCTTCGCCCCGCCGGACATATTCCGGCGGATCATGCTCAGGGGCGTATCCATTCCTTCTCGGGGCATGCATCTACCCTATGCCACCCGCTCCCTAAAAAACAAGCGGGAAGTCACGGACCGTTGACAGCCGATAAAGCGCTCTTTCATCCCAGCCGTGAAAATAAATCGAGCGGGAATTCCCGTTTCAGGTGGTACCAGGTATGGGCCAATCCACCCGGCTCGGCCTCCGCACGGTCAAGGAACTGGCGCAGGTACCCCTCGATCCGTGACCGGCGGAAAGGCGCCCCGCTATCTTCGACGGATTCGGGCCGCACAGGGCCCAGGAAGCGTTCCTCAGGTTCCCTCATCCCGGAAGGAATATCGATTTCTTCCATGACCAGTTCAATTTCACTCAGGATATTACCAGCCGGATCTGTGTATGTATTTTTTCCACTATCGGGGGAGCCGTACAATAAATATTCCACACTAACACCAAAAAGAGCGGCCAGACTCTCATGGGTTTCCGGCGAGGGTGGGACGCGGCCATTTTTCCAGGTCCCTACCGTGGAAACGGCGCTGTCAGTATGATTGGCAATGTCCTTGAGAGTCAGGTCATGGTAGCTCATGAGGAGCCGAAAGCGCAGGCTGAACTGTTGCGCGTCAACGCTGGGAGTGGAGGATGTTCGCGACATAACTATGGATTTTTTCTATCACAAAGTAGAATTTTTCCACTTTTTTCATTTACAACACAATTCATTTCAGTATCGTCTTCAATCATTCCAAGACAACAAAAAACGTATTCATAACACGTCATATTACAAACTCGAAGCCCAATTCCAGAGCCGTGGCTCTGAGTCCGTCATGAACCGCACAGCCGCGAACAGACTCGTAGATTATATACTGAGTAAACTTGAAACAGAACCCGTCGCCAGCCGGGCAGATCTTTACGAGGATTTGGCCGAGTTTCTTCCCAGTGAAGCCATGGCTTGCCAACTGCGGGAGCAGGCGCGCCAGTTGCGCGACGTGGAGAAACGCTCGCATGCCATCAAACTGGCCATGCGTTTTTCCGCCTCCCGGCGCCCGGCCGGCCTGCGCTGAGCCCTCCCTTGCTACGATGAAAGCCAACGCCCATTTCTCCTTTCTCCTGCCTGAAAACCAGGAGTGGTTCTCCCCCAAAGAAGTCGCCGCCATCATCGGCAAATCCGACCAATACGTCCGGGACGCCTTCGACAACCAGCGCATCCTCGGCCACGCCTCCAACGCCCGTTCCGTCCTGGTCCGGCGCAAAACCTACCAGATACACCGCGACGGTGTCCTGCTTTTCCTGCTGGAGACGGCTAATTACGCCCCTGAGGACTTCCTCCAGCGCGTGGCCGGGTTGCTTCGCCACCGCTCGCGCCCCGAGCTGGAAAAACTTCAGGGCGAACTCGACCGCCTCATCCGGCGGTGATTTTAGACTTTTACCCGCCGGGGGGCATCGTCATTGTGGCGGCATGGGTAACAGCTTCGGTAACTTTTTCCGCATCAGCACCTGGGGTGAAAGCCACGGAGGCGGCATCGGCGTCGTCATCGACGGATGCCCGCCCAACCTGCCCCTGAGCGCGCAGGACGACATCCAGCCCGCACTGGACCGCCGCCGTCCCGGCCAGAGCGAGATCACCACGCCGCGCAAGGAAACCGACACCGCCACTATCGTCTCGGGCGTGTACGAAGGGCGGACCCTCGGCACCCCCATCGCCATCACCGTCCCCAACTCCGACCACCGTCCCGAGGCCTACACGGAGATGAAGGAAAAATTTCGCCCTTCGCACGCGGACTACACCTACCAGACCAAGTACGGCGTCCGCAACCACGAGGGCGGCGGCCGCTCCTCCGCCCGCGAGACCATCGGCCGCGTCGCAGCCGGCGCCGTCGCGCAAAAGGCACTCCTGTCCCGCCACGCCGGGATCGAGGTGCGCGCCTATGTCGAACGCATTCACACCCTCGGGCTGGAGGACTTTGGCAGCGGCGAGGCTCCGATTTATCCCTTCCCCACTCTGGAGCAGGTCGAGGCGACCCCCGTGCGCTGCCCGGACACAGATATCGCCGCGCAAATGATCGACCGCATCAAAGAAGTCCGCTCCAAGGGTGATTCGGTGGGAGGGATCATCGTGTGCCGCGTGCGCGGGCTGCCCGTCGGCCTGGGTGAACCGGTCTTTGACCGGCTGGAGGCCGAACTGGCCAAGGCCATGCTCTCGCTCCCGGCGACCAAGGCCTTTGAATTTGGCAGCGGCTTTGCGGGCACCTTCATGAAGGGCTCCGAGCACAACGATGTTTTTGAAAACGCGGACGGTCGCATCCGCACGCGCACCAACCGCTCCGGCGGCAGCCAGGGGGGCATCAGCAACGGCGAGGAGCTTTACTTCCGCATCGGCTTCAAGCCGACTGCCACCATTCTCCAGCCCCAGCAGACCGTTGACCTTTCCGGGGCCGAGACCGAGCTGATCGGGCGTGGCCGCCACGACCCCTGTGTCGTGCCCCGCGCCGTGCCTATCGTCGAGGCGATGACTTGGCTCGTCCTGACCGATCTGTGGATGGCCCAACAAGCCCGCGGTCCGCAAACCGCCTGACCCTCGCGCCGGGGCGGTCAGGCGCGCAAAACCCGTCCCCGCCCTTTTCGACCGCCTCCCCCCAGTCTTTCCAACTTCAACCGCAGGCAATCAGCCAGCCACCTTCTCCATGACCGAAGTCTATCTCATCCTTGGCACGCCCGGCTCCGGGCGGCGCGAAATCGTCTTCGACCTGATCGACGACGGGCTCCCCAGCGACCAGCCGGTCAACGTCATCCTCTCCTCCACCGAGGCCGAGTCCCCGGAAGATGAGAGATTGGCCGCGCTCCCCCAAGTCGAACTGATTGAGCGCGAGGACAGCGGCCTGGCTCCCGCCCCGGACGCCGGAGCGGTCGTCTTCTACCTCGCCGACGGCAGCGCCGACTTCCGCGACGAGATTGAGACCTTCAAGCGCTGGCTCGACTCCACCGGCGCCGTGCTCCAGCGCGTCATCACGGTCATCGACTGCGCACTGGCCGAGCAACACGCCGCCCTCGCCCCGTGGTTCGAGGCGCTGATCCATTTCTCCGACTGCGTGCTGCTCAACCGCCGCGAGAACGTCGGCAACAAGTGGATTCGCGATTTCGAGCAGTCCTTTAAAAAGCGCCACTTCCCCTGCCTCTTTGAAATGGTCAAAAAAGGCCGGGTCGCCAACCCGCCGCAAATCCTTCATCCCGAGCCGCGTCGACTGAGCCACGTTTTTGACGATCTCGACGCCATCGACTCGCTCGAACTCGATGACGAGGAACTGCCCGACGAGATCATCGATCTCACCCCCAAGGCCGACGCCTACCTGGTCCGCCTCCCCTCCGGCCACCGCGAAATCGCCCTCCCCGACATCCGCGAGCACCTGCCATCCCCGGAGAGCGAAGCCTGAGCGACTTCGCGTTGCCCGAAGTTTTAAGGCAAGTACCAGGGCTATGCACTCTCGAGCCCCGCTGGGTGTACCTCACAGGGCAATAAAGTGGCTTCGTTCCCTTGAGCGATGCTTGCTGGCTGACCAATTCTCCGCTCCCCCGCTTCGAGCGATAAGCCAAGCCGCAGTTACTTCTGCTCAGCCGATTTTCTTGATCACAGCGGCCACGAGTGAATCCAGCGTCTGCTCCTTGGCCTCGGCGTCCACCGGCACACCCTTTTCCTTCATCGCGGCGCTGGTGATCGGCCCCATGCTGATCGCCTTGGGGCGGCGGGCACCCTTGGCAAGCTGAAGCTGGCCGCTCTGGGCGACGAAGTTCTCCACCGTGCTCGCGCTGGTGAAGAGGATGGCGTCGGCTCCTTTTTCGCGGAAACTCTTGGCGTCGGGTTCCTCGCTCAGGTCGGTCGGCTCGTTGCGATACACTGGCAGCATATCAACAATCGCCCGGCCCTCATCCTCCAGCTTGCGGACCAGCACGTCGCGATTGCGGTTGCCGGTCACGACGAGCACCGTGCGGCTATCCAGGGTTTCTGTCGCCAACAGGGCATCGGCCAGGCTTTCGGCCACCGCCGTCTCGGGGATCAGATCCACTGCGAGGTGGTAACGCTCGACCTCGCGGGCCGTGGCTGCGCCGATACAGGCGATCCGCACCCCGCCGATGCAGCGCAGGTCAGTGAATTTTTCAAAGAATTTCTTAAAGAACAGCCGTGCGCCGTTCGGGCTGGTAAAGACAACCCAATCGTAGTTGGCCATGCCGTCGTAAACGTCCGCCGTCTCGTGCGACTCGGCCTCGATGATGTCGATCAGCGGCAGCGAGAGCACCTCGGCCCCGAGGGATTCCAGCTTGGCGCGAAGTTCGCCCGCCTGCTCGCGGGCGCGGGTCACGACCACGCGCTTACCGGAGAGCGGACGGTGCTCAAACCAGTTCAGCTCGTCGTAGTAGCGGGCCACTTCGCCCACAATGACGATGGCGGGTGGCTTGAGGCCAGCCTTGTCCTTGGCCTCGGCCACGGTGCCCAACGTCGCCCGCAGGCTTCGCTGGCGTGGCAGGGTGGCCCACTCGACCACGGCCACGGGGGTCTTGGGCGAAAGCCCGCCGGCCATCAGCTTTTCCGTGATGTCGGAGATGTGCCCCATGCCCATGTAAATGCACAGTGTGCCGCCGATCTGAGCGAATTTAGCGAAGTCCACGTGCATGTCGCCGCGCTCAATATCCTCGTGCCCGGTCAGGAAACACACCGACGAACTGTGCCCGCGGTGCGTGAGCGGGATGCCCGCGCAGGCCGCCGCCCCCAAGGCCGCAGTCACGGCAGGCACGACCTCGAAAGCGATCCCGGCCGCGCTCAGGCGACAGGCTTCTTCGCCGCCGCGTCCAAAGATAAACGGATCGCCCCCTTTGAGGCGGACCACCTGCTTACCGGCGCTGGCGTGCTCGACGAGGATGTCCTCGATCTTCTCCTGCGAGATGGAGTGCCGTCCCGGCCGTTTGCCCACGTAGATGCACTCGCAGCCGGGCTTGACCCAGGTTTTTAAATCGGCGTTGGCCAGGTAGTCATAGACCAGCACGTCGCAGCTCTCGATCAGGGAACGCGCACGCACAGTGATCAGGCCCGGATCGCCCGGCCCGGCTCCAACCAGAAAGACTTTTCCCTCACTCATTCAAGATTCCTCATTCAAACCGAGATCGGACACGATCTCTTTCACCACACGCTGGCGGGCTTCGTCATCGTCGCCCCGCAGCGGGTAGTTGCGCATGCCGACCTCTTCGTAAAAAACCGACACCGCGCCGTTGCAACAATACACGCCGATCGAGGTGTGGCAACCTCCGCCCATCCCGGCGAGGACAGCCTTCTCGGTCTCGACCGCGAAGCGCGTCTCCTCATCGAGCACGGTACGAAGGATTTCGCCCTCGCCCTTGCGGACCTGCAAGGCGATGGCCCCCTGCCCGGCGGCGGGGATGACCTGCGCGGGGCTCAGGGGCTTGAAAACCAGCCCCGGCCACTCAAACAGTCCCAGTCGCTTCAGCCCGGCGGCGGCCAGCACGGTCGCCTCGACCTTACCGTGGGCGACCTTTTTCAGCCGCGTTTCGACATTGCCACGGATCTCCGACCAGACTGCCTGCGGGAAAAGCCGCTTGAGCTGCGCCCGGCGGCGCGGGCTGCTCGTCGCGATATAGCACGGGGTGGCGACATCTTCGCGCACGACAAGCACGTCGTTGACCTCCGCGCGCGGCAGATAACCGGCCAACTCAAGATCGTCCGGCTGGACGGCGGGCAAATCCTTCGCGCTGTGGACGGCCACATCGGCCTCACCGCTGCGCAGGGCCTCCTCCAACTCCTTGACGAAGAGTCCCTGGCCGCCGCGTTCCTCCAGCGACCACTGCTTCTGCTTGTCGCCGGTGGTAACCATTTCGTGCACGCTGCACTGCACCTGCGGCAGCCGCTCGCGCAGCCAGGCGAGGGTCAATTCTGTCTGGCGCAAG
This sequence comes from Ruficoccus amylovorans, assembly GCF_014230085.1. NCBI lineage: Bacteria > Pseudomonadati > Verrucomicrobiota > Opitutia > Puniceicoccales > Cerasicoccaceae > Ruficoccus > Ruficoccus amylovorans. The sequence goes on along the minus strand of NZ_JACHVB010000014.1, from coordinate 282,956 downwards.
GCCAGCGGGCTGCCCCGGGTGGCGAGCCTGAGAGTTTGCGTATCCATAAGCCAAAGCGGGCAGGTATTAAACCTGCCCGCACAAAACACATTTCGTAAACCGTTAAGGCTTAGTTGGAAGTGTAGGAGGCTTGCGCACCCTTGATGTCCTTCTTCGGGACCCAGGGCATGAGTGCGCGCAGCTTCTTGCCGACCTTCTCGACGCCATGCTGCTCGCCCTGCTTGCGCAGTTCGTTGAACTTCGGGTAACCGGCCTTGTACTCCTTGACCCACTCGCGGGTGAACTTGCCTTCCTGAATTTCCTTCAGGATAGCCTGCATCGCCTTCTTCGACTTGTCATTGATGACGCGCGGGCCACGGGTGACGTCGCCGTACTCGGCGGTTTCGGAGATGGAGAAGCGCATGCCGCTGATGCCGGACTCGACCATCAGGTCCACGATCAGCTTCAGTTCGTGCAAGCACTCGAAGTAGGCCATTTCGGGCTGGTAACCAGCCTCGACCAGGGTCTCGAAACCAGCCATGACCAGAGCGGAAGCACCGCCGCAGAGGACGGCCTGCTCGCCAAAGAGGTCGGTCTCGGTTTCTTCCTTGAAAGTGGTCTGGATGACACCGGCGCGAGTGCCGCCAACACCCTTGGCCCAGGCCAGAGCGATGTCCTTGGCACCCTTGGAGGAGCCCTTGAGGACGGCGATCAGGGCCGGAACGCCCTTGCCCTCGACATACTGCGAGCGCACGACGTGGCCGGGGCCCTTCGGGGCGACCATGATGACGTCCACGCCCTTGGGCGGGGTGATGAGGCCGAAGTGCACGCAGAGGCCGTGGCAGAACACGAGGGTCTTGCCCTTGTCCAGGTTCGGAAGAACGTCCTTCTCGTAAACGTCGGGCTGCACCATATCCGGAATGGAGAGCATGATGACGTCGGCGCGCTTGACAGCCTCGGCAGTGTCGAAGACTTCGAAGCCCTGCTTCTTGGCGACGGCGACGGATTTGCTCTTGGGATACAGGCCGATAATGACTTTGCAGCCACTATCCTTCAGGTTGAGGGCATGGGCGTGCCCCTGGGAGCCGTATCCGATGACGGCCAGCGTTTTTCCTTTGAGGACCTTCAGGTCCGCGTCTTTGTCCGTATAGACCTTGGCGGGCATGGTGTGTATTGGGTTTCTGGTTGGGTTAAAGGTGTCGGTTCAATGAAAGAGACAATAGTGCGCCCCCACGCGGGGGTCGTCCGGTAAAGCAAAGCCCTTAGCGCTCGGCCACGTAGCCGCGTGAAAGAGCGACATTGCCGGTGCGGGCCATTTCCTTGATGCCAAAGGGCGTGATCAGCTCCAGGAAGGCGCGGATCTTGTTCTCGTTGCCGGTACACTCGATGATGATCGAATCGGTCGAGACATCCACAACCTTGGCGCGGAAAATATCAACGATTTCAATGATCTCCGAGCGGGTCTCGCGACCGGCGTCGATCTTGAGCATGACCAGCTCGCGGGCCACGAACGAGGTGCGCTCGCTGAAGTGTGTCACCTCGATGACGTTGACCAGCTTGTCGAGCTGCTTGATGGCCTGGTCCAGCGTCCCTTCCGCCTCGGCTACTACCGTGATCGTTATGCGCGAAAGGAGCGGGTCGTGGGTCGGCCCGACATTGAGCGTGTCGATGTTGAACCCGCGTCCGCTGAACATACCCGCCACGCGGGCAAGAACACCGAACTTGTTTTCAACCAATGCTGAGATCGTGTGGCGCATAAAAACAGGAGACATTGGCAGAGTTCGCGCCCGGGCGAAAGCAAAAAATCGGCTCTTTTCCAAGGCCACAGGCCGCGGGCGTCCAAAAAATGACCGCTCCGACAGGCTCTCCCCCACTCAGACCGATCAAAACCCCATTCCAGGCATACCGCCAGTGGGCGCGGATTGCCGGGGCTGCGGGGCCGGAAGCTCGCCACGTTTGAACTTCGCGGTGATGCCGTGCGCCTCGTTGTAGAGCGTCAGCACGCCCCCGTCGATCGAGTACGTGCAGATCTGCGTGCCCCACCCCTTGGGCTCAAGACGGACCTTGCCGAGGTCCAGGTGGTAGGGGCCAGCCAGGCTCTTGCGACTGCCGCCCTCGAGCACCGCCGTCGCCTTGAATCTTCCGTCATCGCTGAAGACGACCCCCACGGTATCGACTACCAGCCAGATCGCATCGCCTGAGAGGTCCGTCGATACCCACGAGCCTTCAATCTGCTCGGCTTTCTTAACGAACTTCGCACCGTTCCGCTGGCTGGCTGGCAGGGCGAAAACCATAGCCGGGCACAGGGAAAGGACAAGGGCACACACATATGGGGATAGCTTCATGGAACCGTACCATAACGCCTCTCATACGAGTTGAAAGCGCAAAAGCCCGGCCACTCAGGCTGGGAGCCTTGCTTATGGACAACTAAAAAATCTCATGGGCGACGGCGAAACTACCGGCTTGTACGTGGTCATGGCCCCAATTACCGAGGCAATGCGTCCTATAATTCAGTCATACATATTAATGCACGCCATGATGCTTTACAGCAGTAAGGCTCGGGAGTAGGCCTTTTTACACGAATAATGAAGAAACCGAAATCCATTTTTCTGCTTAAGGAAGAGTTCCTGAGCGTGGTCTACAGCGAATCGGCTATCGCTGAAATCTGCGACATAACCGAAAACGACGGGCGGGTCCACACGGCGGAGGAAATCCTGAAAAATCCCGAATACTATCAGGACGTAGAAATCATTTTCTCGGGCTGGAATGCCCCGGTCCTGAACGCCGAACTGCTCCACGCCCTACCCTCATTGAAAGCCTTTTTCTACGGGGCCGGCACCGTCCGATACTTCGTCACAGACGCCTTCTGGGAGCGTAACATCCGCCTGACCAGCGCCTACACCGCCAACGCGATCCCGGTGGCCGAGTACACGATGGCCAGCATCGTCTTTGCCCTCAAGCGCGCCTGGACCAAAAACTACGCACTGCGCCAAGGCCGCATAGATCACGCCAGCCAGGAAGTCTCCGGCGTTTACACCGGCTCGCGCGTCGGCATCATCTCGCTGGGAGCCATCGGACGGCTGATCTGCCAGCGGCTATCGCAGTTCGAGCTGGATGTCGTCGCCTACGATCCCTTTGCCAGCGAATCGCTTTTTCAGGAGTTGTCCGTGCGCCGGGTGCCGACGCTCGAAGCGCTTTTTTCCGGGTGCGATGTCGTCTCTCTCCACGCGCCCAAACTGCCCGAAACCGAAGGCATGATTACCGGCGAGCTGCTCCAGCTCATGCCCCGCAATGCCACCTTTATCAACACCTCCCGCGGGGCTATTGTCGATGAGAACGCCCTTGTCCGTGTCCTGAAAAACCGGCCCGATATTTTCGCTGTTCTCGATGTCATCACCGACGAAACCGCCTACTGCACGACTCCTCTGCTCACGCTGCCCAACGTCTTTCTCACCCCGCATATCGCCGGCTCGGCCGGTCGCGAATGCCACCGGCTGGGGGACATGGCCCGCGAAGAGTGTCATCGCTACCTGGCCGGAGAACCCGCGCTCGTCCCGGTCACCCCGGACAATATCGTCCGCATGGCCTGAGCGGCACGCCTCCCCGGCACATCAGGATCAGCCAACGCCCGACCGCTGGCATTGTATTGATAATCTCAATACAATGCCCAGTCCCTAGAACTGGAAGGTAGCGCCGACGCCCCACCAGAAGTTGGTTTCGCGTTCCCCGATGTTGTGGTCCCCGGCGTCATTGGTGGAAAAGCGGGGCCCCGCGTAGAGGGAGAAATTATCGTTGTACACGTAGGTCAGGTCCACGGCCAGTTCCACGTAAAAGTACGAAAACTGGTCGGTCTGATTCTGAAGATAACCGAAGGCCGCGCCTGCGGCCAGGCCCAGTCCGTCCACCGTATAGGTGCTCAGGTCGTAGTCGTAGCTGCTGACGACGACCAGTTCGAGCTGGTTGAGGTTGAGGTCATAGTTGACCTCGAAACCGGGGCTCAGGAGCACATCGGCCTCCACCGCGAAGTTCAGCTCCCAGGTGTGGCCGGGGTCGGCGGCATCGTCCGGGTAGTAGTAATACGTCGCCCCGAGCGAAGCCGTCAGCAAGTCGTCGAGGAAGCCCATCCCGTACCCGGCATAGATATCATACTCATCCGAAAAAGGGTCGGTGGCGTAATTGCCGCCGGGGTTGGAATCCAGCGGAAGGTTCGCCCATATTCCGGCGTAAAAACCGTAGTACTCGAACTCGATATTCGGCTGGAGCGAGGCGTATGCGCCCTGCATCCCCGAGGTGACATACATCGACTCATAGCCGATATTGGCGAAAGCGTGCAACTGGGGTGTTTCACCGCTGCCAACAACAGCCGCTTCGCGGGCCTGGGTTTCGGCCTCTCGGTCGATCCCTTCAAAAACCTCAGTCTGGGCATAGACCCCGGTGGCGGCGACCGCCAGTGATAAAAAAAGCACCTGATTGATAGCGTTCATAGTCTGTCAGCGATGGATTAAAGCTTTTGGGAAGAAATCTGTCTTCACTCTCGCCTGCCTGCGTGATTGAGCCCGAAACTGAGTCCATGTCTCATGCTTTCATTCTCATCCAACACGTCGAGGTCTGTGGATCGAATTCCAGGCAATAGCAGCTACCAGAACGGTAAATTGCCCTCGCCAACTTTCGATGTTGAGATTCAATTTCAATACCCATCACGGGGTCAATTTACTTATTCAATGAAAGATTAATATAAGATTATCTTACCTAAACAATTTCAAATCGTCATAATCGTCATTATCTTCGGCACCTGCGATACCCGTGTGAAACTCAGGCCCCCGCCACAAGCACTCCGCGGCCCTCCTCGTTCACCTTTCCCGGTGTCTGAGGTGCTCAGGCCTGTGGCGAGACTTCCTGAAAAAGCCTCCCCTGCCAGGTCGCACGGTCACGCAGGCGTTTTTCGACCCGGTGGGTAAACTGGTAATTGCGGAGCTCCCCCCACTGCGGCGCAATAAGCAAGGCGGGGGGCGACTCGCTGGTAAAACGCTCCACCACGATCTGCGGCGAAAGGCGTTCGAGATAATCGACCACAAGTTCCAGGTACTCCTCCGGTGTAAACAGCGGAAAACGCTCCGGGTGCTCGCGGTACTCGTTCGCCATCTGCGTGCCGTGCACGATCTGGAGCTGGTGCAACTTGAGGTGATCGATGGGCAGCTCTGAAATTACCCGCGCCTGTTCGAGCCAGTCGGCGCGGTCCTCGCCCGGCAGCCCAAGCATCAGATGCGCCCCGCAGGCGATGCCGCGCTGGGCGGTTTCACCGATGGCGAGTCGGGCTTCCGCAAAGCTGTGCCCCCGGTTGATGCGCCGCAGGGTCTCGTCCTTGACCGACTCAACCCCGTACTCGACCATCACGTAGCAGCGCTGCGAAAGTTCGGCCAGGTAATCGAGGATCTCCGGCGTCACGCAGTCCGGTCGTGTCCCCAGCACCAGCCCGTTTATGCCCGGCACGCTCAGCGCCTCCTCGTAGCGCGCCTTCAGGACTTCGAGCGGCGCGTAGGTGTTGGAGTAGGCCTGAAAATAGGCCAGAAAAACCGACGGCAGGCTTTTGCGGTTACGGGAAAAGACAACCATCCCCTCCCGCAGTTGCGCGGCGATGCTCCCCTCTTCCCGGCAGTAGTCGGGGTTGAAAGTGGCGTTGTTGCAGTAGGCGCAGCCGGTGCGGGCGAGCTTGCCGTCCCGGTTTGGGCAGGTGAAGCCGCCGTCCACCGAGACCTTCTGCACCCGCCCGGCGAAGTGTTGCCGAAACGCGCTCGAAGCGTCGTTGTAGCGGCGCTCGTGTCCCCATGAATAAACCGTGTTCATACCGGAACGATGAATGGCTAAATGGTTAAAATGGCTGATTGTTAATGTCTGGATGTTGAACCGGGAAGCCAACAATTAACTATCTTGCCTATTTAGCCATCACGGCTGCAATCGTTCTTGTAACATTTTGTACGCGGGCGGCGGTCATTGAAACGCGCAACACGCCCGCGGCAGCGCTACTGCTGCCGCCAGCGGTATCCCTTGCCCGGTCCCTGCCCTTGTCCATAGCCCGGCTCCGGCGGGCTTTGTTCCGGCGAGCCAGTCAGCACGGAGTCTTTCGCCGCCAGCGTATTTTCCCGAACGGGCGCGAGCATCAACCCGACGGGAATAGCCAGCCCGAGGGCGAGCCCGGCGAAGACCGCCCAGAGGCGCTTGCGACCCGCTGCCGCGCTTTTGAGCCAGGGCCAGGCGAGGTAAAGGTGAGCCAGTACGAGCAGCGCGAAGGCGATCCCCACCCAGGTGTGCACTTGACCCCATTCGTGTTTGTCGAGGCCGAGCAACTCGTAGAGACGACCCGAGCCACGCCCCTGGCCGTGGGGAAATTTCCACTTCAGAAGAAGGCCGCTACCGGCCATGAAACAGATGCTCAACCACAGCAGCAGGTTGAGCACGCGCCGAAAAAGAAGTTTATTCATGGGAAGCCTTATCGGAGGGGAGTTACCCACGCCGCTTTCCCATCGCGAAGCCTCCGGTTTAGCCCTCCCGGCAGATACGCTACGCTCAGGTGCGTTCCTCGGGGGGCTGCCAGCGTTCGCTCAGTTCGGCCAGCGTCTGGATATTATAACGCCGGGCGAGGCGCAAAAGTTTCAGGAAAATCTGCGCCGTAATAAAGGCGTCACCGGGAGCAGTGTGGCGGTCGTGCGGCTTGACCCCGAAGCGTCGGCACAGCCCGTCGAGGCTGAAGTCTTTCTTCAAGTGCTCCTCTTCCGGAAACGCCCCCAGGTCCTCCAGCCGGAGGGTCAGCTCCATGGTATCAATCCAGCGGTTCTGAAGTTTCAGGCCGAAACGCTGCCAGCAACGCTCGCCCAGGATTTCCACGTCAAAGCCGATGTGGTGCCCGACGATAACCCCGTCGCGCAGGTAAGCCAAAAACTCCCGCAGCGCAACCGGTTCCTCCAGCCCGTCCTCCTGCGCCACTTCGCGCGTGACTCCGTGCACGACCACCGCCGAGGTGTTGTAGGCAAACTTGATCATAGCCTCGTACTGGTCCTCCAGCATGATCTGCCCCCGACGCACGGCGACCGCGCCAATACTCACAATGCCGTCCTTGCGGGCATTGAGGCCGGTTGTCTCGGTGTCGAGCACGACGAAGCGCACATGGTCCATCGGATCGGAGTCGCTCCAGGTCTGTTCGAAAGACTCGTGGTAGAGCTGGATGTCGTCGCTGTCGCCAAATAAGTTCATCGTTTTCCCTCTCCGTTGAGCTTAAAGTGTGCCGCCGCGAAGTCCAACAGGCGAACAATCGTGCGAAAAACGCCTTTCAGGTGCTCCTGGTCGGATTTCGTCAACTCATGCGGGCGGATAAACTGGCCGTTGTCGCCCCGGCGGTGTCCGATGAGCGATTGCAAGGCGAGACTGGCCCGGGCGGCGTCGGCGGCGGCGCGGAACAGCTCGCGCTCGTCCGGCAGGAGGTCCGCCATGCGGGTAAAGCGCTCAATCGTGCTGGTGCAGTCCTCCTGCTCGTACTCCAGCGCGAAGACCCGGCCCACGTCCACCAGCGGGTAGAGCGCGTGCATCTTGGTGTCGATACAGCTCCAGAGGATGCCCGCCTTGTCCATGACCGAATCACGGAAAATCGTGACCGGAGGCAGGTTTGCCATAGCGTCGTTGGCCAGGAGCGGGATGAAGTTCGGGCTCTCCTTGATCTCGGCCCGAATGTGGCTGCTGAGGGCGTCGGCCAGCTCTTTCTTGCCCCCGACCGCGCGCAGGTCAAAGAGCGAGGTCAGCGAAACGATGTTGCTCTCAATCGGCTCGTGAATCCACCGGCTGAAATACGCCTTCCAGGTGGTCAGGGGCTGGCACCATTCGGTATTGCTGGCGAGTCGGCCGTTGGTATCGAAGGGGAAGCCGCACCCGACCAGGATATGGCTCACCTCCTCGGCCAGGTGCAGGAACCAGCGGCGACAGTAGCGGCTGATCTCCACCGGCGGGTCTTCATAGACGAGCGCCGTCCGCTGCGCCGACCGGATCAGCCGCTCCTTGCGGCCCTCGCTGTGCATGGCCAGCCAGCAGAAGCCGACGTCCGGCTTTTCCAGCCCGCGGTCGAGCAGGTGCTGTTCGCCCATTTGCAGGGCGCGGTTGAGCACGAGCCCGTCGATCTCGGCCACAAAGTCGATCAGGAAGCCCATGTCGGCCTCATTCTCCAGGTACTCCAACAAAAGCTCGTCCGCGCGGTCGCGCAGGCGCGAGAGCGCGCGGACATCCGAAGCGGCCAGGATCTGGCGGCCGAGGGCGTTGGGCAGGCGACCGTAGTTGAGCTGGAGTTCGCGCTCGGAAACCAGCCCCATGACGGGGGAATCGGGTGTGCCGTCGCGGGTCACACACAAGTGACGCAGCCGGTAGCGGAGCATGCGCAGGAGGAGTTCCCCGGCGTTGAGGTCAGGGCCGACCGTGCGCACGGGCGAAGTCATCAGCGTCTCGACCGGGGCTTCGGGCGAAATCTCGCCCGTGGCGACGCGGCGGCACAAGTCAGCCTCAGTCACGATGCCCAGCGGAAGCGCTTCGGCGCTGGTGACAATCGCCGCCTGCTGGTGATGAGCGGAAAGCTTCAGGGCGACCTCGCGGACTTTCTCGCCGGGCGAACAGGTCAGATAACCATCGGACTCAAAGGTATGGTGAACGCCGCTTTTCTGGAGCCATAGACGCTGCTCCTGCCCGGCCTCGTTGCCGGAGTCCTCGCCTTTGCCGGCGGGGAGTTCAGAAAAATAGTCCACCAGGTAGCGCGTGGCAGCAGGGTAACGGGCGACGAGCGGCAGAAAATCTTCGAAGGGTAACGCGTACAGCAAGGTGTCGCTGGCGGTGATGGCGGTGTAGCGGTAGGGCTGCTCACCCATGAGCCAGAAAATCCCCAGCAGGTCGCCTTCGACGCGCACATCCACCAGTTCCTCGCCGCCCTTGGGCGAGCGGGTATAGAGGTTGACCGTCCCCTGCTGGATCACGTAGAAGTGGCGGTTTCTCGGCTCTCCCTCGTCGAAGACATGCTCGCCTTCCTCGTGGAACTTCACGCGGCCCGATCCGGCCAGATGAACCAGGTCCTGCAGGCTCAGAAATTCAAACGGAGGGTATTGCTTGAGAAAATCGGCGACGCGCAGGGAGATGCTGGACGTTTTCATATAAAGCATTCAATTTAAGCGCCGATTTCACACCGGTCCGAGCAAAAAAAGCGGCTCTGGACATTCAAGCTACTAACGAGACTATTAGATTACCTATGGAAGAAACCAACACTATCATTCACTTGGTGGAGACCTACGCCTTCCCGGCCCTCTACGCCATCATCATCCTGATTGTCGGTCGCATCCTGGCCAAATTCATCACCAAGATATTCCGCAAGGTGCTGACTGCCCGCAAGGTCGAGGCCGCCGTGGTCTCCTTCGGTGGAAATGTGCTCTATTTCATTCTGCTGGCCCTCGTCGTCATCGCCGCGCTCGAGAAAGTCGGCATCAACACGACCTCGGCCGTCGCCATTGTCGGCGCCTGTACCGTGGCCATTGGCTTCGCCCTGAAGGACTCCCTGGGCAACTTCGCCGCCGGGATCATGATTCTGGTCTTCAAGCCCTTCCGCATCGGTGACTTCATCCAGGCCGCAGGAATCAGCGGCACGGTGGTTGACCTGAGCATTTTCGAGACCCAGTTCAAGACGCCCGACAACAAGAAGATCGTCGTGCCCAACGGCCAGATCACCAGCGGGCCGATCACGAACTTCTCCTCTCACGACACCCGCCGCATGGACCTCGTGGTCGGCTGTGGCTACGACGATGACCTGCGCAAGGTCAAAGCCGTGCTGGAGGACATCCTCAACAACGACGAATGCGTGCTCAAGGATCCCTCCTACACCGTCGGTGTGCTCGAAATGGCCGACAGCAGCGTGAACTTCGCCGTGCGCCCCTGGGTTAACAGCTCGGACTACTGGCCGACCTTCTTCCGCCTGCAAATGACCATCAAGCTCCGCTTCGACGAGGAAGGCATCTCGATTCCGTTCCCGCAGCGCGACGTGCACGTCTATCAGGCCGATCCCAAGCCCGCCGACGTCACCACCCCGGCCAACAGCTAACGGGACACCCCGGCAGCGGGTCAAAAACCCGCCGGGTTCTTACGCTCTTTGCGACAAGGCGCTCCCAGCTTCGGGAGCGCCTTTTTCGTGTTTTCCCAGGGAATAATAATTGCGGGCTTGCGCAGCCCGCACCCGCGGTGCGTGGCCGCACTGGACAATTAAAAAAGCTTCGCGCCCCTTCGCGTGACTTCGAGGGCGAAGATTTCCCCCGCCCCCACTCGCCCGTCTCAGGCTTTTTTCAAGAGGCCGGGCTGACGCTTGAGGATGGCCATGATGTCCGAGGACGGGCGACGGTTGCGGTAGAGGTCGGCCATCAGTTTCATGGCCGGGTCGATGTGGTGGAAAAACAGCTTGTAGCCCGCGCACAGGTGGCTAAGCCCGAACTCCCCCTCCGGCGTGAAGGTGAAGCGGTGCTTGGGGCAGTCACCGTTGCAGGCGAAGCGCACCTCGCACTCCCGGCAGTAGCGCGTAAGCTTGTCGCGCTTGTCGTTGCCGAACTTGCGCGCCGCCGCACTGTCGGCCAGCTCGGCGATGGACTGGTTGAGGATGTTGCCCAGCTTGTAACGGGGGTACACGTAGTGGTCGCAGGCGTAGAGGTCGCCGTTGTGTTCGAGGGCGAAAGCCTTGCCGCAGGTTTCGGAAAAAACGCAGGTTCCGCCCGGCATGCCGAGCCACTTGCCCAGCGCCACATCGAACTGCTGCACGAAGGTGCGCCCGACATCGCGCGTGACCCAGCGGTCGAATATCTTGCACAAAAACTGCCCCCAGGCCCGCGAATCGACGGTCCACTTCGTCACAATGGGCTGGTGCGGGGCGGGCGGGTTGTCGAAGTCCGGCGGCAGCCCCAGGCTAAGCCCGAGCTTGGCCGAAGCCTCGTCGGCGGCGCGCTCCACCAGCGGGATGAACTGGAGGTAGTTCGAGCCGATGTTGCGCAGGAATTTGTACACCTCCAGCGGTTCGCCCACGTTGGAGCTGCTGACCACGGTCAGGGTGTTGAACTCGACCTTGTGCTTACGCGCCAGCTCGATCCCCCGGATCACCTGGCGATAGCTGGACTGGCCGCGCTTATCGACGCGCCCGGCGTCGTGCAGCCGCTCGGGGCCGTCGATACTGATCCCGACCAGAAAGCCCTCCCCGGCCAGGAAGCGGCACCACTCGTCGTTGAGCAGAGTGCCATTGGTCTGGAGGGCGTTCTCGATCTGCCGCCCGGCGGCGTACTTGCGCTGGAGTTCGACCACCTTGCGGAAAAAATCCACCCCGGCCAGCGTCGGCTCCCCCCCCTGCCAGGCGAAGGACACGCTCTGGCCGGGCTGGGCCGCGATGTAGTCGCGGATATAGGTTTCGAGCAGTTCCGGGTTCATCTTGAACCGCTCGTTACTCGGAAACAGTCCCTCCTTTTCCAGATAAAAGCAGTACTGGCAATCGAGGTTGCACAGCGGCCCCATCGGCTTGGTCATGATGTGGAAGGGCGAGGAGGCCCGGGAAACGGGGGCCGACGTTTCCACTTGCCCGGGTGCGCTGTTGCTCATGATCGCAGAATTCCTCCGGTTTTACTTGAGCAGGTTCTGGAGCAGTCCCCGGACGGCGTCCTCGGGCGTCGCCTGTTTCTGTTTCTGTTGCTGTTGCGAGGAGTCCTCGCCCGTCGTGGTCCCGTCGGGTTGAGTGCCGGTGTTTTCGTTCATCCGGCCCTCGTCGCTGCCCATGGCGGTGGCGGCTGCGGCGCTGAGGAGCTTCTGGTTCAGTTCGGAGAAGTCCGGCTTGGCCAGTGTGCCCTTGAGCGGGAAGGAAAAGGCGTCGTAAAACCCGTCCGCGTCCGGCTGGCTGGAAGAGAGCATGCGCAGGTCGGAGAACAGGCGGGCCGCGTCACCGGCGGCGGAGAGCTTGACCTCGCCGCTGAGCGTCTGTTGCGGGATGGGCACGCCGGACTGGTTTTTGACCTTGGCCGTGCCGTTGAGGCGGATCTCGGGGCCGTCAAGGGCGAGCTCGCTCAGGTCGATGTCGAGGTTCGCGCCGCGCTCGGCCACGATGGAGAAGCGCTCGTAATCAATCTGCTGGAGTATCTGGATCAGCCGCTGCGCGGTCTGCACGCCCGTGCGCTGATTTTTCTGGAAAAGCGAGGCCACGCCCAACCCGAAGCCGAGCAGGTTGCCCGTCTGCTCCTGGCCGGCGGCGGCGAGCATGCGCAGGGTGCCGTCCTTGCCCTCCAGGTTGAACTTACCCTGAATGTTTTGCGTCAAGACGTTCATGGTCGGGCCGGTGCCGGTGGCTGTCCCCGTGACCGAGAACATGCCCGTCAGCGGCGGTGTCGCCCCCGGCTGCGCCTGCACGAGAAACTTGCCCACATCGAACTGCGAAAAGGTCAGGTTACTCTTGAGGTCGTAGGGGCTCGCGCCCGGCGTAAAGGCGATAACCGTATCGGACTTGAGCGGCGCGCCCGCGAAGGTGGCCGAAAGCGGATCGACGGTGAGCCGGTCAGCGGTCAGCACGAGCTTGAGCGTGGCGGCGGTCAGTTGGTACTGCTTGACGTAAATCTTGTCGATCCTGGCCGTGGCCTGCCCGGCAAAGCCGTCCCAGAACGGCACCGTGTCCGCCTGCGCGGCGCTGCCGGATGTGCGCTGGGCCGAAGCCGTCGCGGTGGACTGCGAGGCCGCAGTCGCGGGCTGGGCGGTCGTGCCCGTCGGGGCTGCCGGGGTCGCGGCAGTCGCCGTTGAGGCCGCCGTCTGCGCGGCGGGATTCTTGAAGGCGGAGGCGAGCAGTTGCAGGCCATCGAGGCCGAGTTCGTCCCCGGTCAGGTCCACGTCGAAATGCTGGACCCCGGCCTTTTTCTCCAGTTCGGCCTTGAGCTTGAGATCGGTGTTGCCCTCGGCAGTCCGGAGGACGAAGGGCGCGCTCACCTCCAGCTTGCCGGAGTTTTCAAAGCTGCCCTTGGCCGAAACCATCATCTGCCCGACCGGCTTCATCGGCTGGCGAACGAGGAGGTTGGCCACGGTCGCTGCCACATCAAAGTCGGCCTTGCCGTCCTCGTAGTCCAGCGTCGCCGTCGCCTCGAAGGTGCCCGTCGCCACGTTATTGTACGCGCTTAGCGCGGGCTGCTTGAGCAACTGCGCCAGGTCGCCGGAGAGTTGGGCCTTAAGCTCCATCTCGGGCTCGTCGGCGGAGGGGTCGGCCTCGATCTGCACCGTCCCGCTCGCCAGCGGCACACCGCGCTGGGTGAGCTTGAGCGCGGTCACATCCACCGTGGCCTTGTCTGGCGAATAGACCACCGTGGGCTGCGCGGCAAGGGTGAGCGCGTCGAGCATGGGCTGGCCGTCCTTGACTACGGAAAGGTCCGTCAGCGTCAGCCCCTGCGGCAGGGTGATCCGGTACGTGTCATCGTCCTCCGCGCTGACCAACACCTGCGCCGAAACCGGCTGCCCGCTGAGTTGGATGCCCTTCAGCCACGGATCGATGAGCGGGAGGGGAAGCGCGTTCAGGGTCAGGCGCACGAGGTCGCCCGTGAGCTCGGGCATTTCCGCGCCCTCGCCGCACTTGAAGGAAAAGGCGCGCAGCGTCTCCAGCACCAGCAGTTGCCCCTGATTGGCACTGGCCAGCCCGGCATCCAGAGTCTTCAGCGTGACCAGGCGATCGGCGCATTCGGCCTGGAGGTTGGCGGTCAGGGTGACCTGGCCCAGCGAGGCCAGTTCCTCGCGGAGGCGGGCCAACTGGTCAAGCACGAGCCGGAACTTGCCCTGCACCCGGCCGTCGCCGTTGGTCGTCACCACGTCAAAGTCGAGCTCGCCGTCCAGCTCGAAGGCCGGAAGCATGTCCGCCGGGACCAGCGCCGCCACCTGCGGGTCGGCGGCGTTCAGGTTGAGCGTGCCCTTGAGGTTGTTGCCCGAGGGGTCGAAGGTCGCGTCGAGGCTAACCAGCTTGGCCTCGGGGTTCGAGGTCTCGGCCATCGTGACCCGGTACGACTCGGTCTTGTCCGGCTGTTGCGCCAGGTCGGCGACAAAAGCGAGCTTGGGGGCGTTTTCCACCGCCGAGCTTTCACCCGCCACGTCCACCTCCAGCACGATCGCGGTGATGGCGGCCTCGTCGTTCTGGGTCAGGGTGAGCCGTCCGTCCACCGTGGCCTGGCGCAGTTGCGCCTCGGGAGCGGCGTCGTCGAAAATCACCTTGAACTCAACCTTGCCGTCGGCCCCCGGCTCGATCCCGCCACCGCTGAGCGTGGCGTTGACCTCACGCTCTCCGGGGAGCAGCACCTGGGCCTTGACCGCCACCTCGCCCACATAAAGTTTGAACGGCAACACCCCGTGCGCAAAGAGCCCCTTGAACGGCTCCAGATCGGGTGCCTCGGGCAGTTCGGTTTTCCCGGACGAGGTTTTAGAACCGGTCTTCTCGGCCACCGTGCCGGGTGAGACTTCGCTCGGACTGCTCAACTGCGGGATGACCGGCCCCGGCCCCATCGGGATGGATGGCCCGCGCATGTTGACCACGAGACCCTTCACCGCCAGCGAATCGACCCGAACCTCCTTGCCAAAGAGGTAATCCCAGAGCGAGTAGTTCAGGGTCAGATCCTCCAGACCGATGAGGGTGCCGTCTTTTTCCACCGCCAGCGAGCGGATCGTCACCTGGCTGAACCCGGCCTTGAAATACTCAAACTCGCGCACCGAGACCTGCTTGTCCAACACCCCCTGCACGAGGGACTTCTGGAAACCGGCGCTGTTGAGGACAAAGAGGATGCCAGCCACGGCCAGAAGCACGCAGACGACGACAAGAATGAGGATCCATTTTAACAGTTTCATGGGCAATAACGGTTTTCAGGAAAGGTTGTGCAGCAAAATTATCCGTGCAATCAAGTGACACGGCCCGTACGCCCTAATATTTCCCGAAAACGCCGTGATTACAAGCCGCTTTCCAAAAGCAGTTGCCAGCCGCCCTGCGCCCAGCCGTTGGCGGCGGGCCGTCCGGGACCGGTGATCTCAGCCTGCCGGAGAAAGTCCTTTAACGTGTCGGGCATGTCTCCCACCCACCAGTGAAACCACGCCGCGAACAGCTCCGCCCCGGTTTTCACCGCCAGCAACGGCAGAAAGGCATCCACCGCCAGCGTGTCAAAGCGGCTGCCGCCGACCGTCCCGGCCAGCACATCCTCCGCCAACACCTGCCGGGCGGCACTCAGGCCTCGCCGCCGCTCGACTCCCGTCTCTGCCCCGGCCCGGCAGTGCAGGCGCTTTTCCAGCCCCCACTCGATCAGCCGTTGCGGCCAGTCCGGGCGCTTGTCCAGCAGTTCCAGGTATTGCGCCAGCCGGCGCTTCGGGTGATTGGGCGGACGCAGCCCCGTCAACGCCCACTCGCCCTTCATCCGGCTAAAAAGCTCCTCCGCGCTGCGCCCCCGCATCTCCTCCGGCGGGTAATGCCCTGCCAGCGCCGTCATGGGAGCGCGGTTACGGCGGTAGCCAAGCACCTCCAGCGCGGTCAGGTGACAGGCCTGGTCCCACTCCATCCGGCTCAGTCGCTGGCGAGCAAAGGCCGCCTTCTGCCGCCAACGCCGCCCCGCCCGCTCCCGCAGTTCGGCCAGGCGGTCTTCGGGCCGGGCCGCCAGCATGACCTCCAATGCGGCCAGTTGCTCGGTCTTTTCCAGCGCCAGCAGTGCCTCCTCCGAGGCGTAGCTTTCCAGGTCCTGCTCCAGGCGGTCCAGCAGGACAAGCGTGGGCGGCCAGTGCCCGCCGCTCGTGACTGCCGGACGTTTTGAGTTCAAGGGAGGAAACAGGCACACATGCAGTGCCACCCGGTCGAAACCGGGGTCGCGGTCATGCCCGTGCAGGAACCAGTCCTGCGGGTAAAAATGCACCTCGACATCGCCCTCCAGCTTTTCGCCGTCGAGCATCAACTCGGCCTCGCGAAAGTCCGGCCCCTCGTAGTGGTTCCAGCGCCCCCGCCGGCGAATGGCCAGTCGCTGCCCCTCCAGTGTCCGCAGCCGTTCCTGCCTGAAATCGCCGCGCTGCCAGATTTTTTGCAGCACCCGCTCTGACACGGTCACCGCCCCGTATTCGCCCTGAATTTCCACTGCCCTGACCTTTTTTTCTTTCATCACGACAGCATAAAAACTATTCCGTATCAACAATAATTACAGGAAAGGTCATCCTAGTCTTGTTTGAATATGGAATTTAACAGGAAGACCGGAAAGGGCAAAAAGGCACACCGGTAACAATTGTAAGCGCTCCTACTCCGGCGGGATCTTGATCTGCTGTCCCTGGCGTAGCGAGTGCGGGCTGGCCAGGGTGTCGCGGTTGGCGTTGAAAATGTCCTGCCAGCGCGCCGAGGAGCCGTAGAATTTCGTGCTGATACGCGACAGCGTGTCCCCGGCCTCCACCGTGTACAGGCGCATCCCGCTGGGGGCCGGGCTGGCCGCCGAGGCTGACGGGCGGGTGTTTGCTGTCGCCGTGGACGGGCGCGGAGCGGAGGTGGAGGTTGCCGCCGTGGTGTTCGTGACGGGGCGGGAAGACGTACTCGCCGGAGGCGTGCGCGTCGAGGAGGTGCCGGCGGTGGAAAAAGTCGGGGCCGAGACGGGCGCGCCTTCCAGTTGACCGACCCGCCCGCGGGCGGCGGCCAGTTGGCGTTTCAGGTCGAGGTTTTCGGCCCGCACGCTCTCGATGATTTCCAGCAGGTCGAGCCGCTCGATCTCGTCGTCGTAAGGCTGGCCGGGCAGTTGCCGCGCAAAGTCCTTTTTCGCCGACTCGATCATCTGGCGCACGAGCGGCGACTGGTCGCTGTCCGGGCGATACTCCAGGTACTTGCGGTAGTGGTAGATCGCCGCGATCGGGTCGCCGAGGTAGTCCTGATACAGGCGGCCCGCCTCCAGGTGGGACTCGGGGGCCTCGGGGCGCTTTTCGATCACCTTCAGAAAGGCCCCCAGCGCCTCGTCGTAACGCTGCTCGCTGAGCTTGATCATCCCGCGGTTGAAGTGCTTTTCGTCGCGCTCAGGGACGACTTCCAGGCTGCTGTTGTCCGAACAGCCGCACAGAGAGAAGAGCACCAGGGCCAGCGCAAACCAGATTTTTCCCATCGCCCAACTATCTGCCAGCGCCTGAAACGAAGGCAAGTTTTGTTTCCACTTCCGCACGCCGGACGTTTAACCTGCACAAATAACATGCTCACCCGAAAGCGTATCGTCGCTGCCTGTACCTCCATCGAAAAGGAGGCAGCGACCGAACCCGCGGGCAACCGGGGCAGGAGCCTTTCTGGCTCCGAAGGGGCGGAGCCCCTCATTCGGATCAAACGCCGAGCGTTTGCGGATCGAACGCCGAGCGTTTGCGCTTACTCTTCCAAGAGGACCGCGGTGTAAAAGAGCACGTCGGAAAAGCGGTTAAAGCACTTGAGCAGGGGCTCGCGGATAGTGAAGCCCTGCTCGTGCAAGGCCCACAGCATCAACTCGACCCGGCGGAAGGCCGCCCGGATGACGTGGAACTCCGCCGAGGCTTCGCCAGTCTCACCGGAGACCTTCCAGCTACTGAAGTCAAACTGGTAACCGCTCTCGTCGAGGTGGGTGCGCAGGCGCTCGTAAATGCCCTCGATGAACTCGACATCGGCCTGGGTGATCGCCTCCTTGCGCTCGGTGTACTTCTGCTTGCCCTCCTCGCCGGTGGAGACTTCGCCCATCAGGTAGGTGAAGCGCCGCTGCAGGTGCAGGAAGTCCGTGCTGAGCTGCTGCGCAAAGGCGTCCCCGGCCCGCAGGTAGCGGTGCCCGCGCCCCAGCATGGCCAGCACGAGGTCGATCTCGCCGGTGGTGCGGATGCGCGCATCGGTCTTGGAAACCCGTTCGCCCGACCACAGGGCGGTCGTGCCGCTGTCGCCGCGGCGGGTGGCTATATTCGGCAGGGACATATCGGAAAAAGGCTTGGGTTGGGAATGGGTGTTGACCCGCGGTAGAGGTGAAATTGCGGGTAATTCTCCGCAAGATACAGGGTCCCGGCCGCTTCGCAACTCTTTCCCCTGAAAGCCGACGCCGGGCCGAAAAGAAAGGGCTCACACGGAGGCACAAAGGCACGGAGTGGGAACGAAAACGAGAGCTTTTCAGTACATCGCAGTGGGATTAGCTCTAACAGGGATTTAACAGGAAGAGCGGAAAGAGCGCAAAGTCAGTTCGGAGACCTAAACTTTCTCGCTTTCCGAGCTTCCGGTAAAAACTTCGTAGCCAAGGTGGCCGAAAAACCGATCAATCCGTCTCCAGGCTTTTGTCGTTGAAGGCGAGCAGGCGCAGGCCGTTCAGGCAGACCAGCACGGTGCCGCCCTCGTGCGCGAAGACGCCCAGCGGCAGCGGTACATCCACCCCGACCAGCGGCAGGAAAAGCGTGGCCAGAACCATGACCACGATCACCCCGGCGGCGAAGATCAGGTTCTGGAGCATGACGCGGCGGGCCGCGTGGCTGAGCGCGATCAGGTACGGGATGCGTTTGAGGTCGTTGGCCATGAGCACGATGTCCGCGCTCTCCAGCGCCACGTCGCTGCCCGCCGCGCCCATTGCGATCCCCACCGTGGCCGAGGCCAGCGCGGGCGCGTCGTTGGTGCCGTCGCCGACCATGCCGACGTGTTCACCGCGCGAAAGCTCCTTCATCAGGCGGACTTTTTCCTCCGGTAAAAGATCGGCATAATACTCATCCAGCCCGGCCTCGGCGGAGACGGCGCGGGCGACCCGCCGGGCATCCCCGGTCAGCATGACCACGCGGCGGATGCCCTGCTCGCGCAGGCGCTTGACCACGGCGGGGACTTCCGCCCGCAGGTGGTCGGCGATGGCGAACGACCCCAGCACCTTGACCGTCTTGCTCTGCTCGTGCAGTTCGCCCACCAGGACGTTCGTACGGCCCGAGTCCTGAATCTGCGCCACCCGCGCCTCGATCTCGTCCGCGTTTTCAAAGTGGTACTCGCGCATCCACTTCGGGCTGCCCACGAGAATCGTCCGGCCCTCGACTTCGGCCAGCGCGCCCTTGCCGGTGACAGCGCGGAAGCCCCGGCACTCGGGAAAGCTAACACCCTGCCCTTGCGCCATCTCGACAATGGCCTGCGCCAGCGGGTGCTCGGACTTGGCCTCGACCGCCCCGGCCAGCCGCAGCAGGTCGCCCTCCGGGGTCTCCGCGAAGGCGATCAGCTCGTTCACACGGGGCTTGCCCTCGGTCAGCGTGCCGGTTTTGTCAAAAGTGATCACGCGCAGCGTGGCGGCCTGCTCCAGGTGCGCCCCCCCCTTGAACAGAATCCCCCGGCGGGCACCGTTGCCGATGGCGGAGAGGATGGAGGCGGGCGTGCTGATGACCAGCGCGCAGGGCGAGGCCACCACCATGACAGTGATCGCCCGATACAGGGCCTCGTCGAGCGGCACCTTGAAAACCGTGGGCAGGAGCACCCCCAGCAGCACGGTAAACACAATCACCCCGAGCGCGTAATACTGCTCCGCGCTTTCGAGAAAGCGCTGGGTCTTCGCCTTCTCGGACTGCGCCTCCTCGACCATTTTGATCAGCTTGGAAATGGTCGAGTCCTTGGCCAGCTTGGTGACCTGCACCGTGAGGCTGCCGTTCTGGTTCATGGTTCCGGCAAAAACGCCGTCGCCCACGGCCTTGGCCACCGGCATCGACTCGCCGGTGACGGAACTCTGATCGAGCGTGCTCTCGCCCGCCACGACCTGTCCGTCCAGCGGGATGCGGTCTCCGGGGCGGATCAGCAGTCGCGCCCCCAGCTCGATCTCGGCGATGGGCGTTTCCACAATGCGGTCGCCGCGCAACACGTGGGCCGACTGCGGACGCATCTGCGCCAGCGCCTTGATGGCGTTGCGGGTGCGGCCGATGGCGAAATTTTGCAGAACCTCGGAAAAGGAAAACAAAAAGAGCAGCATGGCCCCCTCGAAGGGCGCCCCCACATAGGCCGCCCCGAGCGCGGCCAGGATCATGAGCAGGTCCACATCGACCACCCGGCGGCGGATCGACTCCAGCCCGGCCAGCGTCCCGTAGTACCCGCCAAAAACATAGGCCAGCACATACAGCGTGTTGTAAACCGCCCCGGACGCCCCCAGCTTTTCGGTGACCAGTCCGGCGCACATGCCGGCCAGAGTGAGCGCGGTAAAAACGATTTCCAGGCGGCTGCCACTGAGCCAGTAGCGGATGAACGCGCCCACGGATTTGCGCGACTCGGCTTTTTCCGCCTCCTCCTTGTGGAGCGCCTCCTCCAGCGGCTCGACCTGCGCCCCCGCCGAGCGGGCCGTCTCCAGAATCGTGCCCTCGTCGTGCCCGCCCTGATCGAAACTCACACTGAGCACGCCGCCCAGAAATGACGCGCTGGCCCGCCGGATGCCCGGACGGTGCTCCAGGTCAATGCCGATGCGGCGGGCGCACTCCTCGCAGCCGCGCCCGTGCAGACGGAAAACGCACTTGCCGGGGATGGCCCCGATCTGCCCGCTCAAGCGCCGGGCGGCCTGCTCGACATCCGCCGGGGTGGCTCGCTGCGGGTCGTAAAGGATGTCAATGCGGCCAGACTCGTGGTCGATGTCCACGCCCTCCACCCCCGGCGACTGGCGCACCGTCTGGCCCACGCCAGCCGGACACGACGCCCGGGAATCCGGGCACGGGCAATCTTCCTTTTCGGCCATGACAGGCCCACACTAGGCCTCCTCAGCCACGGGTGAAAAGCCTATTGTGCGGTGGTATCGGATTCTTTGGGAGAATCCCCCTCTTCCTGCAAAAGAGTCTCATCCGCAAGGACTTGCCGAGGCTGCTCGACGCGGCTCTGCCCGACCGGCTGGCCACTGTTGGCAATGACCTGCACCGTCCGGCTGTCCCAGACTTCCAACATGTGCAGGTCTTTCTCGCAGGTGACTTCCAGCTCCGGCAGCTCGTGTTCGCGCAGCCACTGTTCGACCTGGCCGCGCCCCTCCTCCGAAGCGGCGCGAGGGGTGAAAACCTTCACCGTATGTCCGCGATCAGTCCAATCCCGCACGCGGGCCACCATGTCCGCCACGGGCGGCCCGATATGGGCCGGGTCAATCTCACCCTCACAGTGGGCAAGCGTTCCGTCCAGACCGACCCCGATCCAACTGCTCGGATCGGGGTGGCCGTGAGCGAAAAAGCGTCCGAACTCCTCGGAGAAATTCTCCAGCCGCTCCTCCTGCTCCTCGCTGGGCGGGGAGGATTCGGACGCGGCCGGGGACTCGACGGGTTCTGACTCGGGTTTGTCGTTAAGGGGTGGCATTCCGTTTATAAAAACGGAACCACGCTACTTGGCCTTGCCCTGGTTGGCAACAGCTTCCATGGCCTTTTTTACGGCCTCCGGGTCGCCCAGGTAGTAGAACTTCTCGGTCTCGAACTTTTCGTTCAATTCAAACACGAGCGGCATGCCGGTGGGGATGTTGACGCCGATGATGTCCTCGTCGGAAACCTTGGCCAGGTGCTTGTAAAGGGAGCGCAGGGAGTTGCCGTGGGCGGCGATGATGACGGACTTGCCTTCAGCCACGCGGGGCTTGATTTCCATGTCCCAGTACGGCAGGAAGCGGGCCACGCAGTCCTTCAGGCACTCGGTCTGGGGCAGGTCGTCCTTGGGCAGGTCGGCGTAGCGCGGGTCGTTGCCGGGGAAGCGCTCGTCGGTCAGTTCCAGCGCGGGGGGCGGGATGTCGTAGCTGCGACGCCACACCAGCACCTGCTCGTCGCCGTACTTGGCGGCGGTTTCGCTCTTGTCGAGCCCTTGCAGCGCGCCGTAGTGGCGCTCGTTCAGCCGCCAGCTCTTGAGCACGGGGATGAAGCTCAGGTTCATCGACTCCAGGCAGAGGTTGAGCGTGCGGTTGGCGCGGGTTTGCAGGGAGGTGAAAGCGATGTCGAAACGGAAGCCTTCCTTGGCCAGCACGTGACCGGCCTCGCGGGCCTGGGCTTCGCCCTTTTCGGTCAGGTCCACGTCGGTCCAGCCGGTGAAGCGGTTTTCAAGGTTCCATTGGCTTTCGCCGTGGCGCAGAAGTACAATCTTATACATAGCGTGTGTTATCTAAATGAAAGCTTATAGAGGGCATCCATTTTCGCCCCGCAGTCAAAACTAAAAACCTCCCCCTCGCCCGGACGAGACTAACGCGCCTCGGCGTGACCGCTTTTTTTTAAAAAAAATCCGGCAAAGCGTCCACAAACCTCACGGGCAGGAGGCAGGCCCGTATTTAACCAAAATCTTACCTCCGTGCCTCTGTGCCTCCGTGTGAGTCTCTTCCCCCCCTCAAGAATTGGGGTACTGTCCGCGCATCATTTCCTGCAGTTCGTCCCACTTGTGCAGGTAGGTGCGCAGGTGGTCCTTGCCCTGGGAGGCGCATTCCTCCAGCAGTTCACGGACGGCCCGCTGTTCGGTCTCGTAAGCCTTCTTGTCCAGCAGCCCGGCGAAGTGCGCCATCCGCGCCCACAGCAGGTGCGTGGTGAAGGCGTCGCACTCGTTGTAATCCACGATCTGGTCCACATGGCCACGCAGGTAGAGATCCCAAACCTGGTCGCCCGCCGCGTCGATTTTTCCGGGGATACCGCTGAGCGTGGCGATCTCGTGCAGGCGTGGCGTGTTGACGCCTCGCGCCAGCCCGTGAGCGAGGTCCACGTGAAAGTCCCCCGCGTTGGAAAAGTAGTCGATCCCCTCCCAGGGCTTTTCCGGGCGCTTGGCGAAGCCGTGGCTGTCGAGTCCGTGAATGATGGCCCGCTGCACGATGATCGGCACGTCGGCGTTGACCGAGTTGAACCCGACGAGCTGCGGCTTGCTCCCGCCCACAGCCTTGAGGAACATCTCTAAAATACGCGGCTCGGCACACTTGGCCGGGTCGGAGGTGTCGGCGGGCATCGAGACCAGTTTGAGGGAAACCCCGCCAGCGGCCCCGGCTTCGCGAAAAATCCCGCAGATGGAAACGATGCGGCACAGAGCGGTCTTGACCCAGGGGCGCGGGTTCTCGGGGGTGGCCCCGGACTCGGCCCAGATTTTCCTGAAAGCGTCGTGGGTGTTGTGCGGCGGATCGTAGGCCACACCGTAAAGCATTTGCGCGGCCTTCGGGTCGGGAATCCACTCCACGTCGAAGGAGAAAATCGTCGGGTGAACGTACTTGAACATGCGAACCCCTAGCTAAGCCCCAGCCGGGCGCGCAGAGCAATCCAAAAACCGGAGAGCCGCTTCGGGGGAAAGAGGGATATATAACCACAGAGGACACAGAGAGCGCAGAGAGGGGGAATATTTCCCGCGAAGCCACGCGAAGGAACGCGAAGTTTTTTTAACAATATTTCTTCGCGCCTCTTCGCGTGGCTTCGCGGGCAGTCTCTTTTCCCTTTTTAAAGTACTCTTGTTAGGCAAAAAGCATGGCCCCACCTTCTTCCTCTGTGCTCTCTGTGTCCTCTGTGGTTTTAAAAAAAAAGCCGGACCCCGCGCAGGAGTCCGGCTTTGAAATGTTTTTGAAGAGCTAAACCTTAGACGGTGCCGTAGATGGACTTGCCGGTCGAGCAGAGGTCTTCGCAAGCCTGGGCCATGCGGGCACACATGCTCTTTTCGGCCTTCTTGAGGTAGCTGCGCGGGTCGTAGGTCTTCTTGTTGCCGACTTCGCCGTCGATCTTGAGCACGCCTTCGATGTTGGTGCAGACGTGGTTAACGATCGGGCGGGTGAAGGCGTACTGCGTGTCGGTGTCGATGTTCATCTTGACCACGCCGTATTCGAGGGTCTCGCGGATGTCGCTCAGCTCGGAGCCGGAGCCGCCGTGGAAGACGAGGTCCATCTTGGCCTTCTCGCCGTGCTTTTCAATAACCGCCTTCTGGCCGTCGCGCAGGATGGTCGGCTTGAGCTTGACCGCGCCGGGCTTGTAAGCGCCGTGCACATTGCCGAAGGTGGCGGCGAAGAGGAAGCGGCCAATCGGGCTGAGGGCTTCGTAAACTTCGACCATGTCTTCGGGGGTCGTGTAGAGCTTTTCGGAGGGCAGGCCCGAGGTGTCGTGGCCGTCTTCTTCACCACCGACGCAGCCGGCTTCGACTTCGAGGATGATGTCCAGCTCGGCGCACTCCTTCAGGAGCTCCTTGGAGATCTTCAGGTTCTCGTCCAACGGAACGACGGAACCATCGAACATGTGCGACTGGAAGAGCGGGCCCTTGCCTTCGGCCTTGCGCTTGCGGGAGGCTTCGAGCAGCGGCTTGAGGAAGCCGTCAACCTTCTCCGGGTGGCAGTGGTCGGTGTGCAGCGCGACGAGCACGTCGTACTTTTCGGCCAGGATGTGGGTAGCTTCGGCCAGGACGATGGCGCCGAAGGCCGCGTCGTTGACGCCGAGGCCGGAGGCGAACTGACCGCCGCCGGTGGAAACCTGGATGATGCCGTCCGACTTGCTGTCAGCAAAGGCTTTGAGCGCGGCATTGATGGTCGTGATCGAAGTGACGTTGACGGCCGGATAGGCGTAGTTGCCCTTCTGGGCGGCGTCGATCATCGCTTCGTACTGCTTCGGTGTTGCAACTGGCATGTGTGCTTTTGTTAATAGGTATTGTGCGTGTTGAAGCAGGGCAGCTTATACTGCATCGGGCTCAAATCAACATCAATTAATCCCCGGCCCGAGTTTTCTCGGCCCCGGCGCTCAATCCAGCTCCAAGCGAGCCCCGCCCCACTGCCTTATCCACCGGAACACCGCCCCCTAAGCCCTGTCTGCGGCATTTATGGATTGCCCGGCCCCGACGCGGGGTATTTCATCGGTGTGTACCAACCTCTAACTGAAAACGCCAACCATCCGCTCCCATGATCAATAAGATCGAAGAATACCTCGGCGACAACGCCAAGGACCTCCTCTCTCACGAATGCAAAACGATCAGCAAGGATCGCCTGCACCTGCCGGGCGGCGATTTCGTTGACCGCATTTTTGTCCCGAGCGATCGCAACCCGCGCGTGCTCAACAACCTCAACTGGCTCTTCCACACGGGCCGCCTCTCCGGCACCGGCTACGTCAGCATCCTGCCCGTAGACCAGGGCATCGAGCACAGCGGCGGCGCTTCCTTCGCCAAGAACCCGGACTACTTCGACAGCGAAAACATCGTCAAGCTCGCCATCGAAGGCGGCTGTAACGGCGTCGCCTCCACCCTCGGTGTGCTCGGCTCGGTCGCCCGTCGCTACGCGCACAAGATTCCCTTTATCGTAAAAATCAACCACAACCAACTGCTGACCTACCCGAACCAGTTCGACCAGATCATGTTCGCCTCGGTCGAGCAGGCTTATGACATGGGCGCGGCCGCCGTGGGCGCGACGATCTACTTCGGCTCCGAAGAGTCCAATCGCCAGATCCTCGAAGTCTCGGAAGCCTTCGCCCGCGCTCACGAGCTGGGCATGGCCACCATCCTGTGGTGCTACCTGCGTAATCCGGCCTTTAAGAAAGACGGCGTTGACTACCACGTCTCAGCCGACCTCACCGGCCAGGCCAACCACCTCGGCGTCACCATCGAGGCCGACATCATCAAGCAGAAGCTCCCCGAAAACAACGGCGGCTACAAGGCCCTCAACATGGGCAGCTCCAGCTACGGCAAGATCGACGAACGCGTTTACACCGAGCTGACCACCGACCACCCGATTGACCTGACCCGCTACCAGGTGGCCAACTGCTACATGGGCCGTCAGGGGCTGATCAACTCCGGGGGCGCTTCCGGCGCGAACGACTTCCACGACGCCGTGCGCACCGCCGTCATCAACAAGCGCGCGGGCGGCACCGGCCTCATTTCCGGTCGCAAGGCCTTCCAGCGCCCGATGGCCGAAGGCGTCAAGCTCCTCAACGCCATTCAGGACGTTTACCTCTGCTCCGACGTCACCATCGCCTAGCAGGGCATGCCCTGCACCCTCGGTGCTGCGCACCGTGATGGGGCTCCGCCCCATCGCGGCCAGAAAGGCCGCTGCCCCTGGAGACGCAGTGGCACTGGGCATTCAGGCGGAATCCAATATCAATTCCTCGTTTTTCGAGCCGGTTCCACAGTGGGACCGGCTTTTTGTTTCTTCGGGGTAGCACGGCGGATGGGCGGCCCTGCGCGCTTCTTGCAGTCAATGGTAATTTACCTACAAGTCTCGCACATCACGCAGGTGGTGCTTGCGAAGTTCGTTTGAGTCGGCGTCGATCACCGTTGCCCCATGCCGTCGCGTTGGCGGCGGCATCAGTGATGCGGGAGCATCACAGGTGCAGGACTCTGTCCTGCTTCTTCATGTTCTTCCCGGCCTTCCTGTTAAAAAGTCTTTCTTTGGCCAAAGCCAGCCGGACCTTGCCAAACGGAATGCGTCGAGTCATCGTTTACACCTCCCCGCCAACTTGACCAACTATGGATTTACTGAGACAACTGCGACAGGAAACGCTCTTCGCCCGCCAGCGCGTGTACCGTGCCGGTCAGCCCACGCCACTGGAGCAGATCGAACTTGATGGAGAGGGCCGGATTTTCGTCAAACGCGAGGACCTCTGTGCGATCAAGGCCTACAAGTGGCGGGGCGCGTTCAACCGCATGGCGCTGCTCAGCCCGCAGGAGGCGGACAAGCCCGTTCTGGCCGCCTCGGCGGGCAATCACGCGCAGGGGGTTGCCCTGGCCGCACGGCTGCTCGGGCTGAAGGCGCAGGTCTTCATGCCGGTGACGACGCCCGCCGTCAAGCGCAACGCCGTCCTGCGCCACGGGGGCGACGCGGTTGAAATCGTCCTGCACGGCGATGGCTACGACGACGCCTACGCCGCCGCGCTCCAGCGGGCCAAGGATACGGGCGGCGTTTATATCCACGCTTACGACGACCTCCAGGTGATGGCCGGACAGGCCACGCTCGCCGACGAGGTCGTCATGTCCGGAGAGGGGCCGTTCGATGTGGCCTACCTCCAGATCGGCGGCGGTGGCATGGCCGCTGGCGTGGCCAACTGGCTCAAAACCTATTACCCCGGCATCCGCGTCGTTGGCGTCGAAGGCGTGGGGCAGGCTTCCATGAAGGCCGCGCTGGAAGCGGGCCAGCCGGTCGGGCTGGACACGCTGGATATTTTCTGCGACGGCACCGCTGTCCGCAAGGCCGGGAGCACGACCTTTGCAGTCTGTCGCGAAGTCCTCGACGAGGTCATCACCGTGACCAACGAGGAAGTCTCCGACGCGATCCGCCTTTACTGGGAAAACCTCCGCTGCCTGCAAGAGCCCTCCGGGGCGATGGGGCTGGCCGGGCTGCTCAAGGACCGTGCCGCGCACCCCTTCGGGCGGGCACTGGTCGTGGCCACCGGCGCGAATCTCGACTTCGGGCAGCTCGCCCGCATCGCCGACGCCGCCGGGATCGGCGGTGGACACCGGCGGCACCTGCGTATTGAGATCCCCGAACGTCCCGGAGCCATGCTCGCCCTCCTGGAAACCGGGCTGGGCGCGCTCAACATTATCGACTTCCAGTACGGCAAGCGCGACAGGGAGCTTGCCTGGCCCGTCTTCGGGCTTTCGTGTTCGGAGCCTGAGCACGCCGCGCTGGTTGAGCGTCTGCGCGCGAGCGGTTACCGCTTCACCGAGGTGGACAACTCGGTCGAGGTCCGCTACCGCGCCATCGCCTGCGAGGCCCGTCTGCTCACGCACCCGCTGTTCCTGGAACTGGAGTTCTACGAACGCCCCGGCGCGATGCACGCCTTTCTCGATGGCACCGTGCGCGGACGCGGAAACTTCTGCTACTTCAACTACCGCTACTCTGGCGAACGCGTGGGTCGCGCCCTCATCGGGCTGGAGTTTGAAACCGCCGAGGACCGGGCACAGTTCGCCGTCTCGCTGCCGCCCAGCGGTAAGGGCTACCGCCTCTGCCGCACCCTCGACGAGCAGGAAATGAACCGGCTGTTTGGTTGATGATTTAAGATGGAATAAGTAAAAGGTCACGAAGCAGACACGAAGGGCACGAAGGTTTATTGAGAAATAGCGAGCGCGTCGGATTACATCCTCTCCGCGTTTCTCTTCTCAGCGTCTTTGCACCTCTGCGGTTACTAGAGCGAACATGCTCTATTTTTCTTCGTGCCCTTCGTGTCTTCTTCGTGTTCTTTGTGACCTGCATTCAATTTCCCACCATCATGCACGACCAGAGCGACCGCCAGCCCCTGCCCTGCCCGTTTGAAAAAATGTTCCCCTCGCAACTCCAGCGCGACGGGGAGTTTTACATGAAGCTGGCCTACAACCTCGCCATCGACGCGTGGCGTCAGGACGAAGTGCCCATCGGCGCGGTCATCGTATACGAGGGCGAAGTCATCGCCGCCGCCCACAACGCCACCCAGAGCACGCTCGACCCGACCGCGCACGCCGAGATGCTCGCCATCACCCAGGCGGCCAACGCCATCGGCGACTGGCGGCTTAACGGTGCCACCCTTTACGTGACCAAGGAGCCCTGCCCGATGTGCGCCGGGGCCAGCATCATGGCGCGGCTGACCGATGTGGTCTTCGCCGTCCCCGACCCGAAAATGGGCTGCCTCGGCGGTGCCACCCCCCTGCACGAAGTCCCCGGCCTCAACCACCGCGTCACCCCCCACAGCGGCATCCTTGAGCGCGAATGCCGCGAACTGCTCCAGGCCTATTTTTCTCTCAAGCGCCAGAGCCGCGACCAGAATTAAGCGGCCACCTTATGCCTTGCGGTGAAAGAGGAATGAGCCTGCGGGTATATATAAAAAGGACGCGGCGCTTCAGGACTCAGGGGTCAACTGAAGCTCAAAGCTGATGTCCACCCGTTGGTAGTGCGAATCTTTCGGAGTGGGAATCTCCTGAAAACCGAATTCGCGGTACAGGTGCAGGGCGGGGCCGAGCCGGGTATTGGTCAGGATGAGGAGGCGCACGGCATCGAGTTCCCGGGCGCGCTCGATCAGCCGGGCCATGATCTTGCGGCCGATCCCCCGCCCCTGCCAGGCCGGGTCAACCGCCATCTTCGCGATTTCGTAGTAACCGGGCTCGATAAACTGCAAGGCCCCAACGCCAACGACCTCGCCTCCGGCCTCCGCCGCCACAATCTCGCCACCGTGCGCGATGATGGCCTGCTGCGGGTCGCCCAGCATGCGCCGGTCCTGCTCCTCCACCTCGAAAAACCGCTCGATCCAGTCCAGGTTCAGCCGCCGGAAAGGCTCCGCGTGCCGCGGTTCAAAGAGCTTGATCTCAATCGGTGCCTCCCTGGCATCAGCAGCCGAGGACTTCCCTTTGGCCACCGACTGGATACTCGCCGTCGTTTCTGCTGGGGCCTCCGCCGGGGCTTCCTCCCGGTCGGCGGCAAGCGCGGCCTCGACGAGCGCGAAGACCTCCCCGACCTCCAGCCCGGCCAACCCGCTAGCGGGCGCTTGCACGACGTAGTGGCGCGGGTTGTCGAGCGGCCAGGGGCCGAAACGCTCCGGCGGGGTCGGCCCGAAAATCGCCACCAGTTCCGTTCCCAGCGCGGCAGCCAGGTGCATCGGACCGCTGTCGTTGCACACGCACAGTCGCGCCCCGGCGATGAGCGGCAGCAGTTCGGGCAGGGCCGTTTTTCCGGTCAGGTTAAAGAAACGCTCGCGCGGCCACTCCAGCGGGGCCGTCACCGGCTGATCGCCAGCCCAGACAATCGTCCGCCCCGGCTCGGCAGCGAGCAACTTCTCGGTCAGCGCGGCAAAGCCCGGCCACTCCTTTTCCGCCCGGCGGCTGCCGGGAAAAAGCACCACCGCCCCGGCGGTTTTGGGCGGGAGGTTGCTTGCCTTAACCTCGCGGAAACGCAAAGGACCATCGGCGCGGGCCTCCAGCCCAAGCAGCGGCAGAAATTCCAGTAAAATGTCCAGTGCGTGGGCCGTGCGCCCGGCAGGGGGAAGCTCCGGCATGAACTGGTAGGCCAGGCGCGCGCCTTCGCGGGAGTCGCGGCGACCGGCCTTGTTATCTGCCCGCGCCCGCCAGGTCATCAGGCCGCTGCGGGCCAGTCCCTGCATGTCCAGCACCCAGTCGTAGCGGCGATTGCGAATCTCGCGGATGCACTGTCGCAGCCCGGCCCAACCAGCCTTGCGGTGAAAGACGATCACCTCGTCCACGCACGCGCAGGCCTCCGCCAGCGGCGCGAAAATCTCCCGTGCCACCCAGGTGATGCGCACACCCGGCCGCTGTGTTTTGAGCGACTGGGCCACTTGCAGGCCGTGGATGATGTCGCCCAGGGAGGAGGGCTTGATGATGAGGATTTCCAAGCCGCTATTTTAAATCCCGTGGGGCGTATTCAGTCCAGCCGCATTTTTGACTTGGGCCGGGGGCAGAATCCGGCTCTGCTGTCGGGGTGATCGGCTTTCTGCTCGACAGTCTGGGGCGCGTGCTCGCCGCCCTGCCCTCCAAAGTCTCCGAATGCTTCTGCAAGCTGGTCGGGGATCTCATTTACTTTGGCCTGCCCGGACGCCGCCACGCGCTGCTCTCGAACCTGCACCACGCCTTCCCGGACAAGCCCCGGCAATGGCACCGGCGCATCGGGCGCGAGAGTTGTCGGCGCACGGTCGAGATGGGCCTGTACGTGCTGGCCAGCCCGGCCTTTTCCCTCAAACGGCTGAAGCGGCACTTCACGCTGGACGAGGATCTCAGCCACGAACTCGACCAGGCTCTCCGCAACCGCGAGGGCGGAGTCGTCATGGTGCCGCATTTCTCGCTCATGGAATCGCTGACCGCCCTGCCCGGCCTCCACGAGGCCAACGGCCAGCCCCCGCTCAACGTCGGCGTGATCTTCCGCCCGCTCAACCAGCCCGGCCTCGACCACTGGGTCAAACGCACCCGTGAACGCTTCGGCCTAAAGCTGCTTTCGCGCAAGGAGGGATTCGGCCCGGCCATGCAGTTGATCGAAAACAACGGCATCGTTGCCGTGCTCTTCGACCAGAACGCCGGGCACAAAGGCGTGCTGACCACTTTCTTCGGGCGCGTGGCCTCGACCACGGACCTGCCCGGCCTGCTCGCGCAGCGGCGCAAGACCCGCGTCGGCATCCTCTACACCGAGCGCACGGGCTTCTGGCAGGGCCGCATCCGCGCGGAGATCCTCACCTGCCCGCCCCGCGCCATCGACATCATGCTCGCCGCCAACCAATGGCTGGAGGACAAGCTCAAAACCGGCGGTGACGACCTCTGCGCAGACTGGCTCTGGCTGCACTCGCGCTGGGGCACCCAGGAGGACCCCGACAAGCGCTTCCGCCTGCGCGCCCGACGCGACGCCATCGAGGAGACGCTGGAGTACCACGGCTGGGACGCGCTCCCGCGCAAAACCCGCTTCTGGGTTCGCCTGCCCAACTGGCTGGGCGACGTCATTATGGCCCTTCCCCTGCTGCGCGCCCTGCGTCTGGCTCGTCCCGACGCTGAGCTGACCCTGCTGGCCCGTCCGCACTTCCTGCCGCTGCTGGAGCGCTTCGGCGTCGGCGACCGTCTCCTGCCGCTCCCCGCCAAGGGCCGGGGCTATTACAGGCAATTCCGGCGCTGGCGCGAGGAGTACCCGGACTGCCACATCCTTTTCACCAATTCCACCCGGGGCGACCTCGAAGCCCGCCTCATCGGCGCTCCACAGCGCTTCGGCATCGCCCGCCCCGGCAAGCCCCGCCGCTGCCTGAACCTCACCTGGCCGCTGCCCACCGGGCTGGACGAAGCAACGATTCACCAGACTCGTCTCTGGGAAAAATTTTTCCAGCACTTCGGGCTCCAGCAGGAGCTCGACCTCTCCCCCTTCGCCTGGGAAGCCTCGGCCTCCGCCCCCGCCGCAGGCAGCAAGCCGGACGCCCCCGGCGTGAGCTTTGCCCACAGCGAAGACACCACCGCCACCACCGCCAACGCGCCGCGCATCGGGCTCATTCCGGGCACGGAGAATTCCCCCGAAAAGCGCTGGCCGGTTGACCACTGGCGCACCCTCGTTGCGGCGCTTCAGGACGCCCGGCCCGACGCGCAGGTTTTCACCTTCGGCACGGAGCGCGACGCCGCCATCACCCGCGAGGTGACGAAGGACTTTCGCCCGCAGAGCGTCATCGACCGCGCCGGTAAAACCGCCCTGGTGGAGTTCGCTGACGAGCTTTCCCGACTCGATCTGCTCATCTGCAACGACACCGGAGGCATGCACCTGGCCAACGCCCTCGGCGTGCCTGTGCTGGTCGTCTTCGGCCCGACCAACCCTGTCCGTACCGGCCCGATATTTACCGCGCCGACCCGGCTGGTCCAGCCCGCAGGCTGCCCCCCGACCGGCGGCATGTCCATCAGCCAAGTCCATCCGGACATGGTACTCAGGCACGCCCTGGAGCTGCTCGGCTCACGCTAAGACGGCCAGACAGACAGGCCTGAGAGCCGGAGGCCCTCCATCGCGCAGAATCATTTCTATGTCAGCGATGCATAGTGCCAGGTGATCAAGCCCCCGGGGCGTCTCAGGCTCCCGAATCCACCTTCGATGACACGACGGCACATCGGATATTTCGCACATAGAATATATTCCAAGAATCAAACCCAACGAATATTCTAGAAATATGTAATTTAAACTTGCATTTTTCCAAAAAAACAGGCGATAAGTATTCATAGTGAGCGTCCTGTGAACGCTCCCGTGCCATCCCGGGTTTTCGGCATAAGGCTTCCCGCCATCCCCCAAGCCAACCGGCACGCCCCGACACTGAGAGACGCACCACCCATACTATGAATTGCCACAATTTCAGCAAAGAACCCGTCAGGCTCATCCTCGACACCGACATGGGTAACGACATCGACGATGCCCTCGCGCTCGCCATGCTCCACGCCATGCAGAGCCGGGGCGAGTGCGAGTTGCTAGGCGTCATCAGCAGCAAGGCCCATGAGCTTTCACCCGTCTTCATCGACCTGATGAATACCTTTTACGGGCGCGGCACCATCCCTGTCGGGGCCGTGCACGAGGGAGTCACCCCGAACGAGCGGACATACCTCGGTCCCATCTGTCGCGCCCCCGACCGCTTCCCACGCTCGTATCCGGAAAATGGATACGAGCCGTCCGTCGCCCTGCTCCGCCGCCTGCTCAGCCGCGAGGCCGATGGCTCCGTCACGCTGCTCATGATCGGCTTCAGCACGAATATCGCCCAACTTTTTGACACCGGAGCCGACGAACACAGCCCCCTTGACGGACGCGAACTGCTCGCCCGCAAGGTCGGGCGTGTTGTGGTCATGGCGGGCGACTTCAGCGAGGAGGTGCAGCGACACCCCACCCTTGATAACCGTGAGTACAACGTGCACTGCGACATCTCCGCCTCGATGCGTTTTTTCAACGACTGCCCGGTACCGCTCACCCTCTGCGGGTACGAGATCGGACTCGCCATGCTCTACCCGTGCCGGAGCATTCTGGAAGACTACGAGTGGACCCGCTACCATCCTCTGGCCGAAGGCTACCGGCTCTACAAACCCATGCCCTACGACCGCCCGATGTGGGACCCCGCCGCCGCGCTCGAAGCCGTGCGCCCCGGCTGCGAAGCCTTTACCTGTTCGCCCCCCGGATGGGTCGCGGTGGACGAGCAGGGCATCATGCGCTTTCACGAAGACTCCGCCGGTCTTCACCGTTATCTTAAAATCGTGCCCGAGCAGCTGAAACAATCCGTCAACGAGATCGTGGAACTGTGCGCGCAGCCCGTTTATACGGATCGCCAGACCGTAGGCAAAGGTATCGCCGAGAACTCCACTTCCGCTACCGGAAGCGCTTGCCCTTCGCTTTGATGGTCCATACCCTCGTTAGATAACGACCTCGTCGAAACGACCTTTATTCACAGCGAAATCGCCTGCCGGACAGGCCTTCCGCTTTTTCTGTGGCGATGGTTTAATCAAACGCAACCACCGCCAACGACATGCCGCCCGATGCCTCAAAAAAAATCCCTCGTCCGCAGTAGCAAGATGCCCCCGCCCCCTTCCATCCTCGTCTTTGGCAGCATAAACATGGACGTGGTCACGCCGCTCCAGCGACTGCCACGGCCCGGAGAAACCATTCACGCCGGCGACATCATGCTCGCCCCCGGCGGTAAGGGAGCCAACGCCGCGGTCGCCGCCGCGCGGCTCGGGGGCAAGGTCCGCTTCGCCGGAAGCGTGGGGACGGACAGCTTCGGCCTGCAACTGCGCGCCAACCTCGAACGTGAGGGCATCGACACCCGGGCCCTCCGCGATTCGACAAAATCCAGCGGCACCGCCGTCATCCTGCTCAACCAGGCCAGCGGACAAAACTCCATCATGGTCGGCCCCGGCGCCAACGCCGAGGCGACCGCTCCTGCAGACCCCGCGTGGTACGCGGGAGCCGGGATGCTCATGCTGCAACTGGAAACGCCAGTCGAAGCCGCTCTGGACGCCGCCCGCCATGCCCGTTCGCAAGGTGTGCCCGTCATGCTGGACCCCGCTCCGGCCTTGCCAGAGCTCCCACGCGAGTTGCTCTCGGCGGTCGATTACCTCCTTCCCAACGAAACCGAACTGGCCACCCTCAGCGGCCAACCCACGGACAGTTTCGAACAAATCGTCCAGGCTGCCCGCAGCCTTGTGCAAAACTATGACGTGCGTGAAATCGTCGTCACACTCGGGGCAAAAGGCGCGCTCTGGCTCAACGCCGAAACCTCCCTGCACGTGCCATCCATCCCGGTCAAGGCCGTAGACACAACCGCCGCCGGTGACACCTTCGCGGGCGCGCTGTCCGTCGCTCTGGCCTCCGGGCACTCCATGCCGGAGGCGATCCGCTACGCGGTTGTCGGTGGGGCGCTCGCGTGCACCCGCCGCGGTGCCCAACCCTCCATCCCATATCGGGTGGAAGTTTTGGAAAAGATGTCAGCGTCCACCCGCTGATCCGTCCCTCAGGACAGCTTTTCTCCGGGTACGAGGCGCGGGGCGACACTGACACGCAAGCGACTGTCTCCGGCCAGATTTTCCATCCGCCAGCACAGCTCCTTGACTGCCTGCATGCCGATCAGCGTCGGGCCGACCTCGATTGTAGCGGGACGTGGATACAAACCGAGCAGGACGGATTTCTCCTCGTCGCTGCCGATGAAATCGAGGTTTTTCCCGATCTGCACCCCCCGTCGTTGCAGGATGCGATAGACCATCGCCAACTGGAAATCCACCGGAACAAAAATGCCGGTCGGCCTGTTTTTGTCCGCGAGAAATGCCGAGACCTGTTCATCGACCTGTTTTTCAAACGCGGCCATATCGAGGTCCTCGCCATGTGACCAACTCTCGCCGTGACTATCGCTAACGTACATCCGGCACTGGCAACCGGCGTTCTCCGCCACGAACTGAAAATACCTGCAGCGCACGACCAGGACCGGGTCTTCACTCATCGTGTTGATGACACCGAGCCGCTTGTGCCCGCACGAGACCAGATACTCCGCCGCGACCCGACCGACATCCTCGTTGCCGCCGAGCAGGGAGTTTCCCGCCTGCCCCCGGTGCGAGCTGACCCAGACCGATGGGATGTCCTTGAGCTCCTTCAGAACATCCTCCCCCGGATCGCCCCCCTGCAGGATGACGCCCTGCACGCGCCTGTGCCGGACCGAGGCCGGAAGATCCTCCACCCGGGAAACGTGGGCCATGATAAGGTCCATCCCCTTCTCGCGCAGCGACTCCTCGATGCTGCGGATCATTTTTACGAAACTGGCCCGGTAGTCCTGAAAATATTTTCCGGGAAAAATCAGCAGAGCCACCAAGGGCACTTGCTCGCTTTTCTCCTTCACCCGGCGGGTACGCGACAAGGGTTCGTAATTGAGTTCACGCATCGCCTTACGCACGCGTGCCACACTTTCAGCAGAAACGGTCGGATAATTATTGATGACCTTGGAAACTGTCGCCTGCGAGACTCCCGCCTTAAGGGCAATATCATTCACACTCATAGCAATTATTATGCATACCTGCAATTATCCGTCAAATATATTCCAGAAACTATTCCCAGACTTCATAACCCAATAAGTTCTCTCCATCGGGCTCCATCTATTCTCAATTTTAAAGTCAATAACAATCGAATCCTGAGCTTTATGTGTTGAGGCCAACAATCAAGGCTTTCCTATGACACCACGCCGATGGCTAAAATATTTCCAGAATAACAATAAAGATTCCAAGGAATTTTTCTTGAATTTCCAAGAAGAAGGATCATGCTGAAGCCAGATAGAATTACCCCGCCTACCAGAGCCCCGTGGGCGCATCGCGGATCCGGCCCGCTCAATTACCCCAAGACGGTTTCAGCCAGCAGGAAAATCCGTCAGTACGGCAAAACCATTTTCAACTAATCACTAAATCCAAAGCAAACCCAGTCTAACCATGCACAAGATCTACTCCCTCGTCACCCTCCTGCTCACGGCGACGGCGTCCGCCTTTGCGGCCACCACTCTTCCCGTGAACGACGACTTCGACAACGGCAACACCCTCGGGTGGGTCTCCGGCCAGAGCGGCAATGTCACCTTCGACGACAGCGCCATGCAGGTCGGGGTCAATAACACGGGCTTTCACTCCGCCTTGCAGTTCGACGCGGTCACGCTTGCCGACGGCCAGACGCTGAACGCCGCCTTCACCTTTTCCACCCCCTCGTCGAGCACCTGGAGCACGACCAATGCCATGCGCATCGCTCTGCTCAACACGGACACCACCCTCCCTAACAACAGCAACCCAAACATCACTGCCACCGGCTTCATGTTCGGCCTGAACAACCTCAACGGCACGGATAAAGCCAATTCGGGAGCGTACCTGTTTTACCGCAACACAAACTCCGGCCCGATCACGAACTCGCAAAGCCCCTATACCGTAATCAGCGGCACGAACAATGCCTTCTCCGGTGGTCTCGCGGCCAGTACCACCTATACCTACACCCTAACCTTTACGAACACCGGCTCCGGTAATATTACGATCACCGCGTTACTCAGCGGTGGTGACATTGACGCCACTACCCAGACCTGGAACACGACGACCAGTTCCTACACGTTCAACACCTTCGCTATTGGCGCAACCGCGATAAACCCGATTACCGTCGAGTCGGTCAGCCTGACGCAAATCCCCGAAGCCTCCAGCCTCGGCCTGATCTTTGCCGGCTTGGCCGCTTGCCTCGTCTTCGGCTGCCGTATCCGCGCTTGCAGATAGTCCGCCCACAGCCCCAAACGCATTTTCCCCACATGAGCTGTTTACGAGCAACCGCCATGAGCCTCATGGCAGGCTTGGTGCTATCCGCTGTCCACCTGCCGGCCCAAGGCGTGCCGGAGGCCATACCTGCTCGGTTCGCCTCCGGCACATCGAACCAGAGTGCGCAGGTGGACACCAAAGGCCAGATCGAGGTCCTGACATTCGACAGCGGCAGCGTGGAACTGCCGGTTGCCACGCTGCCGCAGCCCTTGGGGGACGCGTTCAGTGTCAACCTCTGGCTCCAGGTCGCCCCCTCGGCCGAAAAACTGCTCAATGACGCGGGAAGCTGGACTGACGCCCACCCGATGACGGTCTGGGTGCTCAAGTCCGCAGACAATTCCCAACGACTGGTCCTGCGTCTGCCCGCCGGAGGCATGGCCGTGGCCGGGACTTCGCCATCCGTGCAGGGCTGGCCCGCCTACAAGACCGGGCCACTCCTGCAGGCCGGAGCCTGGTACATGCTCACCTTCACCAAGTCAGGACAGCGAAGTGCCGTTTATGTGAACGGCGAACTGGTCATGCAGGATTTTGCCGGGCCGGTGCTCGACCAGCTTGACCGGGTCGAGTTCGGACGCTTCGGACGCTTACGCCCCTTTTACGGGACGATGCTGGAGCCCCGCTTCTACGATTCCGAGCTGTCCGCCGCCGCCGTCCGCAAGCTCGCCGCTGAGCGCCTCCGCCAGGTCTCTCTCAAGGACCAGGGCGCGGTGAAGGCGCAGACGGCCTCCACCTATGCGCAGTACCGCGCGCTCACTACCACCCCGGAAGACCTGCACCCGCTGATCGAGCAGCTCCACGTCAGCGCGACGGTTCTGCCGATGGAAGGGCGACAGGACCTGCTTATCTGCGGCACCCGTACGAGCTACTTCGGGTGGCGACTGGCGTACTACCGCCAGATCGGGACTGACGCCCGCGGCCTCCCCTACTACGACACCGGCTCGACGGTCGAAGGCATGCCCGGGGCCGAGTTCATGGCCGTCAGCCGCTCCGGCGGACGCACGGACCTTTTTGCCAGCGGCCAGGGCAGCCCCTACGGGGACGGCAGCCTGCTGCATTACCGTAATACCACTCCGGGCCAGTTCCGCTACGCCCCGCCACAGCCAGTGCTTATCAACGGTAAGCATCTGGGCGAGGCGTTTCGCACCCCCATCAGCGGCTGGTATATCGGCCCGGTGGACGACGACGACACCCCTGACCTGCTCGTGGCGGCGCTCAAACCTGGCGGCAGCAGCTACTGGCCCGACGGCGAGGGTATGTGGAGCGGAGTCGAACGCACCAATAGCGGCAAAGACCGCGGCTACGACATCCAGGGGAAATGGCTGGGCGGGGAATGCGTCAGCGAGCTTTACTGGGCCAGGGGAAGTACTGACGCGGACGGCAATCTGGCCTTCAACGATCTGCGCAAAGTCAGCTACCGGGTCCCGGGCTTCAGCGTGCAGTGGAAATCCGGGGAGCGGGAACGCGCCCTCGCCATCGCCGATCTGGACGAAGGACCTGTGGTGATTCACACCGGCAGCGTCGATCAGATCATGGCCATGCCTTACGAGTTTGAGGACGGCGAAATGATCTGCGGGGAAGCCCGTCCGCTGCTTCAGGGCGGAATGAACATTCAGGGCACGTACTTTGTCCATAGCATTTCCGCGCTGGCCCCCGGCCGCGACGGCAAAACCCGCCTGCTTCTGGACGGCAACCCCGGTCGCCTCATTGCCATTGAGGGGGATCGTATTGGCGATTTCGAGGAAGTCGGCCCGCTCCTGATGCGCGGCGGTGCGCTCGCGGTGGATTCACTGGCCACCCCCGCCCGCGCCGACTGGGACGGCGATGGCACCGCCGACCTCATCATCGGTGATGCCTCCGGTTGGCTGACATTCTGGAAAGGCACCTCTGACCCCTGGGTGTACCGGGCGGGCGAGTTGATGAAAGTGGACGGCGTGCCCGTTCACCACCAGGCCGGGCTCACCGGCTCCATCCAGGGCCCGAACGAGAAACGCTGGGGCTACCTCCAGCCGACCGTCGGTGACTGGGACAACAAGGGAACCCCGGTCATCATCACGAGCGACATCGAGGGCTACCTCACACTTTATCGCCAGGGGCCGACTGTGACCGAGCTTGCCCGGCCTGAACGCTTCCAACGCTACGGCGAGCCTTATCAGGCTGCCTGGCGCTCGCGTCCGGCCATCATTCCGGCCTCGGCCCGCTTCGGCGGACACGAGCGCCCCGCCCTGCTCCACCTCGACTATGACGGGCAGTTAGCCGTGGCCGAAGTGGACACCGACGGATCGATAGACATTTCCCGCCTGACCAAGCTCGAATACGCGAACGGCACGCCGGTCATCCTCTGTGGCCCGGCAGGAAGCTGGGGTCGCGCCGAGCTCTCCGTCACCGACTGGGACGGCAACGGCGTCTGGGATGTTGTTTTCGGAACCATCCGCGGTAACCACCGTTACATCCTCGACACGCCCCCCGGCGGCGCCAGTCCGCTGTTACTTAAAAACGTCGGCAGCAACGAGCACCCCGTCTTCGCCCCGGCGCAGGTGATCCTTCCCCGCGAGGGCGACCCGATCCACCTCGGCATCCACACCGCCTCGGCCTGGCCCACCCGGCTCTCCGGGGAGGAACTCCCGGGCGTCATCGTCGGAGCCGAAGACGGCAAGGTTTACGGCTTCCCCCGCGAGGAGCTCAAGGACTAAGACCAACCCTCCTGTAAATCACGCCCCATGCCCCCTCCTGCCCCCAGCCCGTCCCGTCCGCACCTTCGCAGAAACGAAGGGGGCTTTGCCATTATCGTCGCGCTGGTGCTGATGGGGATGCTCTTGTTGTTGTTGGCCTCGCTGGGAATTTTCACCCAGGTGCAGTTACGGACCTCGGAACTGGTACAGGAGCAGACCTATGCCCGGCAAAACGCCCTCTTCGGCCTGAAAACCGCCCTGAATCAGCTCCAGCGCTACGCCGGTCCGGACCAGCGAATCACCGCAACGGCTGATATCACCGGCGGGCAGGACGGCACCCGTTACTGGACCGGCGTCTGGGGCAACCGCAACGCTCCCGACGCCGACGAACGCGACCCGCTGCTGCTCAACTGGCTGGTCAGTGGAAACGAGGGCCTCACGCTGGACGCGCGGCAGTCCGGCGAAGATTTCGGCATGATCGTTTCCGCCGGCACGCCCGGGCACTTGCCCAGCGCCGTCCTGAGCCCCGTGCTGTCCGCCTCCGCCAGCGCCTTGCAGGAGTTCCAACTCGGCAGCTCCCCGGCCCGTTTGCTTGTCGGCCCCGGCACCATGGGCACCACCAACAATGCGGTTGCCGGGTACGTGGCGGCACCGCTCGTCCCGCTCCACGATGGCGATGGCCAGACTCAAACCGGGGCCTACGCCTACTGGGTCGGTGACGAGGGAACAAAGGCCCGCCTGAACCTCGTCAACCCCTATCCCAACGATGAAGCCGCCACCTCCGACCGCACGGAGCAACTGGCCTGGAGCTTCGGAACCGCGCAAAGCGTGGCTGCCGATAAAATTGACGGCCTGACGGCGCTCCCCTCCGCTTCCCAGCCGGAAAACACGATCCTGGGCGAACTACTCAGCCCGGCCCAGCTCCCGCTGGTGGCTTCCGGCGTTGATTCCACTCAACTGCGCGAGCGCTTCCACGACCTGAGCATCGGCTCCAGTGGAGTGCTGACCGATACACGCCGGGGCGGGCTCAAGCGCGACCTCAGCCGCATCCTCGAAAACGGCGGTGGCAGCACCGAAGAGGAAAACGGACGCTTTCTCTTCGCCGATGGCGACGGCGACTACGGCCCGAGCGCTTCGGCCTTTTACACCAATCCGCCCACCTGGGGCCTGCTGCGGGACTTCGCCCGCTTCGGCCAATCCGCCCGGGGTACACTCCAGCCGCAAACGCCCACCTCCACCCGGCAGGGAATCAACCCGGTGCTCATGCTCGCGAGCATGAGCTACTCGCTGGCGATCCTGCCCGACTCCGCCGATTCCACCCGGCAGATCATTGAGGTGTACGCCTCGCCCCGCGTCTTTCTCTGGAACCCCTATGACCGTCCCCTCGCCGCCGGGACTTACGAAATCGGCTTCCAGCCCCCGCGCCAGCAATCCGGCCTGGAGGAAGGAGGCACCGTCACGATCACGCTGGAAACAACGAACCCCGCCGACGGCTCCGTCACATCGAACGATTACACCTTCAACCTCTCTTCCGGCCAATTCGAAAACCCACTGACCAATGACAGGCATTTTTTCCGGTTCAATCTCGTCATGGACCGGCCCTGGCAGCCCGGTGAAACCATCTCCTTTATGCTTCCGCAGGGCGTGCAAGACTACGACTTCACGGGCACCTCGCTGCTCATGCTGGAGCGGCGCAAGAACCGTCAGATCTACGACCACACCCGTAACGCCCGCGCCCGCATCGCGAGCCTGAGCGTCCCCGCCGAGGAAACCGGTACGTTCAAAGTCCCGCTCCAGAATATGGGTGAAGCCAACCTCTATCTCGGCACGCCCGGAGCGGGCACAGCCGCGCCCGGTTCGGCCCTCAACCCCGGCTCGACGAACACGGCCGGGTTCTACCAATGGATCGGGCGCGTCGGCGTCACTACTCCCGTCGGAGCCAGTGCCAACAACCACACCGCTATTTACGAGGAGCCGACGTTCACGCTGCCGCTCCTGCCCGACAGTTCGCTGGGGCCGACCGCCCTTGTCGAGATGGACGTCTTTCACTCCCTGGGTGCCGGCGGGGTCTTCGCCAGCCCGTTGCCCACGCGCTGGATCGCCGCCGCCAACCCGCGCGCCTACATGCTCAACCGCACCGGCATGGAGGAGGTCGCCGGGGGCGGGCTCACCATCAACCCGCAGTACTTCGGACTCGCCAGCAATTTTTCCGACATTTCCTACGGCTCGGGGACTTCCTTCGTCGTCCCCGTCATGGCCAACTCCCAGGTCGAGGGCGAAGTCCCCCTCGGCAACGACTACAACAACACCAGTTTCGACCGCAGCTCTCCCTACGCCGGTCGCTACGTGCGCCCGACGCTTTTTCAACTTCCTTCCGAGGAGCATCCGCTTTTTTCTATCGCCGACCTGCGCCACGCGCTCACCTCAGCCCATGTCACCAGCCCCGGCTACGCCATCGGCAACTCGCTGGCCGACTTCCGCGTCGGGCTCGGTGAAACCTCCGTCGCCGTTGATTCCGGCTACGCAGATCCCGTCGGTGGCCCCGGCTTCGGCCCCCTCGCGCAGACGCTCTACGATCAGTCCTACCGGCTTAACGACGCGCTCTGGGATCGCTATTTCTTTTCGACAATTCCGGGCTCCGGCGCCCTTCCCCAGCAACTTCCCAACAGCCGTCTAACCTGGCTCAAGCAGGACGGACAAATCCCGGCCCGCACCGACATCGCAGACAACGCAGGAAAACTCGCCTCCACCCGGCTCATGCTGGAGGGCGCGTTCAATGTCAACTCGACGTCGATTCAGGCCTGGCGGGCTGTTCTCGGCTCTCTCAACGGACTCCGCTACGACCCCATGCAACCTGACGACGCGGACGCCGAGTCCCTCAGCAACCCGTTCTCCCGACTGTGGCAGACCAAGGCCGCCTCCACGCGCCAGAGCATGGACGGCAACACCGTCGCCAACGCCACGGAACACTACAGCGGCTACCGGGAACTGACCGAGGCCGAACTCGACGGCCTGGCCGAGCGCCTCGTCGATGAAGTCCGCGCCCGCGGCCCGTTCCTTTCGCTGTCGGACTTCATTAACCGCGCACCCGGCTCCGACGACGACAAGCAGCGGCTGCGCGGGGCCATCCAGGCCGCCATTGACAACGACCAGGGCAACGCCAACCGCGATGACGCCTCCCGCATCAACTACATGATCGAAAGCGGCGGGCGCAACCTGAACATCTACAAGGACAACTACGGCTATGGTGACGGTTTCTCCGGCGACTACGACGTAAAGGCCTACCTCGGCTGGGACAGCACCAACCGCAACACCAGCAACAACCCGTTTACCCGCTCGAACTACTTCGTCCCCGGCGACGTCACCCAGGCCGACGTACTCGCCGCCATCGGGGCCACCCTCACGCCCCGCTCCGACACCTTTGTCGTGCGCGCCTACGGCGAGTCTGTTTCGCCACTGGACGGGACGGTCGAGGGTCGCGCCTGGTGCGAGGCCCTTGTCCAACGGCTGCCCGAGTACATGGAGGCCGCCGCCGATTCGCCCGACATCGCCCCCGCCGCCCTCACCTCGTCCCTCAACCGTCAACTTGGCCGCCGTTTCGTCGTGCGCTCGTTCCGGTGGCTGGGGGCGGATGATATCTAACCGCATCCCCTCGTTGTCATGATACTTCGATACACCTGCCTGTGCCTGTGGCCGCTACTTTGCGTACTCTCGACTCTCCTCCACGCCCAGACCCCCAGCACGCCAGCCTTCCGACTGGGCACACTGGCCGACGGCCTCAGCGGGGCCTATTATCAGTCCCCCAAAACCGGCGGCCCCTACTACCTGAAAATCCGGCCCGGCTTTCTCAGCGGGCCCTACGCTTACCAGCCCGGACGCCCCTTCGCCATTTCGCAAAAAGACGGGCAAGGGCTCGAACAAACGCTGGCCCTGGTCAACATCCCTCCCGGCATCGAGCATCCGCTGGTGATGCTTTTTCCCGGCCCGGTAAAAGGCCCCAATGATACCGTCCTGCCCTACGGGACATTTGTCCTCAATGACTCCGCCCAAGTCGCTCCCTTGGGCAGCGTGCGCTTCGTCAATGCGTCCAGGTACCCGGTCGCCGTCAGCGTACAGGAGCAGCCCATCGAGGTCATGCACCCCGGTCAGGAAAGGGTGCAGACCATCCGGCCCTCCGCCAGCAGAGAAGATGACACCAGCATCTACGCTACACTGAAACTGGCCTACCAGTCCCCGCAGGACCAGCAATGGTACCGTTTTGGCGGGTCAGAATTCCCTATGGCCGCTGACGCGCGCTACTACGTGTTTTTACGTCCGAAGCTCGGCGACGACAGCATCCTCGACCCCCGCCCGGTCCTCCTGATACGCGACCGGGCAGCCCGGATTCCCTGACCCCGCCGAGCCATACCTCGTGTGGTGTTACCGAGGTCCTTGGCATAAATACTAAGGGCTCAGCCCCCTCGGCCTTCGCTACAAAATTACTGAGCGAGCTGGCCGAGCGCAGCGAACAGGGCGCGGAGCCGGGCCGGATCTTTGACGCCGGGGGAGCTTTCGACACCGCTGTTGACGTCGATCATGGTCGCGCCGCTTTGGCGGACGGCTTCGGCGACATTCTCCGGACTCAGGCCACCGGCGAGCACCCAGCGCTTGTGCTGGTAGAGCGTGGACAGATCCGCGAAGCGCCCCCAGTCGCCCGTCTGGCCGCTGCCGCCGTAAACAGCCTTGCTGTGGGCGTCGAGCACCACGGTGTCGGCAAACTCCAGGATCGGCTGCGGGAAGTCCTCCTCCACTGGCAGGCGCGGGGCC
The DNA here is from genome assembly GCF_014230085.1 of Ruficoccus amylovorans. Lineage (NCBI taxonomy): Bacteria > Pseudomonadati > Verrucomicrobiota > Opitutia > Puniceicoccales > Cerasicoccaceae > Ruficoccus > Ruficoccus amylovorans. The sequence goes on along the minus strand of NZ_JACHVB010000014.1, from coordinate 238,346 downwards.
AGCCAGAGCGCTTCGGGCCCGACAATCCCCGACCAGGCCGCCACCGTGGCCAGACTCAGATCGAGGTCGAAGTGCAGTTGAAAGGCATCGAAGCCGAGGTCAGCGAAGTTTTCCAACTCGTCCGTCCCGGTGGCGACATCGACAAACACCCGTTTGCCCGCCGGGATGCGGTTGCACAGGTCGCGCGCCTGCTCCAGCGTGACCGCACGGGGCGATTTCGCGTAGCAGATCATGCCGATATAGTCCGCGCCCAGTTCGAGCGCGAGCTCGGCATCCGCCCAGCGGGTGATACCGCAAACCTTGACTGTGAGTCCGTTGATCACCCCACCACCCTGCATCAGTTTTACGCTCCCGGCAAGGCCGGACAACACCGCCGGGGCACCAACTGCCCGCCCGCAAAAAAAAGACCCGTGCGGAATAGTATCCGCACAGGCCCGAAAGAGTTTGGGTTTGGAGGTAGGAGCGAATTAGTCGCCGAAACCGTCCTGGTAGCCGCCACGGCCGCCACGACGATCACGCCCGCCGCGATGGCCGCCACCACCGCCGCCGCCGCCGAAGCCGCCGCCACCGCGCTTAAAACCGCCCGGTTTGCGGAAGCCACCGCCGCCGCCGCCGCCACCGAAACCACCACCGCCGCCGCCGAAATCACGGCGGGGGGCACGTTCCTCGCGCGGGCGAGCTTCATTGACTTTCATGGGTCGGCCGTTGAGCTCAGCGCCGTTGAGTTCGGCGATGGCATTCTGGCCTGCTTCGTTATCGTTCATGGTCACGAAGGCGAAGCCCTTGGAGCGGCCCGTTTCGTGGTCCATGATGATCTTGACCTTTTCGACTTCACCGTAAGCGGCGAAGGCATCCTGGAGCGTCTGCTCGTCTAGTTCATAGGGGAGGTTCCCCACGTAGATGTCCATTGTATTACCTTTGGCGTCTAGCCCTTAAATGAATGCCCGGGTTGAGGGATTCGAAGCCCGTCCATCCATTATTGATTCATGTGAGCCGCCATTCGTTATAGCATGGGCGCTAATTAGCAATAGCAAATTTTAGAATGTTAAGCCCTTTTCATCCCTGTGGCGGGGCAAATACCCACTGCCATCACGTGATAAGACCTGGCAGCCGACACGAAAAACACCCACCGTCCGGGCTTGGACGGTGGGTGGGAAATAATTGGCCCGAAAGCCGCCAATGAGCTTGTTCTTTCGACAGTTGCCCTGAACTCAGCCGTTTTTGTCCTTGGTGGCGTTGGCGGCCAGCGGGGCGGACGGCGCGGCCTGCTCGCTCATTTCCACCCAGTCGGCCATGATGCGGAGGGCTTCACGCAAGTGGATGTCAAAGTCGGGCAAGTCTTCCTCTTCGTCAACCTCCACACGGACGGTTTCGCTCTCGCCGTCCTTGGTCTTGAACACCTGCACCTCAACATCTTCCTTCACTTGCGCGTCCGGATCGAAGGTTTCCTTTGGCGTGTAAACGGTTTTGGCGGCGGATTCGAGGCTCTCGATTTCGAGCTTCGACTTCGGGTTAAACTCAGCCACAGCCGGGGTCTCGGAAGCATCTCCGGCGTCAACCGTCTTGGGGGCGGCGTCGTTGAGCGGTTCAGCGGCCTTCTCGGCTCCTTTAGCCGGGGTGCTTTCCGCCTGAGCGGCCTCCTGGGCGTCACGCTCGGCGATTTCGGCCAGGTAGGCCTCGTGCTCGGCGTTCTGCTCCTCGGTCACTTTTAGCAGGACCGATTCGGAGGGGAAATTGAGCGAGGCAAGTTCGCGCAGGCCCTTCTTCATCTTTTGCTGGAAAAGCTCGTCTTCCTTGCGCAGGGCGAGGCGTTCGCTGAGGTTGAGCGAATAGTCCTTTTGCTCGCGGCGTTTTTTCACCCAGTCGATGTTGTCGTTGAGGTAGGTGAACTCCTCCAGCGCGCCCTGCCGGTCCATGCTGCGCTGGCGCAGGTCGTCGAGCAGCGCGGGGCTGATGGGCTCGCCCTCGGGTGTGAAATCGATGCTGTAGCTCCACTCCATGCCGGGGATGGAGTCCCAGGCCATGGCGTTGGGCAGGTCGTCCTCGCCGATGGGCAGGAGCATGTTGGCCGAGGGCAGCACGATGTCGGAGCGCACGCCCTTGATCTGGGTCGAGGTGCCGTCGGGCAGATAGTACTTCTGGACCGTGACCTTGGCCGCGCCGCGGCGGGGCTTGACCGAGGAGAGGAAGTTCGAGCGGTTCATCTCGAAAATCGCCTGCACCGTGCCTTTGCCGTGGGTTTCTTCGTCACCGACGATGATGGCGCGGTTGTGGTTTTTGAGGGCACCGGCCACGATCTCGGAGGCCGAGGCGCTGAAGCGCGAAACCAGCACGATGAGCGGCCCGTCCCAGGCCACCATTCCGTTGTCGTCCACGCGGCCCTGCACCTGACCCATGATGTCGCGCACCTGCACGACGGGGCCGTCGGGGATAAAGAGTCCGGTCAGGCCGATGGCCTCGGTCAGGAGACCGCCGCCGTTGCGGCGCAGGTCGAGCACGAGGCCCTTCACGCCCATGTCCTTGAGCTTGCCGATGAGTTCCTCCACGTCGCCGGTTGTGCTCGGCTCATCGGAGGACGGGTCGCCCGAGCCGTAGAAGGCGGGCAGCTCGATCACCCCGATGGGAACCGTGGTGTTGCCCGCAGGCACGTCAAAGACTTCGGCGCTGGCGAGGTTGGCGGTCAGCTTGATCTCGTCACGCACGAGGTTGACGGTCTTGCGGTCCGAGGGGTCGCCCTTGGCCGGACGCACCAGCAGGCGCACCAGCGTGCCCTCCTTGCCCCGGATCAGCTTGACGATCTTGGTCAGCTTCATGCCGACCACATCGACGAATTCCCCGTCCTTGCCCTGGGCCACGGCCAGGATGCGGTCCTCGGGGTCAAGCTCGCGGCTGCGCTCGGCGGGGCCACCGGGGAGTAGCTCCTTGATCGTGCAGTAGCCTTCGTTGTCCTGCAGGACGGCACCGATGCCGACCAGCGAGTTACGCATGGCGATGGAAAATTCCTCCAGCGAGTTAGCCGAAAAATAGGTCGAATGCGGGTCGTACATGTGGGTCAGCGCGGTGAGGAAAATCTCCTGCACGTCACTGGCCTCCAGTTCGGTGACGGATTTTTCCATGCGCTCGTACTGCTTGCGGATGACGTCGCGGGCCTCGGTCAGCATTTCCGGGGTGATCTCGGGCACGACAACTTCCTCGGCTGCCACGACAACCTCGGCGGCGGCGGTGGCATCGACTTTTTCCTTCACCGCCTCGTCCACGGCGACCTCGTCGTTGTCGATCTCGCTCAGGATCTGGTCCAGCACCTGATACTCGATCCGCTTCTCCCACAGGGCGTTGGCCTCGGCCTCGGTGGCGGGCCACTCGGTCTTCGAGCGGTCGGGGGCGTAGGTGCTCTCGCTGGTGAAGTTAAAGTCCTGCTGGAGGCGCTCCTGCACCCAGGCGGCGCGGGCGATGACGCGGTCGCGGTAGTCCTCGAAGATCACGAAGGCCGGATAGAGCCGTCCGCGCTCCAGAAAGAGGTACAGGCTCGGGCCGAAGCGGGCTTCGTAGTCGTTGATCTCGCTCTGGAGGAAAAAGAGGTGCTGCGGATCGAGGTCCTGGATGTAGGACTTGATGAAGCCCTCGCTGTCGAGCTTGCTCAGCGGCTGGTTCAGGTAGTGCTGGGTTTCGAGGCACTGGATCAGGTAGCGGGTTTCCTCCCGCATGGTGCCGGTGGTCTCGAAGGGCGCGCTGTTGAGCTTCTCGGCCTGGGCGAGCGCCCCCCCCGCGAGGAACACGAACAGGGCGAGGCTGATGGATCTGGCAAATTTCATGGTTGAGTCAGAGAGGTTGGAGATTACTCGCGCGGAGTTTTAAGAGCATATTCGGGTATCGGAATTTGTCGAACGCTATTTACATTTCGAAAAGGCGGCTAAAATGCCCCCGCACCCGGGCCATGCGGCGCGACAGGTCGGCCCGGAGCCCCGCGAAGTCCCCGTAGCCCATCCAGTGCGCGAGCGAACGCCGCTCAACCTCTCCCTCCGGCAGGCGGGAGACACCGGTAAAATCGACGCGTCGCAGGTTCAGTTCAATCATGCGCAAAAAGCCGTGGTCTTCGAGCAGGTCTTCGGCCACCGCCTTATCCAGACAACCGATTCGGGCCGCGGTTCGCAGAATTTTGCGCGTATCGGTGCGGCGGAGGGCGGTTTCGGCCCGTCCGCACGTCATCTGGAGCCACTGGGCCGCGAAATCAACGTCCACCAGCCCGCCGGGGCCGGTCTTGTAGGCGGATGCCGCCTCCGGGGCGGCGGTGGCTTCGATACGGGCGCGCATGTCCAGGAAATCTGCCGCCTGCGGCGGCGCCCCGGCGTAGAGAAGTTCGTCCCGCTGGCGCTCGAAATCGGCCAGCAGGTCCGGGTTTCCCGCCACCGGGCGGCAACGGCATAAAAGCTGCCGCTCCCAGGCTTGAGCCCCGGCCCCGGCGTGATATTCCCGAAAAGCTTCCGGCGTCACCACCAGCGGGCCGTCCTGCCCGTGGGGCCGCAAACGCTGATCCACCTCGAAAACCGGCCCCAGCGGAGTCCGGTAGCCCAGCAGGCGGGTCAGCGCGCGGGCTTTTTCTCCCTGCCGGGTGAGGTTTTTACGGCTCCCCCAGACCATGAGGTCAAGGTCCGAGCCGGGGGTCAAGGCCCCGCCGCCAAACTTTCCCGCCGCGATCACAGCCAACTCGCCCTCGGGGTCCGCCTCAGCCAGCGCAGCCTCCACCGCGACATCGGCCAGCGCGGCCAGGCTGCGGGTCGTTTTTTCCAGAGGAAGGTCATAGAGCAGCTCTCCCATCGCGAGCCGGACCTGCTCAGCCTTGACGTAGAGCCACAGCAAACGCGGAAAATCCTCCCCGCGCGGCAGCAGGCCGACTTCGCGGCGCAACTCGTCCCGGTTTTTCCGCCGCCGGGGCGCCTCGGCCATGAGTTCGTCCACCATCTCCGGGTGGCGGCAAAAAAGCGTAAAGATGAAGTTGCTGCGATCGAACAGCAGGCAGAGCGTGCGCAAGAGACCGGGATTGCCGCCGGCCTGGAAAAACTGGCGTCGCGAGCCGTACTGCTCCGCGAAGTCCCCCACCCGCTCCAGCGTCCGCAAGGGCCGGGCCAGGCGCGGAAGCAGGTCGTCCCAGTGCTGTGAGAGATCGAGAAAGGCCCGCACCTGGTCCCGGGTGATCAGAAACTGCGCGTCTCCGAGGACAAAGTGCCGCAGCCGGGCCGGGATGTCCTCCGCCCGGGGGAACCACTGCTGAAGGCAGCTACGGACAAAGGGTTCGGGCTCTTGCCCCGCCAAAAAAGCGCTCCACGCCTCCAGCCGGTGCTCGTCCAGCGGGGTGACAAAGCGGTCCGCGAACAGCGCATGCACGCGTTCCCGCCGCCGGTCCAGCTCGTCCAGAAAATGTACCCAGTCTGCGAACCCAAGGCTAAGAGCCAAGGCTTCGCGCTGGCCGGAGTTCTCGGGCAGGAGGTGGGCGGGCGCATCCGCCCGCATTTGCAGGCGGTTCTCCACCATTCTCAGAAAACGGTAGGCCTCGGTCAGCTCCCCGGCCTCGGCGGGCGGCAGCAGCCCGTAACGGGCGAGCTGGCCGAGAGCCTCCAGCGTCGAACCGCTTTGGAGAAAAGGGTTGCGGCCGCCTTCGAGCAGTTGCAGGGCCTGCACCGGGTACTCGATTTCACGGATACCGCCGGGACCGGACTTGATGTCGGCGGCCAGACGGGCCTCGCCGACCACTTCACGCTCGGTGCGGGCCTTGAGCCCGGCGACTTCGGAGACGAGGTTGCCGGTCAGGCTGCGCGGATAGCGGAAGGGGTTCAGCTCTTCGAGAATCTCCCCGGCCAGCGCCCGGTCCCCGGCCACGGGGCGAGCCTTGATCCAGGCCATGCGCTCCCAGAGCTGCCCCGCGCTCCAATAGTAGCCGGTGAGCGCGGCAAAGGTCCGCACCAGCGGTCCGGTCTCGCCCTCGGGGCGCAGCCGCAGGTCGATCCGGTAGAGCTGCCCCTCGGGCGCATTCTGGCTCAGGCGGGCCGACAGGTCGCGAAAAAACCGGTCAAAGAATTGCCGACTGTCCCAGCGGCCCGGCCCGCCTTCGCAGGGGCCGTGCCCGTCCACGACGTAAACCAGGTCGAGGTCGGAGCAAAAGTTCAACTCGCCCCCGCCGAACTTCCCCAGCGCCATCACGCACCAGCGGGCGGGCTGCCCGGTCTCCTCGTTAAAAGGCGTGCCGTGCCGGGCCGTCAACTCGGCCCAGAGCCAGCCGCAGAGCCTGCGCAGGCAAAACTCGGCCAGCAGGGTCATTTCCCGCAGCGAGGTATCGACCGGGGCCAGCCCGGCGATCTCGCGGGCGGCGACCCGCAGGGAAACCCGCTGGCGCAACTGTTGCAAGGTGCCCAGCGCGGCCTCGGAACACACCTGCGGCTCCTGCGGGGCCAGTTCCGCCCAGAGTTTTTCCAGGTCAGCCGTGTCCCAGTCGCGCCCCTGCGCCAGTTCACGGTCCAGCCATTCGCGCTCCGGCGGGAAACGCTCCAGACGCCGGGCAAAGTGCGGGGACCACGCCCGAAGCCGTTGCAGCCACGATTCCGACATTTTTTATGTAGCTACCAGTTCCGGACGGCTTCGACAAGATAAGCCTGACATCGCCGCCCGCAAAAAGAAGGGAAAGAGGATTGCCCGCGAAGACACGCGAAGAGGCGCGAAGTTTATATCTCATCTCACCCATTCTGATACCGTAAAAAGGATTAACAGGAAGGCCGGGAAGCAAGGGAAGAAAAGCCGGAGGTCTTGCTTACCGTTCTTTCCGGCCTTCCTGTTAAATCTCTTTCTTTATCAAAAACGGTCTCATTTCGGTTTAGAAACGGTGTGATAGAAAGGTGGACTTCGCGTGTCTTCGCGGGCAATTCCCTTCTATTTTTTCATCAAAAAAGGCGGCCCCGCAAGAGGCCGCCTTTGGCGATAAAAAAACGAAACAGGCCAACTGCTCAGCCCGCCCACCAACGCGGACCGGCTCAGGCCAACGCGGACTGACGGTGCAGTTCCTCGGCGATCTGGACGGCGTTGAGCGCCGCCCCCTTCCAGAGCTGGTCGCCGACGACCCAGAGGGCCAGGCCATTGTCGAGCGCGGAGTCGATACGCAGGCGTCCCACCCCGCATTTTTCCTTGCCCGAGTAGTCCAGGGGCATCGGGTAACGGTTGTGGGCAGGGTCGTCACACAGCTCGGCACCGGCGAAACCGGCGATGGCTTCGCGGGCCTTGGCCAGGTCCACGGGGCGCTCGAACTCGGCGTTGATCGCGATGCTGTGGGCCCGCAGGACCGGCACGCGCACGCAGGTCGTGGAGGCGCGCAGACTTTCCAGGCCGAGGATTTTGCGGCACTCGTTGAGCATCTTGTGCTCCTCCTTGGTGTAGCCGTCCTCGTAGAAGACATCGACGTGCGGGAGCACGTTGAAGGCGATCTGGTGCGGGAACTTCTCGACCTTCAACGGCTCGTCCTTGGCCCAGGCGTGAAGCTGGTCAACCAACTCCTGCATGGCGGACGCGCCCGCGCCGGAAACGGCCTGATAGGTCGCGGCGGTAAAGCGCTTCAGCCCGAAAGCCTCATGCAGCGGGTACAGGCCCATCAACGCGACGGCGGTCGAGCAGTTCGGGTTGGCGATGATGCCCTTGTGCTCGCGCATGGCATGGGCGTTGACTTCGGGCACGACGAGCGGCACATCCGCGTCCATGCGGAAGGCCGAGCTGTTATCCACCACCACGCAGCCACGCTTGGCCGCTTCGGGGCCGAGTTCCTTCGAGGTCGAGGCTCCGGCGCTGAAAATCGCGACATCCAGCCCGTCAAAGGCGGAGGCCACGGCTTCCTCGACGACCCAGGACTTGTCTTCCCAGGTGATGGTCTTCCCGGTCGAACGCTTGGACGCAAGCAGCGTCAGGGACTCCATCGGGAAATTCCGACGATGGAGCAGTTCGATCAGTTCTTGACCAACGGCGCCGGTGGCGCCGACAATGCCGACTCGATAGCTCATGGTGGTTTTTAACGGTTATTCTAGTATCTTAGCCAGGTGTGCCCGGCTGTCAATTGAACCGACACAGCATGCGATTCATGTCAGTCTTGGCGAGAAGAAACTGAGGCACTTCCTCAATGGCGCTCTCGTGCGCACCTACGACACCGCCTTCGGGATCAACCCGCCCTCGTGTGTGGAAAACTCGCTCGGCACGCCGACCGGGCTGCACTTTATTGACGAGAAAATCGGCGACGGCGCCCCCGAGGGCATGGTCTTCATCGGCCGCATCCCCACCGGCAAGCGCTACTGGGAGTACGGCCCCGAGGAAAAACGCAACTTCGTCACCACGCGCATTCTGTGGCTGCGCGGACTCGAACCGGGCCACAACGCCGGACCCGGCTGCGACAGCCACGACCGCTACATCTACATCCACGGCACCAATCTGGAGGCCGACTTCGCCAACGCCCGCAGCCACGGCTGCGTCCTCCTGCGCAACGCCGAGATGATCGACTTCTACAACGCCGTCCCCTCCGGCACCCTCGTCCTCATCGAGTAAGGCGCATGCCCACACTGGACAATCAGTCTAAACCATCAATCTCCCCCTAACTCTCAAACCTTCAAACTCTCAAACTCTTAACCAGCTTCGTCGTCTATATGCGCTTGCCGAGCGCCGGAAGCGGGTCTTAGTCTCGCGGGATGAAAATGACACGCCTGCTGCCCCTTTTGTCCGCCCTTCCCCTGCTCTGCCTGCTGTCCGCCTGCGACAGTAAAACCGCCCAGGAGGCCGAAAAGGAGTACACCGCCCCGATGGCCGAGGGAATCGCGAAAATGGAAAACCAGATGCCGAGCAGAGGCCTGGAAAGCGGCAATGTCGAAATCATGGCTGAGCAAGTCATCGGGTTGACCTTGCAGGTCCCCTCCCCGGCCTGGAGCCTGAAAATCGACGAGGTCTGGGTCGTCGGGCAGGAGATGTGGGCCATAGCCAGCCTGAGCCAGAGCGACAGCATGGCCGCGCAGGTCATCACCGCCGCCAAGGCCACCGCCACGATCAAAAACGTCCCGAAACTGCCCGTCACCTACTACGTGGTCGGCAAGACCTTCGATTGGGAAAAGGCCGGCCCGAACGTCAAGTTCATCAAGTCCAAACAGGAAATCCAGGACGGTCTTGACGCGGGCGAACAGATTTACCCGCGCCCCTAAACTCAGTACCACCCCCTTCATTGTCCTGTGCGACCACGCACCTTGATCCGTCCTTCCTTGCCAAAGCAGGAACCAGCGGTGATGCTGCGGGGCGATGATCGGATTTCGTGAAGGCGGGGGAAGCCCGTTGCCCTCGACTCCGCCGGCCGTGGAGCTGGCGGACCGGGTGTTCGCGCCCACAGGCTGGCTCGCCCGGCGGCTCGGGCTGGAGCATCGTCCGCAGCAGGAGGCCATGGCCCAGGCCGTCGCCCGCGCGATGGCCACCGACACGCCGCTGGTTTTCGAGGCCGGGACGGGCGTCGGCAAAAGCCTCGCCTACCTCGTGCCCGGCATCCTCCAGGCCGTCTCCGAAAAACGCCCGCTGCTCGTCTCCTCGCACACCATCGCGCTCCAGCAGCAGTTGAAAAACCACGACATCCCGCTCGTGCGCCGCCTCTTCGATCAGGTGCCGGAGCTGGAGCCGTTCCGGGGCTTCCGGGTCGCGCTCATGGTCGGACGCGGTAACTACCTGTGCGGACACCGCCTGGCGCGGGCCATTCAGACCCGTGGCGACCTCTTTAACAAGATCGAGGCCGAGGAACTGGAACGCATCTGCGAATGGTCCACCCAGACCAAAACCGGGCTGCGCGAGGAACTCGCCCCGGCCCCCTCCCCCGAAGTCTGGGAGTGGGTCAACGCCGACGGCTCCTCCTGCAACTCCAAAAACTGCTCACCGGAAACCTGCTTCTACCGCCGGGCGCTGGCCGAGCGGGCGCAGGCGCAGGTCGTCATCGTCAACCACAGCCTGCTTTTCAGCCTCATCAGCGCCGGTCTTTCCCCGGCCGGAGGCGCGCGCGGTGTGCTCTTTCCGGACGACTTCCTCGTGCTCGACGAGGCGCACACCGTGCCCGAAATCGCCACCAACCACTGCGGGCTCAACATCAGCTCCTACGCCATCGAGCGGGCCCTGAAAATCCTCTACAACCCGAAGACGAAAAAGGGCCTGCTCTCGCGTCTGGCCCAGCGTGCCGACCAGGAAAGCGTGGTCCGAGCCATCAGCGCGAGCGAATCGTTTTTCAACGCCATCCGCCGCCAATACCTCGACAAGCGCGACGTGCTGCGCCTGCTCAAACCAGACTGGACCGATCCGCTCCTGCACCGCCCGCTGGGCACCGTCACCGGGATGCTCAAGCGCCTCCGTCAGGACATCACCGACGAAGGCACGCAACAGGAATTGACCGACCACGCCCAGCGTCTCGACGCCTACCTCAAGGGCATCACCCACTGCCTCACACTTCAGGACGAGGGCGAGGTTTACTGGCTGGAGAAGACCGGACGCCGACGCCAGATCGTCACCCTGCGCACGGCCCCCGTCGATGTGGCCGAGTTTTTGCGCGAAACGCTTTTTGAAAAAGACACTTCCATCACCCTGGCCAGCGCTACCCTGACCAGCGGGCGCACGATGGCCCCGTTTCTCCGCCGCACCGGGGCCGAGGGGGAGGAAACCGGCATCGAGGCCTCGCCCTTCGACTACGAGAACCACGTCGAAATCGCCATCGCCGAGGACGCTCCCGGACCGGACCGCACGAGCAACCGGCTCGATATTTCCTACCTGGCTGAGATGATCGGCTTTTGCTCCCTGCGAACCGAGGGCGGCACACTGGGCCTCTTTACCAGCTACGCCGACCTCAACCGCGTGGCCACGCAACTGGCCCCCGTGCTCGAAAAAGCGGGCCGCCCGCTCCTGTGGCAAGGCATGGGTCTCTCGCGCTCCGAGTTGAAGAACCGTTTCGTCGAGGCGGGCAACGCCGTGCTCCTGGGCACGGAGAGCTTCTGGACGGGCTTCGATGTGCCCGGCCCGGCGCTCTCGCAAGTCGTCATCACGCGCCTGCCGTTCGAGATCCCCACCCACCCGGTGGCCGAGGCACGCGCCGAGTGGATCCGTAAGCGCGGCGGCAACCCCTTCGCCGAGATGACCCTGCCCGAGGCCGTCATCCAGTTCCGGCAGGGCATCGGACGGCTCATCCGCAAGCAGGACGACAGGGGCCGCATCGTCATCCTCGACTCGCGCATCCTGCAAAAAGAGTACGGGCGGCACTTCATCGAGGCCCTGCCCAAGCGCCACTTCACCCGCTTCAACCGCCACGACCGCGAAGGCATATTCGGGCCTTCTTAAAAGAAGTTGTCGCCGCCGCTTCCGACAAAAAAAAGGGAACCGCACGGGTTCCCTTTTTTGTAGTGAAAAACCATGACAGGCGCATGCGCCTGCGCGGATGGCGACTTAGCGCAACTGCTTGAAGAAGTCGTTGCCCTTGTCGTCCACCAGGATGAAGGCCGGGAAGTCTTCGACCTCGATTTTCCAGACGGCTTCCATACCCAGTTCCGGGTATTCGAGCAGTTCGACTTTCTTGATGTTGTCCTTGGCCAGGATGGCGGCGGGGCCACCGATGGAGCCGAGGTAGAAGCCGCCGTGCTTCTTGCACGCGTCGGTCACCTGCTGGCTACGGTTGCCCTTGGCGATCATGACCATGGAGCCGCCCGCGGCCTGGAAAATATCCACGTAGCTGTCCATGCGACCGGCGGTCGTCGGGCCGAAGGAGCCGGAGGCGTAGCCCGTCGGAGTCTTGGCCGGACCGGCATAGTAAACCGGGTGGTTCTTGAGATACTCCGGCAGCCCTTCCCCGGCGTCGAGACGCTCCTTGAGCTTGGCATGGGCGATGTCGCGGGCCACCACAATCGTGCCCGAGAGCGAGAGCCGGGTCGTCACCGGGTACTTGCTCAGTTCGGCCAGGATCTCGGGCATCGGGCGGTTAAGGTCGATCTTGATCGCCTTTTCCGAGGTATTGATCTGGCGGAATTCTTCGGGGATGTACTGGCCCGGATCGTCCTCCAGTTTTTCGAGGAAGATGCCGTCACGGGTGATCTTGCCCTTGACGTTGCGGTCCGCCGAGCAGGACACGCCGAGCCCGACCGGGCACGAGGCCCCGTGGCGCGGCAGGCGGATCACCCGCACGTCGAGCGCGAAGTTCGCGCCGCCGAACTGCGCACCGATCCCGCTCTCGCGGGCGCGCTGGAGCAGGAGCTTTTCAAACTCCACGTCGCGGAAGCCCTGCCCGTAGTCGTTGCCCTCGGTGGGGAGCGCGTCGAGGTACTTGGTCGAGGCGAGCTTGACCGTCTTCAGGCACATCTCGGCGGAGGTACCGCCGATGACGAAGGCCAGGTGGTACGGCGGGCACGCGGCGGTGCCGAGCGAGGCCATTTTCTCGATGCAGAACTTTTCGAGCGACTTGGGGTTCAGGAGCGCCTTGGTCTCCTGGTAAAGGTAGGTCTTGTTAGCCGAGCCGCCGCCCTTGGCCACGAAGAGGAACTTGTACGCCTCGCCCTCAGTCGCGTAGAGGTCGATCTGCGCGGGCAGGTTGCAGCCGGTGTTCTTCTCCTTGTACATGTCCAGCGGGACAGTCTGGGAGTAGCGCAAGTTCTCCTGCGTGTAGGTGTCGTAAACGCCTTTGCTCAGCGCGGCCTCGTCGCTGCCGCCGGTCCAGACCTGCTGGCCTTTTTTGCCGACGATGGTCGCGGTGCCGGTATCCTGGCAGAAAGGCAGCACGCCGTGCGCGGCGACCTCAGCGTTGCGGAGCATGGTGAGCGCGACCATGCGGTCGTTTTCGCTCGCCTCGGGGTCATCGAGAATCGCGGCCACCTGCTTGAGGTGCGCCGGGCGCAGCTTGAAGCTCACTTCCCGAAATGCCTCGCGGGCCAGGAACTCGAGCGCCGACGGCTCTACCTTGAGCACTTCGCGCCCCTCGAAGGACACAGTCGAAACCCCTTCCTTGCTCAGGAGGCGGTATTCGGTCTTGTCCTCGCCCAGCGGCAGGACCTCTTGATATACGAATTCAGGCGTTGGCATTAGTCAGTCTTCCTCAATAAGATTAGCACGTCATCCAATGGCGAAGGCCCCTTTATGTCAAGAGATACTAATAGAAGCCAAACTTATTCTGAAGACTTCAACATTACACTACCGCCACCGGCGCCCTCGGCCACAAATGGCAGAAAGTTAATAATTTAGCTTGCACCCGGCGTGCGGACCTGCACTATCCGCGACTTGCATTTTGGTGGTAGCGAATTCCTTTGAATCGTGGCTGCCATCCCCTGATTCGGTCCAGACGGTGAGCGGTTGGTTTCGGGTTTATCTAAATAGTCCTCATCGAGCCCATGTGCAGCGGCGTCATAGCTGCCCCCAACAACCATGTCCGAATCCTCATTTGAGGCGCTTCCTCTCGCAGCGCCCCTTCACCGCGCTTTGTCCGAAAAGGGCTACACGACGCCTTCGCCCATCCAGGCGGCGGCCATTCCCGTCCTTCTCGAAGGCCACGACCTGCTGGCCTGTGCGCAGACCGGTACCGGCAAGACCGCAGCCTTCGCGCTGCCGATGCTGGACCGGCTGTCCAAGATGAAGTCACGCCCGCAACCCTACAGCGTGCGCACGCTCGTGCTCACTCCCACCCGGGAACTGGCCGTGCAGATCGCCGACAGCTTCCACACTTACGGCAAGTATCTGCGCGTGAACGTCGGGCTCGTCTACGGCGGCGTCTCCCAGCGTCCGCAGGAACGCACGCTCAAGGGCGGCCTTGACGTACTCGTGGCCACACCGGGCCGTTTGCTGGACTTGTACCAGCAGAATTGCCTCGACCTCGATCAGGTGGAAACCTTCGTCCTCGACGAAGCCGACCACATGCTCGACATGGGCTTCATCCACGACATCCGCCGCATCGCCAAGGAACTGCCGCCCAAGCGCCAGACCCTGCTTTTTTCGGCCACGATGGCCGGGCAGATCGCCGAGCTGGCCACCACCCTGCTGCGCAACCCGAAGGAAATCCGTATCGCCCCGGCGGCCACCACCGCCGAGAAGGTCGAGCAGAAGCTCTACTTCGTGCAGCACGAGCACAAGCGCACACTGCTCACGCACCTGCTCAACGAGCGTTCCGACGGCAACCCCGACGAACTGAGCCTGATCTTTACCAAGACCAAGCACGGCGCGAACCGCCTGGCCAACCAGTTGACCCACGAAGGCATCCCCGCCGACGCCATCCACGGCAACAAGACCCAGGCCGCCCGCCAGAAGGCCCTGAACCGCTTCCGCAGCGGCGAAATCCGCGTGCTGGTAGCGACCGATGTGGCCGCCCGTGGCATTGATGTCAAAGACGTGACGCTCGTCGTGAACTTCGACCTGCCGATGGAGCCCGACAGCTACGTGCACCGTATCGGGCGCACCGCCCGTGCCGGAGCCAGCGGCCTGGCCGTCTCCTTCAACAGCGCCGAGGAACTGCCCCTGCTCTTCTCAATCGAGAAGCTCATCCGGCAGAGTATCCCGGTCGAGGAGGAGCACCCCTTCCACGCCGAGCCCGTCGCCCTGCGCTACCGCAACCCGAGCAAGCGCCGCGAAGACCGCGCTCCTGCGGGACGCAAAGGCGGCTCCTTCAAAAAGCGTGGCAGCTTCCGCCAAAAGCCCTCGCGCGGCGGTAAGTCCTTCGGTGGCGGCAAGTCCTTCGGCTCGAACGGCCCCCGCAAGAAACAGCAGGCCCCGACCGGCCGCTAAGCGGACCGAGCGCAACCTTTTTTTCTCAATGCCGCGGACCAACATCCGCGGCATTTTTTTGATGTACGGATAAATCGCGGGAATTGGGCATTCCATATCCTCAGCCATGTGACCACACAAGGATGGCTCACAAAAGCCGGCAGATCGAATATCTCTGCCCGCTGGCGGGCAGGCCGCGCCTACTTGTTCATTGCGTCGAGGCGGGCCTGGAGATCCGCCCGGCGGAGGGCTTCGACGAGATCGTCGAGGTCGCCCTCCATCACCTGCGGCAGCGAAAGGCTCAGGCCGATGCGGTGATCGGTCAGACGGTTTTGCGGAAAGTTATACGTCCGGATGCGCTCGGAGCGGTCGCCAGTGCCGATCTGGCTGCGGCGGTTGGCGGCGTACTTTTCCTGTTCCTCGCGCTGCTTCTGCTCCAGCAAACGGGAGCGAAGCACGGTCAACGCCTTGGCCCGGTTCTTGTGCTGGGAGCGCTCGTCGGCGCAATAGACGGTCAGACCGGTGGGCTTGTGCGTCATCTGCACGGCCGAGTCGGTGGTGTTGACGTGCTGACCGCCCGCGCCGCTGGCGCGTGTGGTGGTGATTTCGAGGTCTTCGGTCTTGATCTCGATATCGACTTCCTCGGCCTCGGGGAGCACGGCCACGGTCGCGGTCGAGGTGTGAATGCGCCCGCTGGCCTCGGTCACTGGCACGCGCTGCACGCGGTGGACGCCGCTCTCGTACTTGAGCACCTTGTAAACGTCGTCGCCCGTGATGAGAAAGGAAATTTCCTTAAAACCGCCCGCATCGGATTCGCTCGCCCCCATTGGCTCCACGGTCCAGCCTCGCTGATCGGCGAAGCGGTGGTACATGCGCGTCAGGTCCCCGGCGAAGAGCGACGCCTCGTCCCCCCCGGCCCCGGCACGGATTTCGACAATCGTGTTGCGCGAGTCGCTCGGGTCCGGTGGCAGCATGGCCAGCAGCAGTTCGTCGCGCTTCTGAGCGACCTGCTCCTCCAGCCCGGCGATTTCCTCGGCGGCCAGTTCCTTGAGCTCTGGGTCGGTCTCGGGATCGTCGATAATGACGCGATTGCCCGCCAGGTCGGCTTCGAGCTTGTCGGCGGCATCGTAAAGGGCCACGATGCCGCTCAGCCGGGTATGCTCGCGCGAGAGCTCGGCGGCACGGCGCTGGTCGGAGAAAAAGTCCGGCTCGGCCATTTTGGCGTCGAGTTCTTCCTTGCGGTTCCTGAACGGAGCGATGTCGGGGATGCCTTCCATGGATTTTCTAAAGCCCCCCATCGCCGCAAAGCCCGCCCGCAAAGACAAGGCTAAAGATGCGGGGGCCGAATCGAAGCAGCGACGATTAAAAGAATAGATTAACCACAAAGGCGCAAAGGCACAAAGAAGTAAGAGGGAAGCTGACTTTATTGGCCACACAATCTCCCTCTGTGCTTTTTGTGGCTCTGTGTCTTTGTGGTTAGTTAAAAACGCATCTTCAAGTGCACGCAGCATGTAGCTCAGAAAAAACTTTGCCTCTTTGCGCCTTTGCAGTGAATCTTTTTTCATCTTTGGCAAAGCGGCCTTGTGGCCCCGTCAGCCGGACGACGTTTTTTCTTTTCTCTCAGAATGACTTCTTCGACCAACAAGCTGAACAACCGCAACGTGGTGGCGGTGATCTGGGACTTCGACAAGACCCTGACGCCGGGGTACATGCAGGCTCCGATTTTCGAGCGCTACGGGATCGACGAGGAGCACTTCTGGGCCGAGGTCAACGCCCTGCCCGACATCTACGCCAAGCGCGGCATTACCGTCTCGCGCGAGACCGTTTACCTCAACCACCTGCTCAGCTTCATCAAAAACGGCCCGCTCAAGGGCCTGCAAAACCGCCATCTGCACGAGTTGGGCGGGCAGATTCCGTTTTTCCCGGGGCTGCCGGAGTTTTTTGGCGAATTAAAGGACTTCGCCACGTCCAAGCCCGATTACAGAAAACACGAAATCCGGTTGGAGCACTACATCATCAGCACCGGCCTGGCCGAGATGATCCGCGGCAGCAAGATTGCCGGGGCCGTGGACGGGATTTTCGCCTGTGAGCTGATCGAGTGCCCCCTGCCCCCGTATTTCAGCCGTCAGAACGAGCTTCAGATCCAGACGGACTTCGAGATCAGCCAGATCGGCGTCATCGTGGACAACACGATCAAAACCCGCTACCTCTTTGAGATCAACAAGGGCTCGAACAAAAACCCGGCCATCAATGTCAATTTCAAGATGGTCCAAGAAGACCGCCGGGTGCCCTTCGCGAACATGATTTACATCGCCGACGGCCCCAGCGACGTGCCCTGCTTCGCCGTCGTGCGCAAGGCCGGAGGTAAGACTTTTGCCGTGTACAACCCGACAAGCGAGGCGGAGTTCGCCCAGAACGACCGGCTCTGCGAAGACGGGCGCGTGCATAATTACGGCCCGGCGGACTACACCCCCGGCTCTCCAACCAGCCGCTGGCTGCGCCTGCAGGTGGAAAAAATCTGCGACCGCATTGTCGGGGAACAAGAGGAACTGCTCGCCCGCCGGGTACGCCAACCCCCGCGCCACCTGCACCGTGACGACGACGGCGACCCCAGCCCTGAGCCTTCGCCCGCCCCCCAGCCCGAGCTGTTCTAAGGACTGTCTTCAAATTGCGGAACGAGTCCGCCCAGGCTGGTTTTCGGCTTTCGAGGTGAAGCGACGTAGCGTAGCGAGATGCGCACAGGCCAGGCATGTGGGGCGAAGCACGGAAAAGGCATTTTAAAATCCGCCAGAATAGAGTCTTTGGCTCTTAAATCTACTAGTCACTTAAACCCATGTATTGACAAGAACGCTAATACCCAAAATAAGAAACAGCATACCCCTTAACAAAAAAATAAATTAACTTAATGAGACTAAAAACACTGATTATGGGGGCCCTGCTGGGTGTTATTGGCGCGCAGACATCACAGGCTGATGTCACGATCAGCAATGTCACTTTCACCGACACGGCTCTGAGCTTCACACTCTCAGGCACGCTGACAGGCCCCGCCCCGGCGAGCCTCGGACGCTCGCTGATGATAGTGGCCTCCGATCCGACAGATAATGACTGGATCTTGAGCCCCAGCACGACACTGACCCCGACCTCGAGCGATCTGGCTGTGGCCGGTACACCTATCGATCTCTATATGACCGATAGCTTCGCCTCGACCAGTTCAATCTACTTCCAGACCAATGGTGGGTATTTCACGACCGGGGATACCGTATCGGGCACCTACACGGCCACCTTCGCATCCGGGATTTTCGATCTGAGCAATCTCGACAGTGATCTGATCCTCGTCTGGGGAGCTGATAACTTTAACCAGGGCGGCATCCAGGCCGGGGCGGTCCAGGGCTTCTTCTACAGCGTTCCCGAGCCCTCAACCTACGCCTCCGTCCTGGCGCTCGGAGTTCTCGGCTTTATCACGGCCCGACGCATGGTCCGTGTCCACTCACGCTAAACACCTATTGCGCCAGTTTTCCCAGGGGGAACCTTTTCCGAGGTTCCCCTTTTTTTTAGGGGAAAGCCGGAGCGGAAAAAGACCATCTCCCCCCTACCCAACCGCCCGAAAATCGCCCTGATTAGCCGTCAGATCAGGCTCCAAGGGGCATTTCCACTATAATCTCACGGCAACGGGAATTCCCGTCCCTCATCGCGTTATCCACTTCGCTGGCATAGCGACTGCTTAACGACACTATAAATAAAAAATTTGCATTTCCGTCATCGAAGTCCAATTTTACTCCGCTCGCGAGGGAAACAAGTGTCTTGCTTCTCCATTCCAGGAATGGCTGGGGGTGTGTTGTGCTCCTGTTTCCCGTGCCGACATTTTCACATTTCCCCCGCCTCGGCAGGGAGGAATCTATGACCTCTTAACCCAGTATTAGTAAAAAACACGCGTATGGCAAATCGTCCGAATACGGAACTTGGCTGGCCCGAGAAGCAGGGCCTGTTCGATCCTTCGCGGGAAAAAGACTCCTGTGGCGTCGGCTTCGTCTGCCACTTAAAGGGGCAGCGTTCTCACCAGATCATTGAGGACGCGATCGAGATGAACAACCACATGATCCACCGCGGAGCCTGCGGTTGCGAGCCGGACACCGGGGACGGTGCCGGGATCTTCGTCCAGATGCCGGACAAGTTCCTGCGCCGCGAAATGGCCGCCAAGGGAGTCAAGCTGCCCGAGGAAGGCCAGTACGGCGCCGGGATCATTTTCATGTCTCCCGAGACACCGGAGCGCAGCGCCGCCAAGGAAGTCTGTGAGCAGATCATCAACGCCGAAGGCCAGAAGCTGCTCGGCTGGCGCCGCGTGCCGGTGGACAGCTCGATCCTGGGCAAGACCTCCAAGAGCTACGAGCCGGTGATGGAACAGATATTCATCAAGCGCTCGCCCGAGATCACCGACGACATTGAGTGGGAGCGCAAGCTCTACATCATCCGTCGCCGCATCCACTACGCGATCCGCCACAACCAGATTTCCGTCGCCTCCAAGCACCACAACGCCGTGCTCTCGGACGCGCAGGTGGCCTTTCCCGGGGCGGAGTTCTTCTTCATGGTCAGCCTCTCGGCCCGCACCATGATCTACAAGGGCATGCTCACCCCCGAGCAGATCAGCCCCTACTTCCACGACCTGCACGACAAGGACTTCGAGTCAGCGCTGGCCATTGTGCACTCGCGCTTCTCGACCAACACCTTCCCGAGCTGGCCCCGCGCCCACCCGAACCGCTTCATGTCGCACAACGGCGAGATCAATACGGTCATGGGCAACGTCAACTTCATGAAGGCCCGCCAGGCCCAGTGCGAGAGCGACATCTTCGGCAAGGAACTCAAGAAGGTCTTCCCCGTCATCAACGAGGATGGCTCCGACTCGGCCCGCTTCGACAACGTGCTCGAATTCCTTCACCTGACCGGCCGCAGTCTGCCGCACGCCGTCATGATGATGATCCCCGAGCCCTGGGAAAAGCACGAGACCATGTCCCCGGAAAAGAAGGCGTTCTACGAGTACCACGCCTGCATGATGGAGCCCTGGGATGGCCCGGCCTCGATCACCTTCTCCGACGGCACCGTGGTCGGCGCTTCGCTCGACCGTAACGGCCTGCGCCCCTCGCGCTTCTACGTCACCAACGACGACCGCGTCATCATGGCGTCCGAAGTGGGCACCGTCCACATCGACCCCAAGATTGTGGTCAAAAAGGGCCGCCTGCAACCGGGCCGCATGTTCCTGGTGGATACCCGCGAGGGCCGCATCATCGGCGACGAGGAGCTCAAGCACCAGATCGCAACCGCCCAGCCCTACGCCGAGTGGTTGAAGGAAAACCGCCTCTTCCTCGAAGACCTGCCCGTGCCCGCCGACGTTCCCGGTGTCGATCACGAGACCGTGCTCGAGCGCCAGCGCGCCTTCGGCTACACCTACGAGGACCTGCGCTTTATCCTCGGCCCGACCGCCACCAACGGCGTCCAGCCCATCGGCTCGATGGGGACGGACATCCCGCTGGCCGTGCTCTCGAACAAGTCGAAGCTCCTTTACGATTACTTCAAGCAGATCTTCGCCCAAGTCACGAACCCGGCACTGGACTGCATCCGTGAGGAACTCATCACCGCCACGGAGACCTTCATCGGCTCCGAGGGCAACCTGCTTGAGCCCAAGCCCGAAAGCTGCCGCATGATCCGGCTCCACAGCCCGCTCATTGACAACAAGCAGCTCGAAACCCTCCGCCAGATCGACAAGCCCGGCTTCAAGGCCGACACGCTTGAGATGACCTTCAAGGCCAAGAGCGGCGGCGACGGGCTGGAAAAGGCGCTCGAAAAGCTCTTCGCCAAGGCCGACAAGGCCGTCAAGCAGGGCGTTAACATCCTCGTACTCTCCGACCGCGGGATCGGCCCCGACGCCGCCCCCATCCCGGCGCTGTTGGCCGTCGGCGGCCTGCACCACCACCTGGTCAAGCAGGGCACGCGCACGAAGGTTTCCATCATCCTCGAATCCGGCGAGCCGCGCGAAGTGCACCACTTCGCCGTCCTGCTCGGCTACGGGGTGGACGCCGTCTGCCCCTACATGGCCTTTGAGTCGATCTACGACATGATCCAGCAGGACATGCTCGACATCGACTTCGACAAGGCGGTTTACAACTTCCTCAAGGGCTCCATCAAGGGCGTGGTCAAGACCATGGCCAAGATGGGCATCTCCACCGTGGCCAGCTACCGCGGCGCGCAGATCTTCGAGGCGATCGGACTCAACAGCTCGATCATCCAGAAGTACTTCTGCGGCACCGCCAGCCGGATCGAGGGCATCGACATCGGTGTTATCGCCGACGAGGTCGCCCAGCGCCATACCAGCGCCTATCCGGACCGCCACATCGAAGACGCCGAGGCCGCGCTCGACCCGGGCGGCAAGTACCAGTGGCGCCGCAACGGGGAGTACCACCTCTTTAACCCGCGCACCATCCATACGCTCCAGAAGGCCGTCCGCACGGGCGACTTCAAAACCTTCCAGGAGTACACCGCGCTGGTTAACGACCAGACCGAGAACCTCGCCACCCTGCGCGGGCTGATGAAGTTCAAGCTGGAGGACCGCGAGCCGGTTCCGCTCGAAGAGGTCGAACCGGTCGAGGCCATCCTGAAGCGCTTCAAGACCGGGGCCATGTCCTACGGCTCGATTTCCAAGGAAGCCCACGAAACGCTCGCCATCGCCATGAACCGCATCGGCGGCAAGTCCAACACCGGCGAAGGAGGCGAGGACCCCGAACGTTTCAAGACCCTGCCCAACGGCGACAGCAAGCGCTCCGCCATCAAGCAGGTCGCCTCGGGCCGCTTCGGCGTGACCAGCGAATACCTGGTCAACTCCGACGAGCTCCAGATCAAGGTCTCCCAGGGTGCCAAGCCCGGCGAAGGCGGCGAACTGCCCGGCGCGAAGGTTTACCCGTGGGTGGCCAAGGTCCGTCACTCGACCCCCGGCGTGGGGCTCGTCTCCCCGCCCCCGCACCACGACATTTACTCCATCGAAGACCTCGCGGAGCTGATCCACGACCTCAAGAACGCCAACACCGGCGCGCGGGTCAACGTGAAGCTCGTGGCCGAAGTCGGCGTGGGCACGATTGCCGCCGGGGTGGCCAAGGGCCATGCCGACGTCATCCTCATCTCCGGCCATGACGGCGGCACGGGCGCCTCGCCCCTGTCCTCGATCTACAACGCCGGGGTGCCGTGGGAACTCGGCCTGGCCGAGACCAACCAGATCCTGCTGCTCAACAACCTGCGCAGCCGCGTCGTCCTTGAAACCGACGGCCAGATGAAGACCGGTCGCGACATCGTGATCGGTGCCCTTCTGGGCGCGGAGGAGTTCGGCTTTGCCACGGCTCCGCTCGTGACTATGGGCTGCCTGATGATGCGCGTGTGCCAGAAGAACACCTGTCCGGTCGGCGTCGCCACCCAGAACCCGAAGCTGCGTGAAAAGTTCACCGGCAAGCCCGAGCATGTGGTCAATTTCATGACCTTCATCGCGCAGGAAATCCGCGAGATCATGGCGCAGTTGGGCTTCCGCAAGTTCACGGACATGATCGGCCGTGTCGATCTGCTCGATACCCGCGAAGCCATCAGCCACTGGAAGGCCAAAGGCATCGACCTGACCGCGATTTTCCACCGCCCCGACGTGGGCCCGGAAGTCGGCCACTACTGCCAGATGCCGCAGGACCACGGCCTCGATGTCGCCCTCGACAACACGCACCTGCTGGAGATGTGCAAGCCCGCCCTCGAAAAGGGCGAGAAGGTCAAGATCGACCTGCCCATCATCAACATCAACCGCGTTGTGGGCACCATCACCGGCAGCGAACTGACTCGCCGCTGGGGCGCGCAGGGCCTGCCCGAAGACACCATCTGGATGCACTTCACCGGCAGCGCCGGCCAGAGCCTCGGGGCCTTCGCGCCTCCCGGCATGACCTTCGAACTTGAGGGCGACACCAACGACTACCTCGGCAAGGGCCTTTCCGGTGCCAAGGTCATTGTTTATCCGCCCAAGGGCTCGGCCTTCAAGGCCCATGAGAACATCATCACCGGTAACGTCGCCTTCTACGGCGCGACCCTCGGGCACGCCTACGTCAGCGGCGTGGCGGGCGAACGCTTCTGCGTGCGCAACTCCGGGGTCAAGGCCGTCATCGAAGGCGTGGGCGACCACGGTTGCGAGTACATGACCGGTGGCCAGGTGATCTGCCTGGGCTCGACGGGACGCAACTTCGCCGCGGGCATGTCCGGCGGTGTGGCCTACGTTTACGACGTGGACGGCGACTTTTCGAACCGGCTCAACCACGATATGGTCAACCTCTACCAACTCGTCGAGTGCGACGACGCGGAGATTGCCAGCGTGAAGGCCGAAATCGAGAAGCACGTCAAGTACACCGGCAGCGAGCGTGGCCGGGAAATCCTCGACAACTGGGACGCGGCCCTGGCGAAATTCTCCAAGGTCATGCCCCGCGACTACGAACGCATGCTCAACTGCTTCAAGAAAGTCGAAGAGCAGGGTCTCTCCGGCGACGAAGCGGCCATGGCGGCGTTTGAAGAAAACCTCAAGGATCTCTCCCGCGTCGGCGGCAATTAAATTAAATGGCTAAATGGTCAAATGGCTTAATGGCTTGCTCCCAATAACCATTTAGCAATTAACAATTAACCATCTTTTTAATGGGTAAACCTACCGGATTCCTCGAAATCGAACGGCAGACGATTGCCGAACTTCCGCCGCTGGAGCGGATCAAGAACTGGGACGAGTTCAAGGAACATCCCGCCGACGAGCACCTGGTCCAACAGGGTGCGCGCTGCATGGACTGCGGCACGCCCTTCTGCCACACCGGCCTCCTCGTCAGCGGAATGGCCTCGGGCTGCCCGGTCAACAACCTGATCCCCGAGTGGAACGACCTGGTCTATCGCAACCGCTGGCGCGAAGCGCTTGACCGCCTGCACAAGACCAACAACTTCCCCGAGTTCACGGGCCGCGTCTGCCCCGCCCCCTGCGAAGGCTCCTGCGTGCTCGGCTCCATCGAGCCGCCCGTCACGATCAAGAACATCGAAAGCTCGATCATCGACAAGGGCTGGGAAGAAGGCTGGGTCAAGGCCCAGGCCCCGAAGAAGCGCACCGGCAAGAAGGTCGCCGTCGTCGGCTCCGGCCCCGCCGGGCTGGCCTGCGCCGACCAGCTTAACCAGGCCGGGCACGAAGTCACCGTGTTCGAGCGCGCGGACCGCATCGGCGGCCTGCTCATGTACGGCATCCCGAACATGAAGCTCGACAAGCGCAACGTCGTCCTGCGACGCGTCAAGCTGATGGAGGACGAGGGCGTGAAGTTCGTCACCGGCACCGAAATCGGCAAGGACCTCCCGGCCAAGAAGCTGATGAAAGACTTTGACGCGGTTGTGCTGTGCACCGGCGCGACCAAACCGCGCGACCTCCCCGCCCCCGGACGCGAGTTCAAGGGCGTGCACTTCGCGATGGAGTTCCTCACCGGCAACACCAAGCACATCCTCGACACGGATTTCGACGGCAGCCTGCCCGAGATCAACGCCAAGGGTAAAGACGTCGTCGTCATCGGCGGCGGCGACACTGGCACGGACTGCGTCGGCACCTCCATCCGCCACGGCTGCAAGAGCGTGGTCCAGCTTGAGATCATGCCCAAGCCCCCGATGGAGCGCCAGCCGAACAACCCCTGGCCCGAATGGCCCAAGGTCTATAAGATGGACTACGGCCAGGAGGAAGCCGCCGCGCTCCAGGGCGAAGACCCGCGCAAGTACCTCGTCATGACCGAGCGTTTCGTCGATGACGGCAAGGGCAACCTGACCGGCGTCGAAATCGTGGACATCGAGTGGGGCAAGGACGAGCAGGGCCGTTTCGTGCCGAAGAAGGTTGACGGCACGCGCCGCACGCTTCCGGCGCAGTTGGTCACGCTGGCCATGGGCTTCCTCGGGCCGGAACAAGGCATCGTCGAGGAACTCGGGCTGGAAACCGACCCGCGCTCGAATTACAAGGCCGAGCACAACCAGCACACCACTTCGGTCGAAGGCGTCTTCGCTGCCGGTGACTGCCGCCGCGGCCAGAGCCTCGTCGTGTGGGCCATCAACGAGGGACGCGCCGCCGCCCGCGAGTGCGACAAGTACCTCATGGGCGTCTCCCAGCTCCCCTAAGCGGGTTGCACCCGCTGGCACTGAAGGGGACCAGCAATCCGCCCCTACGAAGCCAGAAAGGCTCCTCCCCCAGGGAAGCAAACGGACAATCAACGAATTCTTTTTTCAAAGCCGCGGCGCGTTTCATCGCCCGCGGCTTTTTTTTTATTGCTCACACGGAGGCACAGAGGCACGGAGGTGGAATAGCCTGACCTGAGTGGAAGTGTGAAAGCCGCCTCAGATGAAAAAAGAGATTTAACCACAAAGACACCAAGGCACAAAGAGAATCGGTTCTCGAAACACTGCTATCCTTTATCTATGGCGACCGCTTAAAGTGCAGGCATTTCCACTCCCTCTCCTCCGTGCCTCTGTGCCTCCGTGTGAGCAATAAAATCCCCCTACAAAAACACCGGGTGCACCGTTTCGACGGCGCGCCGGGGCGGATAGACGAAGCGCTCCTGCGTGGCGCGGGAGTTGCGGGCGAGGAAGGAGAACAGCATTTTTAGCGGAAGCCAGAGCGTGCGGGCCCGCGTGATGAAAACCCGCTCGCGGTTGAAGTGGAAAAGCACGTCGTCGATGTCGATCTTGCTCCCCACCTCGTCGCGGACGTAGCGGAGCAGTTCCATCAGGTCGGGCCGCTCCCGGTAGCCATAGCGGAAGGTGATCCGGTAAAAACCGTGCTCAAGTTTTTCCATTTCCACGATCCGTCCGTGCCGGACCACGGGCTTCACGTCGGGCAGCGCGGTCAGGAGGATGTTCTGTTCGCGCAGCACGCCGTAAAACTCGATCTGGTCCCGCAAGGCGACCGGCGCGTAGTGGTTGTCCGCGGTCAGGAAAATCGCCGTGCCCTTGAGCGGCGTGTGCGGCTTTTCCGGTAGCTCTTGCAGGAACTTATCCAGCGGGTCGAGGTACTCGAAGATGGAGTTGTGGATCAGCCTCCGCCCCACGCGCCAGGTCAGCATGAGCACAAAGAGCCCGCCCGCGATCAGCAGCGGGTAGTAGGCCCCGGAGAAGAATTTTAAAACGTTCGAGGCGAGGAAGGACAGATCAATCACCCAGAACAGCGCCAGCAGCACCAGGCTGAGCGCAAAGCCCTTTTTCCAGACCTTGATTCGGACGTAGAAGTACGCCAGCGAGGTGACACCCATCGCCGCCGTCACCGCCATCCCGTAGGCCGCCGCCAGCGACTCCGAAGTCTTGAACATGACCACCGTCGCCACGCACAACACGCAGAGCAGGATGTTCACGATGGGCACGTAAATCTGCCCCTCGACCTCATTCGAGGTGTGCACGACGGAGAGGTTCGGGCAGTAGCGCAGTTGGATCGCCTGCCGAGTCAGTGTGAACACGCCCGAGATGACTGCCTGCGAGGCGATGACCGTCGCCACCGTGGCCAGCACGACGAGCGCCCACGTCATCCAGCCCTGCGGCACGAGGCTGAAAAAGAGGTTCTCCGGCGGCTTCGGGCTGGCCAGTGCCAGCGCCCCTTGCCCGAAGTAGTTCAGCAACAGCCCCGGCATGGCGACAAAGAGCCAGCCGCGCTGGATCGCCTTGCGCCCGAAGTGCCCCATGTCCGCGTAGAGCGCCTCCACCCCGGTCACACACAGCACGACGCCCCCGAGTACCATCAGCGCCTGCGCCCGCTCGTGCCAGAGGAATTCCAGCCCGTAAAGCGGATTGACCGCCATGAGCACCTCCGGGCCGTGTTGGAAAAGCTGGTACGCCCCGAGCGCCCCCAGCACCGCGAACCAAACGAGCATGACAGGTCCGAAGGCCTTGCCGATGCCCCCGGTCCCGAAGCGCTGAATCGCGAAGAGCACGATCAAAATAGCCAGCGAAAGCGGCACCACCAGATGTCCCATGTCCGGCCCTGCCACCTCCAGCCCCTCGATGGCGCTGAGCACGGAAATCGACGGGGTAATCACGCCGTCCCCCACCAAGAGAGCTGCCCCGAAGGCGATGAGCAGGAAAATAAACGGCGTGCGCCGAGAGGACTTCATCTTCTCCTCCAGCAGCGCGTGCATGGCGAAGTCCCCGCCCTCGCCTTCGTTGTCGGCCTTCATGATGAACAGCAGGTACTTGACCGTGACGACGAGCATCAGCGTCCAGAAAAACAGCGACACGATCCCGAGCACGGACTTGTTCAGCCCGTTGGGGTCGGCGAAGGCCAGGGTTGCGTTCATGGCGTAGAGCGGGCTCGTCCCGATGTCCCCAAAAACCACCCCCAACGCCGCCAGCGTGAGCCCGGCGCGAACCGTATCTACCGGGGAAGAACCTCCTTCGGTCGAGGACGAGATCACATTGTCCGGCGGGGAGGACAGCTCCGCTGCCTGCTCCGCCTCAATAGCCCCGTTGCTCTCCGAAGCTGTACCGTCCTCGTGATTCGCCATGATTGAAAACAAACCTGACGCGGGTCTCACGTCGAGCTTTCCTTCTGACCACATGCTCACCCTCCCTTCCGACCGGTCCCCGATTCCAGCCCTCGCACCGCCCTTGAAAAAAATAGCGCTTGACCGCACCCTCCATATAAATACGTACGTATGGAATAAAAGATGGGCCGCCCGCAACACATTGACCGCAATCAGGTACTCGACGCCGCCGAACGCATCGTGCTGGAGCGCGGGGCCGCCGAGTTGACCATCGACGCGGTGGCACGGGCCGTCGGCATCACCAAGGGCGGCGTGCAGTACTGCTTCGGGACGAAAAAGGGTCTGATAGACGCCATGGTCGAGCGCTGGTGCCACGATTTCCAGGCGGAGATCGACGAGCGCACCCGCCAGACCGACGACCCGGTCGCCGCCATCGTCGGCTACGTCGAGGCTACCGCCCAGACCAACAAGCACTCCTACGCCCGCGCCGCCGGACTCATGGCCATGCTCCTGCAAAGCCCCGACCACATGGAGTTTGTCCGCGCCTGGTACCACGAGCACCTTTCGCACCTCGACCTTGCAACGCCGGAGGGGCGTCAGGCCCGCCTGGCCTTTATGGCGATGGAGGGAGCCTTTGTGTTGCGCACCTTCGGCTTTATGAAGATGAAAGACCCCGAATGGGAGGCCCTTTACTCCGACATCCGGGACAGTCTCCCCACCCGTCCGCCGGAACCGCTCACCGCAGACGCCCAGGCCCGCTAGGCCCGGCTCCCTTTTATCGCCAAGCCCGGACCACCTTTTTTTAACTTTAAAGCTACAACCGCCAGAAACAACGATGACACCCAAGCCCACAGACAGCGCCTCCGCCCGGCCGACCAAGCTGATCGCCGGGGACGCGCCCAAGCTGCTTCCCGTCCCGGCCAGCCATTACCAGACTCTCACGCTCGACCAGAGCATCCAGGGCGCGCTCGACTGGCTGGCCCGCAACCAGAAGCCCGACGGCTCCTGGAACGACATCCTCGAATCCAACTGCTGCATGGAGGCCCAGTGGGTGTTGGCCATGCACTTCCTCGGGCGCACCGACGACCCCAAGTACGACAAGATCATCAAGGGCATCATCCACAAGCAGCGCGAGGACGGCTCGTGGGACATTTATCACGACGCCGAACTGGGTGACATCAACACCACTATCGAATGCTACGCCGCCCTGCGCAGCGCGGGGCTCGGCCCCGACGAGGAACCCGTCCGCCGCGCCCGTGAGTGGATCTTCGCCCACGGCGGGCTGGCCAAGGCCCGCATGTTCACCCGCTTCTGGCTCGCCACCATCGGCGAGTGGCCCTGGGACACCCTGCCCATCATCCCGCCGGAAATCGGGCGCATCCCGACCTGGGCCCCGTTCAACATCTACCAGTTCGCCTCCTGGGCACGCGCCACGTTCATGTCGATGAGCATCGTATCGGCCCGCCGCCCCGTCGTTGCCCTCCCCCCAGACCGCCGCCTGGACGAGCTTTACCCGCACGGACGCGAGAACTTCGACTTCTCCTTCCCCCGGCGGCTGGAGGGCTTCTGGCCGACCTTTTTCCGCACCGCCGACAAGGCGCTCCACCTCTGGCAAAAGCTCCCCTGGAAACCCGGACGGGAAAAATCCATCAAGCTCGCGCTGGAGTGGATCATCAGGCACCAGGACGCCGACGGGGCCTGGGGTGGTATCCAGCCGCCGTGGATTTACGCCCTGCTCGCGCTCCACGTCGAGGGCTACCACCCCGAGCACCCCGTCGTGGCCGCCGGGATCAACGCCTGGAACAACCACTGGTCCTACGAGCGCGACGACATGATCTTCATCCAGGCCAGCGAATCCCCAATCTGGGACACCCTGCTGGCCATGCAGGCCATCCTCGACACCGGCGCGACCTGGGAGAGCTTCCCGCAGTTCGAGCCCGCCCTGGAGTACATCCTCGACAAGCAAATCCTGACCAAGGGCGACTGGGCCATGACGGTCAAGGACGTCGAGTGTGGCGGCTGGGCCTTCGAGCGGGCCAACACTTTTTACCCGGACCTGGACGACACCGCCGTGGCCTTGACCGTGCTCTGCCAGATGCGTCAGATCGCCCCCGAACGCTACCAGAAGCGCATCACCCGCGCCTTCGCCCGGGCCGAGAAGTGGCTACGTGCCATGCAGTCCAGTAACGGCGGCTGGGGCGCGTTCGACAAGGACAACCACACCAAGGCCCTGACCCAGATCCCCTTCTGCGACTTCGGCGAAGTCCTCGACCCGCCCAGCGCCGACCTCACCGGCCACAAGCTCGAAGCCCTCGGCTTGATGGGCTACGACATGTCCGACCCCGCCGTCAAGCGGGCCGTGGACTACATCATGTCCGAGCAGGAGCCCGAAGGCCCGTGGTTCGGGCGCTGGGGCGTAAACTACATTTACGGCACCGGGCTGGTGTTGCCCGGTTTGCAGGCGGTCGGCTTCGACATGAGCGACCCGCGCATCCGCAAGTGCGGCCAATGGCTCCTCGACAAGCAGAACGAGGACGGCGGCTGGGGCGAGACCTGCGGCTCGTACATGGACGACGCCCTGCGAGGCGTCGGCCCGAGCACGCCGAGCCAGACGGGCTGGGCGCTCATGGCCCTGCTGGCCATGAACACTCACGACTACGACGAGTCCATCCAGCGCGGCCTCGATTACCTCATCCGCACCCAGAAAAACGGCACCTGGGAGCAAAAGGAATACACCGGCACGGGCTTCCCCGGCTACGGCGTGGGCGAGCGCATCGCCCTCCAAGGCAACACCGAGGCCCTCTCCCAAGGCCGCGAGCTGGCCCGCGGGTTCATGATCAACTACAACATGTACCGGCACTACTTCCCCCTCATGGCCATGGCCCGCGCCCGCAAGCACTTCGCCAGCGCGTAAGCACGCTGGGCCCAAACACCCGGCGTTTGAGCCGATTTCGCTCTACCCCGAAGTCAGGGCGGGATCGATTTGGAAAGGGTTATGGCTTGCGCAGGCGCAGGGACATAACGCAAGGTTGAGCCATGACACCGCCCCCCGAAGACATTCAGTTGATCGGCAAGGAAATCGCCATCCGCTGGCCCGACGGCCGCGAAGACTACTTCGACCCGGAGTACCTGCGCGCACACTCGCCCAGCGCCGAAAACATCGGCGAAAAGGACATCTTCGGCAACCAGTACGGCGGCAAAGGCTCCCGTGAATTCCCCGGCGTCACCGTGGACGGGTGGAAATACGCGGGCAACTACGCCGTGGTCTTCACTTTCAGCGACGGCCACAACACCGGCATCTACGCCTGGGACACCCTGCGCAAGCTCGGCGACGCCCAGCAGGACATCTAATACCGCTATTCACCTGGAAATAAGACAGGATTTAACAGGAAGGTCGGAAAGCGCGGAAAATTTGCATTTTGACACTTCTTTATGCCCTTTCCGGCCTTCCTGTTAAATCCGAATCTCATTAGCATCCCGACTGAGAAACGGGATCACTTTCCGGTGCCGGCGTGCTTGGCGGTCAGACGGGCCAGTTCCGGTTTGATATGGGTCTCGTAATAGCCGGGATCGACCCCGTGCGAGAGTTGGATGCCAAAGTGATTGCACAAAAAGTCCTCAATCGTCTGCCAGCCCTCTTCGGGAAAGTTGATCCGCTTGGTATAGGCGCAGATCGTGAGCATGGTTTCGAGGGACTGGATGCGCGAGGTGCTGCGCAGGATGCGCTCAGCGACCCTTAGTCGGATCTGCAACTGATTGCGGTCCAGAGGCTTGGTCAGAAAGTCATCCACCCCGCTGTCCATCGCCATGAAGTAGTTTTCATCCTCGCCGATGTTCGCGGTGAGCATGATGAAGTAGGTGTAGTCGGTGTTCTCGCGGGCACGGATTTTCTGGCACAGCTCCAGCCCATCCATGCCGGGCATGAGCCAGTCGCTCACGACAATACGGGTAGGCTGGGCATTGAACTGCTGCCAGGCATCTTCCCCATTCTCGGCGATGGACACACCATAGCCCATTTGCGACAGATTGGCTTCAAGCAGCTTGCGGGAAATGAAATCGTCTTCAGCGATCAGGACTTGGATTCCGCTCATGACTAAATGTCTTTCTAAAAAGGTGCTCGACAGGAACGCTTACATCTTTCCTATCGCGATTTTTACACTTTTCTTAAGAGTTGAATATACCCCTTAGAGCCCAAAGGCCCGGGGATATTCCACTTAATCGCGCGGAGGCATACCCCTGATTGCACGCCAGGGTTTTACTTCTCCACCTGGCTGGCCTGATTCCTCAGACATAGCTCGGCGTAGGCCTTGATCGTCTTCCAGACATTGCTCAGGCCGTTGCGGCGATTCGGGGTCAGGTGCTGGTTGACCCCGACTTCGGCCAGGAAGGTCGGCTCGTGCTGGAGAATTTCCTCCGGCGGGCAGTCGCTGTAGAGTTCGGTCAGCAGCCCGGCCACGCCCTTGGTGATGACGGCGTCGGAGTCTACGCGGAAGTGGCACAGCCCGTTCTCGAAACTCGGGACAAGCCAGAGATTCGACTGGCAGCCCTCAATCCGGAAGGTCTCGATCTGGTATTCAGCCGGAAGCGCTGGCAACGCGCGGGCCCGGTCAATAATGTACGCGAAACGCTCCTGCGGATCCTCGATGATCGTCAGTTCTTCGATCAATTCCTGTTTTTTATCTGCCAGTGTCATGCTTGTACTTTTGAAACCTGCGAAAGCCATACCAGTTTCAGAGGGTATTGGCAAACCGCGACCGCGATTAATGCCACTCGGGCGGGTTTTGCAGTTCGGGCTTGAGGATGCCAATGCATCCGAGGTTGCGGTAGCGCTCGGCGAAGTCCAGACCGTAGCCAACAACAAACTCGTTCGGGATGGTGAACCCGGCGAAATTCGGTTCGTGGCCGACTTCGCGGCGGCCTTCCTTGTCCAGCAGCACGCAGGTACGCAGGCTGTGGGGGCGGAAGCCCTTGAGCACCTGGACGATGCGCTCGAGCGTGCGCCCGGTGTCGAGGATGTCGTCGATGAGCAGGACGTGCTGCCCGCTGATGTCGAGCCGGATATTATCCACGATCTCGGGCACGGAAACGGGCTTGATGTCGTCCTGGTAGGAGCAGACGCGGATGCAGTCGAGCTGCGCGTAGAGGTCGATCTGCCGCAGCAGGTCGGCCGCAAACATGATGGAGCCGTTGGTAACGCAGATGACGGCGATTTCCTCGGCCCCCAGTCTGCGGTACGTATCCGTGATTTCCACGCCCAGTTCCCGGATGCGGGTGCGGATGTCTTCTTCACTGACCAGTATCCGGGCCAGATCGTTCTCCATAGTGCTCAACATATCCTGCTCAATTTGACTCAGGCGCACAGCAAACTTTATGCCGTTGGCGGCCCGTGACAAACATTGAACCCTGTTAAAAACGCCTACTGCTGTCAATGGTTTCCGATTGATCGCACACAGTAACTTCGCCCGCGAACCCTCGTTTTTTCACGGATAATCGATCATTCCGGTGTTTTTAACCGTGACGCACAGGCACGTTAGCGTTATTTTTTCCACATAGAACCCCCTTGTTTATCCCACCCTCAGAGAAAGGCGTGAAATGGTTGAAGTCGTGGATGCCAAACAGGCCGAGCCGATGTCGGTCCAGGAACTGTTTCAAAAGCTGCAAAGCTCGCCGGAGGGGCTCTCCTCGCAGGAGGCCGCCCAGCGTCTGCAAACCAACGGCCCCAACGAGCTGACAGTAGAAAAAAACAGCCGCTGGAAAATGCTCTTCGGGTACTTCTGGGGGCCGATCCCCTGGATGATCGAAATCGCCGCCGTCCTCTCGGTCATCAACCGTGACTGGATGGACTTCATCATCATCCTGGCCCTGCTCCTGATCAACGCCGGGATCGGCTTCTGGCAGGAATACAAGGCCTCCGACGCCCTCGACGCGCTCAAGGCCCAGCTCGCGCTCAAAGCCCGCGTGCGCCGCGACGGCGCGTGGAAGGAGATCCCCGCCCGCGAACTGGTCCCCGGCGATGTCATC
Source organism: Ruficoccus amylovorans (assembly GCF_014230085.1). Lineage (NCBI taxonomy): Bacteria > Pseudomonadati > Verrucomicrobiota > Opitutia > Puniceicoccales > Cerasicoccaceae > Ruficoccus > Ruficoccus amylovorans. Next base: position 205,029 of record NZ_JACHVB010000014.1, on the reverse strand, counting down.
CGCATCCGCCTGGGCGATGTCGTCCCCGCCGATACCAAGCTGATTGAGGGCGAGTACCTGAGTATCGACCAGGCCGCCCTCACCGGAGAATCTCTCCCGGTGAGCAAAAAAATCGGACAGATCGCCTACTCCGGCTCTATTGCCAAGCAAGGGGAAATGGTCGGCCTGGTCAACGCCACCGCCGGGCAGACCTTTTTCGCCAAGACGGCCAAGCTCGTCGAAACCGCGGGCGCGGTCAGCCATTTCCAGAAAGCCGTCCTGCACATCGGCAACTTCCTCATCGTGGTCGCGCTCGTGCTCTGCGTGCTGCTCGTGGCCGTGCAACTGCACCGCGGGGACCACTTCCTCGACGTGCTCCAGTTCGTGCTCATCCTGGCCGTGGCCTCGATCCCCGTGGCCATGCCCGCCGTGCTCTCGGTCACGATGGCGCTCGGTGCGCTCGCCCTCTCCCGCCAAAAGGCCATTGTCTCGCGCCTCCAGGCCATTGAGGAAATGGCCGGGATCGACATCCTCTGCTCCGACAAGACCGGCACCCTCACCCAGAACAAAATCACCCTGGGCGAGCCGGTTCTCTACGCGGCCAAAGACGCCCAGGAGCTGATCCTCGCCGGAGCCCTCGCCTCCAAGGAGGAGAACAACGACGCCATCGATCTGGCCGTGTTCGCGGGGCTGGCCGACCGCTCCGCGCTCAGTGCTTACAAGTTGGTCAATTTCACCCCCTTCGACCCGGTCAGCAAACGCACGGAGGCCACCGTCACCTGCGACGGCAATCCCGCCGCAAGCACCCCGTCCGCTGCCCCCGCAACCGGGGCGCAACTGGCCTTCACCAAGGGCGCGCCGCAGGTGATCTTCGACCTGTGCGCACTCGACACCCCCACCCGCCAGAAGGCCGAGGCCGACGTGCTTGCCTACGCGCAAAAGGGCTACCGCACACTCGGCGTGGCCCGCCAGAGCGGCGGGCAGTGGAGTTTTCTGGGCATTCTTTCACTCTTCGACCCACCGCGCGAAGACTCCGCCCAGACTATCGCCGACGCCCGCGCCCGGGGCATCGAGGTCAAAATGGTCACCGGCGATAACGCCGCCATCGCCGCTGAAATCTCCGGCCAACTCGGCATGGGCACACACATTGTCCCGGCGGGAAAGTTCTTTCAGGACGGGGCGGACATGGCCCACAGTTCGCCGGACACCGGAGCCGCCATCGAGCGGGCCGAGGGCTTCGCCGAGGTCTTTCCCGAGCATAAGTACGGCATCGTCAAGGCGCTGCAGGACCGGGGGCACCTCGTTGGCATGACCGGCGACGGGGTCAACGACGCCCCCGCGCTCAAACAGGCCGACGTGGGGATCGCCGTCTCCGGGGCGACCGACGCCGCCCGCGGGGCCGCCGCGCTCATTCTGACGCAACCTGGGTTGTCCGTCATTATCAAGGCGGTGGAGCTGTCGCGCCAGATCTTCGAGCGCATGATGAGCTACACCATCTACCGCATCGCCATGACCATCGACATCATGTTCTTCGTCGTGCTCTCGATGCTGTTTTTCCCCGTCGTGGCCGGGCAGCATTTTTACCCGCTGACCCCGATCATGATCATCCTGCTCGCCCTGCTCGACGACATCCCGATCATGACCATCGCCTACGACAACACCCGTATCGACCCCAAGCCCGTGCGCTGGAACATGCCCCGGGTCATCGCCGTGTCCTCGGCGCTGGGGGCGTTTTCGGTCGTACAGACCTTCGGGCTGCAATGGCTGGGGATGGACTACTTCGGGCTGTCCAACGATCCGAAACACCTCCAGACGATGCTCTTCCTGCAACTGGTCGTGGCCGGGCACCTGTTACTCTTCCTCACCCGCACGGACAAGCCCTTTTTCCGCCCGCCCCTGCCCTCCTGGCAACTACTGGGCGCCATCGTGGCCACGCAGGTCGTGGCGGTCCTTATCTGCGCCTTCGGGCTCGGGCTGATGCCCCCGCTGCCGTGGAAATGGATCGGCCTGGTCTGGCTCTACAACCTCGCCTGGATGATCGGTCTGGACATTTTCAAAGTCCAGCTCCACCGCATGATCGAAGCCCGCGCCAAGTTCCACAGCAAGGCCACGGACATGGTCAACCGCTCCCTCGGACCGGACTACACCCGGGGGAAATGACACCGCCGCCCGAAAAGCCCGGCAAAGGAAGGGATTTAACAGGAAGGCCGGGAAGGTCGTTAAGGAAGAACGTTAAGTAAGGCCGGAGGGGACGACCTCTTTTCACTTCCGGCCTTTCCGTCAGAGATTTTCAAGAAAACGCATCGCCACAAAAGACCCAAAGCAGCGCGAAAAAACAGCCCCTATCCCTGAGCAAAATCTCTGCGTCTTTGCGCCTCTGCGGTAAAAACGCTCAGGCCGACGCTGCCCGCCCGGCCACATCGCCCATGCGGGCGTACAGTTCGCGCCCGGCGGTGGAATGCTCCAGCAGGTCCGCCGCCAGCGTGACCGCCCCCGGCTCGAAGAGCGTGATGCACATCGACCCGCCAAAGCGAAAGTAGCCTTTTTCGCCGCCCTTGGGCGTGTACTGGCCGGGGACGTGTGTCTGCACGATACTGCCCACGCAGGTCGCGCCAACTTCCAGGCAAAGGATCTGGCCGAAGCGCTCGGTTTGGAGACCGGTCAGGGTGCGCTTGTTTTCCCACAAAACGCTCAGGCGACGGCGCAGACAGACGGGGTTGACGGAATAGAGGTCGCCGTTGATGGGCAACGTGTCGCCCGGCACGCCCTCCGCCGGGTAATGAAAGCGGTGGTAATCCACCGGGCACAGCCGGGAAATGAGCATCGAGCCGCCCTCGTAGCGGCCCGCCAGTGCGCGGTCGCCGAGAAGTTTTGCCAGGTCCATGCGCTGGCCCTTGGCGTAAAAGCGGTCCGTCTGCGCCACGTTGGCGAAGCCGAGATGCCGCCCGTCGGCGGGAAACACCACCGTGGCGGGGTCCGGGTCGATGGGCCGGGCCTCGGGCTTGAGACGGCGGCTGAAAAAGTCGTTGAAGCTCGCGAAATGGTCCGGCGGCAGCTGCATCTCGGCGATATCGAGCCCGTACTTCCGGATGAAGGGCACGACCTTTTTCGCGCTGGCGCGACGGCTCATGCGCCAGCCGTACCAGCGCGAGAACCACGTCCGCTTGGCCGCCAGCTCGACCGTAAGTCGCCCCAGCGGGCGATTATAGGCCCAGTCCAGCCACGCCTCCCCATAAACCGACTCGTGCTCGATCCGACCGCTCAGGCGGTTAAAATACTCCGGGCCTTTTGTTTCACTCATGGAAGCGCATAAGTTTTAGGAAAATCGCCGCCGCGCCAAGCGGGAAAACATCCCCCCTTCATTCCGGCCATGCCCTTGACAAGACGCGGGCAGGCGGCTACTTATCGCAACAGCATTGCATCAAAGGCCCCCGATGTCGATTTCGACGCGGTGCGTTTGACACAATCATCTTCCGAACACTCTCACGCCATGACGTCACCCTCCGCCCCCTACGTTTCGTCGGACAACCCCAACCTGATCCCGCCCAGCGGCCCGAACTGGCGGCTCATCGGTGCGGTGATAGCCGCGTTGTGCATCATCGGAGCGACGATTTCGATTCCGGCCTACGAGGCCTGGCAATCCGCCGAGTCCGCCCACGCCGAACGCGGCAAAATGAACGGCGCGGTTTACACCGTCGAGGTCGATGGCGAACCGGTTAAAATCGAACTCGGCTGGGCCGGTAACCACCTGGCACTCCTGGCCGACCCCGAACTCCCCCCCGGCGCCGTGGTCACGGTAAAGGGTGACTTCGGCCCGGAAACGCTCCCCTGGAATGCGGAATACCAGTTCTTCGGCCCGACGCAGGCCGAGATGAATCCCTTCTCCCACCACAAGGTGAGCATACGCATCGAAAACGACGGCCAACTCCTGTGGTCCGGCAAACGCTGGGCCTGGGGCGTTCCCACCGGGCATCACCACCACTGACCGGTCCGGGGAAGCGCCACAAGACCGGTTGTCCGCGAAGTCACGCGAAGAGGCTCAACGGCTTTTTCCGAACTTCCCCGGATGAAGAGGAACAGAAGCTTGCGTGAGTTCGCGGGCAACCCCTTCATTCCGCCTTTCTTTTTGGGCAAACCGTCTGGGCCAAAGAACGTGAAAATTTGATTGGCGCAGCGCCCGGTTTACTCCGTGATCGTAGGGCCTCTCTTTTTCCTTTCCCGCCTTCGCCGTGAGCCCCGACCATCGACCCATGCGCCGCCTCCCTTTCCGAAAAACACGTAAAGTCCTTCTGCGGCTGGTCCTCGTTTTTGTGCTGCTGGCAGTGGTCGCCTTTGCCTCCTCGCCGTGGTGGCTGGGATGGGCGCTCGGGATGGCCCTGAAGGGCACCGGAGCCGGATTTGACCGCTACGAACGGGTCGGTTACAGCACTTTCCGTCTGAGCGAAATCCGCTATGCCGATCCGCAAGCCGGGCTGGAGGCCGACATCAGCACCCTGCAAACCGCTACCCCCCCGGCCCTGCTTTGGAAAAAACTCACCGGCGAGCCGACGGAGATCACCCTTGGCACCATCGAGGTCAGGCAGACCGAAGCCCAGCCCGCCGCCCAGCCGGCGCCTCCGCCCCCCGCCGCCGACGAGGAAATCCAGCCCGCCGCACTCGCCCGCCAGGCCTTTGACGCGCTGGAGCTGCTCGATGGCTGGCCGGTCGCAATCACGGTTGAAAAAGTCCTCTATACCTCCGGCGACCTGTCGGTGACAGCAGACAGCCCGCAGTACACTGAGGGCACATTCAGCACCGTGCTGGGCACCTCGCTGAGCGAGCAGCGGGCCGAACTGACCTTCAGCCGCGAGTCCGCGCAGGCACGCACGCTCAAGCTCGCGTTTTCCCCCGAACCCACCACGGTCGAAATCGGCATCGCCCTGCCCGCGCCGAGCGAGCTGGCCCTCACCGGGCAAATTGACTGGCGCGAACAGCCCGGCACCTTTGGTGCGAGCTGGCGCGGAAGCGGCCTCCTCCCCGCTGAGGCGACGTTCAGCGCCCGCGACTGGACGCTGCCCGAGGAGATACTCGCCCGCGAGGACCGCCAGGGCTACGCCGCCCCCCAAGCCTCCGCGCAAGCCGACTGGAACGGCCAGCGCTACACGCTCAGCCTCGACGCCACAGCCCGCCCCGAGCAGGACGGCCTCCCCCCGCTGACCGCCCGGATCGAGGCCGCCGGGGACCTGGAAGCTGTTTCGCTGGATAAAATCGCCGTCGAGGGCGGCTGGATCACGGCCCGGCTGGCCGAGCCGGTCACGGTGCCTTTTTCCGGGCTGAGCGACCTGCCCCCGGCCCGTTTCGAACTGGAGGCCGACCTTTCCAAGCAGAATTTTTTCCCCATCCGGGGCAAGCTCGACGCCTCGCTGGTGGCGGACGACCAGACCGACTCCGCCTATCCGCTGGTGACGGCCCGACTCGACGCCCGCGACCTCGCCTACGAGGACTACACGGCGGACACCGTCGAGGTCGAGGCCGTACTCGACTGGCCGCAGCTCACACTCGGCAGTTGCGCGGTCACGCTGCCGGAGGATTCCTCGCTCTCGCTCAGCGGCAGCTACGACCTCGAACAGGAACACCTCAGCGCGATCAAGGCTTCGCTCGTCATCAGCGGGGCGCTGGTCAGCCATTACGCGCCCGAGGCTCCGGCCTTCTCGGCCCTGAAGGCGGACTTCACCGCCGACGGCCCCCTCGCCCGCCCCCGCCACGAAGGCGACTTCACGCTGGAGCAGTTTGAATGGGCCGAAGACCGCGTGGACATTTCCCTGCACTGGCGCGGCGAACACGGCGCACTCGAAGTCCTGTCCGGTAAAGGCGGCGGCGAAGCGCTCGACTTTAACTGGGAGGGCAACGCCGATCTGAGCCCGGACAGCCAGCGGATCACCGTCAGCGAGGCCAGCCTGCGCCCCCGGAATTTTTCCGAACTTCGCCTTACCCAGCCCGTGACGCTCACCCACCTTGCCAGCGGTGAAATCACCCTGACCGAACTTTCCATCGCCGACACCGAGGGCAGCAGCGTGCAGGCTCAGGCGAACGTGAACTGGCCCGAGTCGGGGCAGCTCGACCTGGCCGTTTCCAATATAGGCCCGCACTGGCTCAAACTCCTGACCGACGCCAAGCTCCCCTTCCCCGCGCACTTAAGCCAGGTCCAGGCCGGGGTCCGGTGGGACAACAGCCCGCTCACCTACACCCTGACCGCGACGGCCACCGGCGAGCCGGAAAACCAGCAGCCCGTGACCCTCTCGCTCGACGTGGCCGGAGATGCCGACGGTGCCCGCATGAACCACCTGACCGCGCAGCAGGGCGAAACCGTGCTGGCCGAAGCCCGGGGCCACTTCCCGGTCGCGGTCGTTCCCGCCGCCGAGACGCTCGTCCAGTTCCGGGCCGAGGCCCCGGCGGATTTTCACCTCGCGGTCTCTCCGGGGCAAAGCAGCATCTGGGACTGGTTGCAAAAAGAGTACCAGCTCGTGCTCGATGAGCCGAGCCTGACCCTCGACGTGGAGGGCACCCTGGCCTCGCCCACGGGCAAGCTCAGCGCCCACCTGAAGCAATTCGACATCCCCGAAGGCAGCGAACTGCCCGACATCCCCGACGTGGACAACCTGCACGTGGAGGCCATGTTTGCCCCGGAGGAAATCACCGTCAACCAGCTCGGGCTGGACCTGGCAGGGCATCCGCTCACCGCCAACGGCCGACTCCCCATGACCGAAGAGGCCTGGCTCGCGTTGATCGAGGAAGGCCGGGAGCCGGACTTGACCGGAGCCACCGGCTCGCTGCGTTTCGAGTCGGTCCCGCTGAGCGCGTTCGCCGAGTTTTTACCCGACATCCTTCGCCCCAGCGGCACGATCAACCTGCGTGCCGAACTCAAGCCCGGCCTCGATTGGAGCGGCGAGCTTTCCGTCCAGGGCGTCGAAACCCTGCCCCTGCCACAGATCGGCTCCGTCTCGGAGATCCAGGCACAGCTTGCGATCGCCGGTCCCCGGCTGGAGATCACCCGTGCCTCCGCGCTGCTCGGCGGGCAGGAGCTGGCCATCACGGGCGAGATCGGCATCGAGTCGCCGGAGAACCCGCGCTTCGACCTCGCGATCAAGGGCGAGCAGATCCCCTTCGTACGCTCGCCGGGGTTGATCGTGCGCGGCAGCCCGGACCTCACCCTCCTGACGGATGCCGACGGCGTGACCACCCTCGGTGGCAAGGTCGTGCTCAACGAGAGCTTTTACACCATCGACCTGACCGCTCTCGGCCAGGGCGGCGGAGGCGGGGCCGCCGCCGCGCCGGACAAACGCTTCCCCTACTTCTCCATCGACGACGAGCCGATGGCCGACTGGCGGCTGCGCATCGAAGTCGAGGGCGACGGCTTCCTGCGCGTGCGCATCCCGGTCTTTGAGGGCATCCTCTCCGCCGACCTCAACATGCTCGGCACCCTGCGCGAGCCCCAGGCCATCGGCCAGGTCACGATCGACCAGGGCATTGTCATGTTCCCCTTTGCCAACCTCCGCATCGCCGAGGGCAGCAACATCACCATCCGCCAGGACCAGCCCTACGACCCCGTCATCGATATCACCGCCAATGGACGCGCCTACGGCTACGATCTGGTCATGCGCCTCACCGGTCGCCCCGACGACCCTCAGCTCACCTTTTCCTCCACCCCCGCGCTGGAGCAGGGCGACATCCTCCTGATGATCACCGCCGGACGCATGCCCGAGAGCGACCAGCGCTCCACTCAGAGCCGCTTGACCGGGCTGGGCGTCTTCGTCGGCAACACCATCCTCGTGGACATGGGCCTGATCGACCCGCTCGACGACCAGTTGCAGGTCTTCGTCGGCGAGGACGTCACCCTCACCGGCAAGGACACCATCCGCGTACTCTACCGCATCGACGACACCTGGTCGATTGTCGGCCAGTACGACCGCTTCGACGCCTACACCCTTGATTTGAAATGGACTGTTTACGAAGACTGACCCGCACGCTCGGCCTGCTGTGCCTGCTGAGCCTGCTCCCGGCCTCGCCGGGACGCGGGGCGGAACTGTTCGGCCTCATCGGCAACCCGAACGTGGACATCAACGGCTTCGGCTTCTTCGGGGACATCTCGCTCACCCGTTCGCTGGAGATCCTTGAGCCCGGCGAAGGCAAGCAGATCGAGTTCAACAGCATCTACGTCGAGGACTCGCTCTGGATTCTCTCCGGCGAGCTCAAGCGCCGCGGCTACCTCTACCCCGCCATCGAGGCCAGCCTCACCAACGCGGGCGAAACTGTCTGGCAAGGCCGCTGGGAGGAGGGAGACGTGGACCCGAAACTCCCGCCCCGCAAGGAGGGCGACGCCGTCGCCTTCAACATCGAGCCGGGCGTGCTCTTTTACTTCAGCACCATCCAGACCAACGGACTTCCCGACGAGATCACCCGCGATCCGCAAGGTTTCTTCTACGCCACGGACCGGCTTTACGTCTCCGAGGAAGACCGTTTTTTCTCCGCCGGACGACTGGCCACGGGAGTGGACTCGCTGGTACTGACGCTGCGTGGGCTCGGCTACCGCGACGTGAAAGCCGAGGGTAAAGTCATCGCCGAGGACCGTGAAACCGGTGCGGTCGATGTGCAGGTCGAGGTCAATCCCGGCCCCCTCTACTACGTGGAAAAGCTCACCCTCGACGCCCCTGCCGCCGGAGATGAAACCGCGCTGGAAGACACACTGCCCGAGGACCAGCGCCTCGACCCGTCCTGGCTCCAGCTCCAGGCGCAAAAACTTCGCAACCGCTACTACGCCAGCGGACACCCCGATGTTGTCATCACGCAGGAGGTCGAAGTCCTCAGCGACGAAGGCGACATCCGCCGCACACACGTCACGCTGAAGGCGGAGCCCGGCCCGGTCGTACGTATCGGCCAGATCAGCTTCAAGAACGCCGAGAGCGTCAATCGCGACCTGCTCGAACAACAGGCCAATCTTCACGAAGGCGAACTGCTCGACCGCTCCCAGGTCGAGGCCGGGCGCGAACGGCTGAGCCGGCTCGGTGTCTTCCGCACCATCCGCATCGACTACGAGGAGGCCGAAGACGGCACCTGGAACGTGATCTATGACGCCGACATGAAAAAGCAGACGGTGGTCAACCTCATCTTCGGCGTGGGCAGCTTCGACATCGTACGCGGGGGCTTTGAGGTTCTCCAGAACAACCTCTGGGGTCTGGCCCACCAGTCCCACCTCAGCGCCATCCAGTCCGTCCGCGCCACCTACGTGGACTATACCTACACGATCCCGCAGATTCTCGGCGAGGACCTGGACTTTTTCCTCTCCGCCAATTACCTGCGCCGCGAGGAAATCACCTTCGACCGCGAGGAGTATGGCGGCTCGGCCGGGCTCCAGCACTTCTTCAGCGACATCAACACCGCGGCCAGCATTCAGTTCAACTACGGTCAGGTCGAGGCCCGCAACTCGGATATCACCTCCCCGCCCGGCCCGACCAAGTCCCTCGTCTCCAGCATCACCCTCAAGGCCAACCGCAACGAACTCGACAACCCGCTTTTCCCGACAGACGGCTGGCAGGTCTTCGGTTCCTCCGAGTTCGCTTTCAAGCAACTCGGCGGGCAGGTCAATTTCCAGCGCATTGAAATCGGCGGCGCCTGGCACAAGCCGATTACCGACAGCGGGCTGGTCTTCCACGCCGGGTACAAGACCGGCGTGGTCACCTCCTTCGGCTCGGCCAGCGAAAATATCCCCGTGCCCAAGCGCTTTTTCCTCGGCGGCGAAAACACCGTGCGCGGCTACCGGCGCGACCAGGCCTCGCCGGTTAATTCGCTGGACCAGCAGATCGGCGCTGTCAGCTACATGCTCTGGCAAGTCGAATTCGAGCAGCGCCTGACCGAAATGATCTCTGTAGTGGTTTTCTGTGACACGGTTGGCAACGCCGCCGAAATCCAGGATTACCCCTTCAACGACGTGCTGGTCAGCGTCGGCGCGGGCATCTCGCTGCGCACCGTGGTCGGCCCCCTGCGCTTCGAGTACGGCCACAACGTCAAGCGCCGCCCCTTCGACCCCAAAGGCACCTTCCAGGTCGCCCTCGGCTTCCCCTTCTAGCGTCCTTTCGCTTTCAGTTTTTTGAGGGGTATGCGAGAGGGTGTTTTTTGAAAAAAAACACCCTCTCGCGCTCTCCCCAAAAAACGTTTGAGACGGAACTGCGTTCCTTCGCAAGAACGACAGCCTTCGACGTGTTGAGAGAAGCGGTATTGTGCCGTTTGGCAGTTGAAATGATAAAACCGGGAAGGACGGGAAGTGAAGACGGCGTGGCATGCCTCCCGACCGACTTCGCGTTCTTTCCGGCCTTCCTGTTAAATCCCTGATTTTAGAAGGTGGCCTTAGCTGCGGCCTTCGTCCGCATCCATGAAGGCGAAGATCGTGTCGATGTCGTCACGGTCCGCGAAGCCGCCTTCCTCCTTGAACTCCTTCAGGCGCTCGGAGGCGAAATCGCGCCAGCCGACTTTTTGCAGGTAATTGTTCCAGATCATGAGATCGCTCGTGTCCAGTTTTCGGCCCTCGTCAAAGCACCACTGGAGGATCTCCTCGTCGGTACCGCCAGCCAGTACGCGCTCGGTCAGCGTAGGATAATCCACACGCAGGAAGCCACAGCAAAGAGCATCGAAGCCCTCCCCCATACGCGGCACGAAATCTTCCCGTAGTTCGCCGGAAGCTTTTTTACGGATTTTGTCGAGCATGCGGGCAAAGTACATCATGCCCTCGGTTTCAAGATTAGGTGCAAGGGGAACGCTTTTCATTTTCACCTATAGATAATTGCCTTAGCCGAAATCGCAACCCCCCAACCGTAAATCAACGGGTGAAGACGATCAGCAGCACTCCCAGGGCTATCACACCGGCCAATTGGGCCGATTCAGGAACAACGACCCACTGCCCGATGGTCGCGCTGGGTCAGGCTGCCCCAGTTGTTGCTGAAGCTGTTGAAGCCCGCACCAGACTCGAACGGCCTCACCAGAAGATCACGTAGAGTGCGACCGTCGCGATGAGGACGATGACCCCGGCGAATTTCGCCCCCTTGGAGTCTTTCAGCTCGATCTGGTCGTTCACGGGCATGGACACCGGCTCGCGCATCGGACGGATGACTGTCAGGATCAGCCCGGCCAGCAGCACGATAAAGAAACAGATCGCCATGCGGTCGAGGAAGGCGATCTGGTCGGCGTACCACCAGCCGTGCTTGGCAATCCACGGACCGAGGAAGGACTTCAGCGCGCCGTAGGCCACGATGTTGATCCCGATGCCCACCGCCCCGAAGTAACGCGGCGTGCGCGGCGAGAAGAACCCAAGGATGAAGACCGCCAGAATACCGGGCGAGATAAAGCCCTGAAACTCCTGAATGAAGGCGAAGATGCTGGTGAAATTGTTCAGCAGCGGAGCTACAATCGCCGCCAGGATGACAAAGATCACGACGAAGATACGACCGACCTTGACCAGCTTTTGCGGCGATTTCTCTCCGCTGAACTTCGCGTACAGGTCCATCGTCGCGATGGTCGAGGCAGAGTTGAGCATCGAGGCCAGCGAGCTGATAACAGCCCCGGCCAGCGCCGCGAGGATAAACCACGAGACCAGCGGGTATGGCTTGATCAGATTACGCACGAGCACAGGGAAGGCGGCGTCGTAGTCGCAGCCCTTCATCGTCCCGGCCAATTCACCGCCAAGGGCCACGCGCTCGGAGGCCAGGCCGTTGATCGCGGCGGCCAGCTCAAAGGGAGGCATGTCGCTTTTTAAAATGGCAGTCGAGTCCCCCGAGGCGGCGGCGTTATGCGAGTACAGTTCCATCGCCACCTCCGGCTTGAGGCGCACGAATTCCGGATCGACCTGCACCACCTGATGCGGCTGGAGCGAGGCGATGAGCGCATCGTTCTGCTGCATCGCACCGGCGTGCAGGTCCTCCCGAAACAAATTGTAGGCCAGTATCCCCGGGATCACCACGAGAAACGGGATAAGCAACTTCAGGCTCGCGGCGAAGATAATCCCCTTCTGCCCCTCGGCCAACGATTTCGAGCCGAGCGTGCGCTGCACGATGTACTGGTTCAGCCCCCAGTAGAAAAAGTTCGGGATCCACAGGCCGATGATGAGAGCCGTCCAGGGCAGGTCGGAATCCTCCTTGGGCCGGACCATGTGGACCTTGCCGCCAGTGCCGTTGGGGCCGTTCTTGGCCACCGCTTCGCCCTCGACGCCGTCGTTGAGCAGCATAAAGCGCTCCCAGGCATTGGCGTCGCGCAGATCCTCCACCGTGGCTGCCGAGTTCTCCATCTTGGTCTGCACGAGCTCCTCGGGGTTGCGCTCGGAAAGCTCGCCAAAAGCCAGCACCATCACGATTACACCGCCCAGGATGAGCGCCCCGCCCCAGATGAGGTCCGTCCAGGCGCAGGCTTTCAGACCGCCAACGAAGACATAGACCGCCGCAAAGATCGCGATGATCCAACAGACCGCGGTCAGGTTGTTCAGGACAGGAACGGTGTTGTAGTACTCGGAGACGAATTTACCGCCCGAGAAAATCACCGACGAGGTGGTGACAAAGACTAGCGTCACCACGGCCGGGATAGCCATGGACAAACGGGCCACACCGTCGAAGCGGTACTGGAGAAACTCCGGAATCGTGTACAGGCCTGAACGCAAAAAGCGCGGCAGGAACCAGAAAGCGACAAAGACCAGGGTGATCGCCGCCATCCACTCGTAGGAGGCGATGGCCATGCCCAGCCAGTTGGCGGAGGAACCGGACATCCCCACGAACTGCTCTGTGGAGATATTGGCCGCAATGAGCGAGAAGCCGACCAGCCACCAGGTCAGACCGCGGCCGGCCAGAAAGTAGTCCGCCGCGCCATTCTCGCCTTGGGTATTTTCGTCTCGGCTTTTCCAGATCCCCAAGCCAATGACGCTGGTAATCGCAATAACAAACAGGGCAACCTCGAGAATATTCATATGTATTTTCTATTAAAAATAACCCGCCCATCAGCCCTTGCCTTTGAGTCCCTTGAAAAGAGCCTGGTCAGTGTAAATCCGGTAATCCTTCACCTTGCCCGGGTTGGCACCGTTGCGCGGCAGGTAGCGAAGTGCGCGGATGGTCTGGACTTCGCCCAGATCGATCACGATCTGGTGCGGGAAGGGTGTCTCGCCCTCGTCCCCGGCGTAGCGGGTGTGCCAATACGTGACGGGCTGGTTGTCGATGATATTCGAGGCCGGTGAAGGCTCGGCAATGATCTCCTCGCTGTCGGCGTAAATGACCTTCCAGCCGTCGCGGTCCAGCCACTTACCCTCCCCGTCGATCAGGTGGATCTCGGCGATGGCGGCGTGGTTGTCGTTCGAATAGGAGTTGAGCGCCTCGATACAAACATAGCGGGCCTGCACCTCGCGCCCGAAGTCAACCGTCTCGGCCACATCGCCGTTGGCGAAGGCACCCTCGGCCACCAGTTGTTTCGGGGAGAGCCGGAGCGTCTCACCGGGCTTGCGCGAGTAGGCCAGCGATTTGTCAACCTTGAGTGCGTAGATCGGCTCGGTCACGCCGCTTATAGTGGTCTTGCCGGTCGGCTCGATGTCCATGACGATGATTTCGTTCTCGCCCTTGCGCATCCACGGCCCGGGCAGGTAGAGCGTCTTTTGCGGGCCGATGTCCCAGAAGCGTCCGAGGTTGACCCCGTTCACCCAGACCATGCCCTTGCCCCAGCCGCTCATGTCGAGCAGCGTGTCGGCGGGCTGATCGACCTCGAAGGTGCCGCGGAAGAAAACAGGCAGTACGCTGTCGCCCACCGGCACCGGACCGAACTCCAGTGAGGCCACGTCGGCCAGTTCCAGCGGCACCGGATAGATGTCCCAGCCCGTGACCTTCTCGCCGTCGAGCGTGACCTCGCCCAGGCCCTTTCGGTCCTGCATCATCTCACGCGAGTAGTTCAGGTAGCCCATATTCTCAAGCAGGACTTCCAGCTCGGCCTTCCCGGCGGGAAGCTCCAGCATCGTGCTGTCCTGACGCATCCGGCGGTCAAGCGTGGCCACGCGCTGATCGTTGACAATGACGATGGCACGGTCCTTGAGCGCGCTGAAGGCGAGCTTGTATTTCCCGGCTCGGGGGATGTCGATCGTGGTGCGGAAAAGCGTCAGCCCCTGCGTCTGCCCGATGGATTCGAGCGTGGGCAACTCCTCCACATGGAGCGGGGGCGGCATCAACTGCTGGAAGGCGGCCTGCTCCCGCAAATCGAAAGCCGGGATGGCCATGCGGGGCAGCGGCTCGGGCGCGTCGGGGATCTCGTAGCCCTCGGGGAGGTACTTGGAAATCGTGTCGCGGAAGGTGTAAAACTTTTCGGTGATGCCGCCGAGCTCATCAATGGGCGCGTCGTAATCGTAGCTGGTGGTGTCAGCGCTGTACTGGCCGGAAGACCAGTTGGCCCCGGAGTTGAAGCCGAAGTTCGTCCCGCCGTGGAGCATGTACACGTTGAAGGACACGCCATTGTCGAGCATCCAGTCGATCTCCTTGATAAAGGGGGCCAGCGCCTTGGTGTGGTGCTTAGCGCCCCAGTGGTCGAACCAGCCGACCCAGTACTCGCCGCACATCATCGGCATGCCGGGGTATTTTTCCTCGAAAAAGCCGAAGGCCTTGTCCGCGCTGCCGCCGAAGTTCATCGTCGTGTAAACCCCGTCAATGTCAGCAGTTGAAATGGTTTCCTCCACAGGCCAGTCGCAGCGGATGAACATGGTGTCGAACCCGCCTTCGCGCAGCAGGTCGTAGATGGCCTGGTTGTAGGCGATGTCATCGGCGTTGCCGGGGCGACCGAACTGCCCGTACTCGTTCTCGACCTGCACCTGAATGATCGGTCCGCCGTGCGTGACCTGCAGGTCTTTCAACTGCTCGCCGACCGCCTTGAAGTAGCGCCCGGTCGCCTCCAGGAAGCGAGGGTCGTTTGTGCGGATATCCAGGTCCGGCTCGGCCAGGAGCCACGGCGGGATGCCGCCCAGCGTCCACTCCGCGCAGACATAGGGACCCGGACGCACGATGACCCACATGCCCTCTTCCTGGCAGACGCGGACGAACTCCGCGATGTCGAGGTTGCCGCTGAAGTCGAACTCGCCCGGCTTTTTCTCGTGCGCGTTCCAGAAGATATAGGTGCCAATGCAGTTGAAGCCCATCGCCTTGGCCTTGCGGATACGGTCGCGCCAATACTCGCGAGGCACACGGGCGTAGTGCACCGAACCCGAAATGATGACCGCTGGTTCACCGTCAAAGGTGAAGCTCCCCTCGCCCGCCCCGAAAACCGGCTGCGCCTGGCCGGGCGGATTCGCCCGCGGGGGCAGGGGCAGGGTGCGGTTCGTCTCATCGGACGCAGCACCACAGCGTAGCGCGGCCATAGTCAGCAGACACAAAAGGGGCAGGGTTTTCTGCATGTTTCAAACTCTAGTTGTTTCTCACCATTTGGGAGGAAAGCGTGGGCGAAGACACAATCGTAATAATGCTCTTGGCGGGCATTTTAATCGTGCCACTGTCGATCTTGACCGGGGCCATATTCTCTGTGGCAGTCGTGCGATAACCGGCAACCGTTGTCGCTCCGGAGGTTGCCGGACGACCCTTTACATTAAGGTTCACGTCCTGCTTCTCTTCGCTGAAGTTGATCAGGACCATCACCAGCTCGCCCAATTTCTCATCGTAAAAAGCCGAGGCCATAACCGTCTGAAGCTGCTCGTTGACGGACTCCTCCGAACTCACGCCAATGCGCTGCATACCGGGCCGGACGAAGCGGCTGTACTGCCCGAGAGCCCAGAGAAGCTTGGTCGCGCGGAAGCTCTCCTCCCCGTCGCGACTGGAGACGATAAGCGCGAAGCGCGGCACGCGGAACATGTCCGGCTCGGTCGAGGACCACCACTGCCAGGCGCTCGCCTCGGCGATGGTGAAGTCGGCGTGGATGACCCGGGCCAGCAGCAGCGCGGCCCGCATCTCGTCCACCGAGTCGCGGGGGACCTCGGCCGAGTAGCGGTCGCCCAGCAGGCTGTACTCGGTCTGCCACAGGATGAGCGAATCTTTGCAATCCTCAATCGCCGTCCTCAAATCACGCCGTGTACGTACAATGGCGTTGACGCTCTGATCGGAAAAATAAGCGTGCCCGGCGACAATCTTGCTCACCGCGGCGAGGTTGCCCACGTAGTCGGGGCTGTCCTTGTCCCAGAAGGCGGCGAGTTGGTCGCTGGCCGCGGCGGACTCCTTGCCCTCGCGGTACTTGACCAGCGCGTCGTAGCTGGCCGACTCGGGGATCAGCAGCCGGGTCGAAACGCCTTTGTCCTGATAAACCTTGTCCGTCAGGCGAAGCAGTTGCGCGATCTGGGAGTTGGTCCAGGGCGTGCCCTCCTGCTTCGCCTTGCCGGGGACATCGAGCCAGGAGTGCTGCGGCTCGTTGACCGGGCTGATGTACTCAAAGGGCAGTCCGATCCGCTGGTAGTACGCCGCCACCTCGGCCAGAAACGACGCGTAGTCGCCGTAGTGCTCCGGCTTGAGATTGGAGGTAAAGGTCTCCTCGGTCTTGAAGGAGTAGCCATTCTCCGTGAAATAAACCGGCGGAGAGTTCAGGTATCCGATGGTGGTCGCGATGCCGTACTCCTCGCACTTGCGCCGCCAGTAAGTGGTGCCAATCCCCTGCCCTTCCCAATCGTAGGAGCCGTCCGGACGCAGGAAGCAATCCGTGCGTCGCCAGACGCGGCTGATGCCGCTCTCGTCGCCGCTGGCTCCGGCTCCGATCTGCATGCGAAAGGATGAAAGCCCGATCCCCTTCGGCTGCCCCTTGTCGTCAAGCTCTTGGCTGAAAAGTAGATCCGCGATTTGATCGACAACGCTCTGGTCCCACTCACGGGCGATGTAATCGCCGTGCATGCCGGTCGAAGAGCCGATATTGTCGATCATCTGGAGCCGTTGACCGAAGTCCACAGTCACGTTGATCGCTTCGCTATGGGCGTTGCTTCCGAGCACCAGGCCGATGAGCCAGGCGCTAATGCTGACAATCCGCAGCTTCATTTCTCTACGTAATTCGGATTGGCCGACATCATCTGAGCGCCGACTTCCTCGCGCCACACGCGCAAGTCGTTTAGCAGCTCCTGAGTTTTTTCAGGCATCTTGTCGGCGAGATTTTTCGTCTCGGACGGGTCTATCTCCAGGTCGTACAGCTCAAGCTTTCCGTCCTCGAAGTACTCGATCAGCTTGTAGTTGTCCTTGCGGACGGCACCGGCCGGATTGGTGATGTGGTAATGCGGGTAGTGCCAGTAAATCTCCTCACGGTCCAGTTCCTCACCCTTGCTCCACATCGAAAGCAGGCTGACTCCATCGACATCGGCGGGCGATTTTTCCGGGGCTCCTGCAATGTCCAAAAAAGTCGGCAACAGGTCCGTGCTGGTAACGATCTCGTCGCTGACGGTGCCAGCGCCCGCACCATCGGGCATGCGCACGATCATCGGCACGCGAATGCCGCCCTCGTAGAGAGTGGCCTTACCGGCGCGCATGGGGGCGTTGCTGGTCAGCTTTTCCAGTCCGCCGTTGTCGGAGTAGAAAATCACGATGGTGTTGCCGGCCTTGCCCGACTTTTCCAGACCTTCCAGCAGCAGGCCGATGCTGTCGTCCATCGCCTCAACCATAGCCGCGTAGCGGGTGTTCTGCTGCTTGTTCTCCGGAGTAACAAGCGCGTCGTATTTCTTTTTGACATCGTTGTTAAAACGCACCGGCGTGTGCACGGTGTAGTGGGAAACGCAGACAAAGAACGGCTTGTCGCCGGTGTGGTTAATGAAGTCGAGTGCCTGTTCGGTGAGCTGGAAAACGCCCTTGGGGTCGTTCTGGCTCTTGCCTTCGTTCAGGGCCCAGTCCTGCTCACCCGCATCGAACCCGAAGTCCTGCGTGGCCCCGTGCAGGTGCCACTTCCCGAACCACGCGGTGGCGTAGCCCTGCTCGCGCAGCAGGTTGCCGATGGTCTTCTCCGTCTTGGGAAGGGACTTTTGCCAGTCGGGGACGAGCAGCTTGGTGTTCTCGTGCTTGTGGCCGGGAATCCAGTCCGTCAGGTGAAGCCGGGCCGGGTGCTTGCCGGTCACGATGGAGGCCCGGGTCGGCGAGCAGATCGGAGCCGCAGTGTAGGCGTTGGTGAAGCGGATGCTCTCCTGGGCGAAGGCATCGACGTTGGGCGTCTGATACAGGTCGCTCCCGTAGCAGGTCAGGTCGGCGTAGCCCAGGTCATCGACCAGGATCATCAGGATGTTTGGCGGTGCCTTTGCCGCGCCCGTTGTTTCCGCCTTTCCGGCTTGGGCAAAGGGCAGAAAAAGTACCTGACTCGCCAGTAGTCCCGTTAACAGTCGTAAAGTTTTCACAGAATAAAGTGGATTATGCCTGAATGGGAACGAAGCATCCTCGCGTATTCGCCGCAGCCGTTTCAGCCGCAGGCGGTAAGAGAAATCTACTTGGATAACGCGAGAAAAGCATCGAGCCAAAAGTCAGGCGAAGTTCTGAAGATAGGTATAACAGCAAATCCCTGACGGGTCTAGTCACGCGATAACGTGACGCCCACCGATTTGCCCCGGTAGCGGGGGGCGCAACACCCCATGCAGGACATTCACTGCCAACAGCTTTCACCATTTATAATCAGGATGGAAATTTAGCGTTATCGAGCTACTTGCTCAACCCTGGCCAAGGCTGCACTCGAAAGCCGGTACCCATTTGTAAATGTTCTTGCCGGGAACGAAGCGTGACGGGCGCGACCAGTCTTCGCGCAGGGCTCCGTTCGAGATCGCCCAGTCCGGCACTTCCTTGATGTCCTCGTCGATCCCACGCTCCCGGGGGCGATAGGCGTAACGCAGGGTCATGTCCTTGCCTTCGGGAGCCTTGTCGAGTGTAACCGTCACCTCGCGCGGCCCGGAGATGTCCGCCGACTCGATCTTCGCGCCATTGGTGACACCGTTTAGCGTAAAACCTTTGACCGAAGCCTTGATCGGAAATTCCGACTCGTCGAAGACGAGCGGGTTTTGGCTCTTGAAGGACAGGCGGATCGTTGCGCCGTCCAGCACGGCATTTTCCAGCCGGGCCGGTTCAAAGGCCTTGCCCTGGTAAATCTGCGAAATCGCGTAGCCCAGCAGTTCGCCATACATGGCCTTGCCCTGATTCGTCCAGTGAATGTTGTCAAAAATCGGGTACGGGTAGCGCGGTCCGATCAGGTAAATATTGTCCGACTCATCCGCGGCCTGCTGGAGCACGAGGCGGTTCGGCCAATTCCCGCCGGAGCCGCCGCCCGTCGTCCCGCCCGCCTGGTCGAGCAGCCACACCACCGGGATATTGAGCGGAGCCAGGTCGGCCTCCACATCGGCCATAAAGGCCCGCATCTGCGCCAGATAGACCTCGCCCGGCAGCCCCCTATCCGCCTCCTGGTGCGTGAACGGGATATAAATGACCTGCACCGGCATCCCGTCGGCCTGCGCCAGAGCAACCATTTCCTTGATCGAATTGACCAGATTCAGGTAGGACTGAGTTTTGACCCCATCCTTGGTGTGCAGGCCGTAGGAATTGTCCCGTCCGACCTCGCCGAGAAACGGCTGCCCACCCTTGGCCTCCGAACGCACAAGCACAGCCGGGGCGCCCTCGCCCTGCCACAGTTCAATGAAGGTCAAGCCTGCCGGGAGTACTACGCTCTGCACGTAGAAGCTGGATTTATCGTCCACCGCGGGGACCAGGGCCGCCATCGGGGCACTGGGCGCCTTCCCCATCAAGCCCCGCGTGCCCTTCCCGTCCTCAGGCATGAAGACCGGCACGCCCGGACTGAGTTGATCGCCTCCGATCAGGCTCCCCCCGGCGGGAGTGATACCGGCGTTGGACTGCCCGTAGTGCATAATCAATACAGAGCTGGTCGGGGTCTCCGCACCAGGCGCGGTTGTCGCAACCGCGCACAGCAGTGCGGCCAAGGATAGTATCTGACGATTCATGTTTTTATAAAAAAACTGTTTCCGGTAGAAGTTACTACTTTAGATCGAAGAGCGTTCCCAAATCCGCGGATTCACCGGCACCCAAAGCGATCTCAATCCGTTGGCCAGCGTAGTTAACCACGCCGGGATTGCCCAACCGTGAACGGATACTCCCGCCCGTCAGTTTTCCCCCTTGCCACTCCATCCTGACCTCGAAGCCGCCCCGCGCGACCAGTCCGCTCACGCGTCCATCGCCCCAGGCTTCCGGTAAGGCGGGCAGCAGGTCGATCTCGCCAGTGTGGCTCTGCAGCAGCATCTCCGTCAGCGCGAGTGTATAGCCGAAGTTGCCGTCGATCTGGAACAAGTCGGGCGGGTAAATCGCCAACATGTCGGGGAAGAGATTGTTTTGCAAAAATCGCACCAACGCCCCGTAAGCTTTGTCGCCCATGCCGAAGCGCGCATAGAGCGCATTCACCCAGCCCGCGCTCCAGCCGGTCTTACCAGCGCCGCCGGGCTTGCTCACCCGGTAGTCCACACTGCGTACGGCAGCCTCAACCAATTCGGGCGCGTTCAGGCGGTGGTACTGGTTGCCGGGGCAAAACGCGAAAAGCTGCGAGAGGTGACGGTGCCCGGGCACGCGCTCCTCGAGCTCGGCGGACCACTCCATCACGCGCCCATCCTCGCCGATCTGCACCGGATCGGCCAGACGCGTGAGCGCGTCGCGGACTTCGTCCTCCAGTGGCTGCTCGGTGACAGTCAATATTTTCAGTGCCTCCAGATAGTCCGTAAAAACCTGCCAGGTGATCTGCTGATTCATCGCGCAGCCCATGTCGATGGCGGCACGCTCCCCGTCATCGAGAAGGAAAAAGTTTTCCGGCGAAACATCCGGCCCGCTGACCAGCTTGCCCGTCTGCGGGTTTTCCACCAGCCAGTCCAGACAAAACAGCGCTGCCTCTCGCAAAAGCGGTAGTCCGCGCTCACGCAGGAAGGTCTTGTCCTCAGTGAAGCGGTAATGCTCCATCACATGCTGCGTTCCCCAGGCTCCGCCCATCGTCCACAGTGCGTAGGGCGCACTCCCGGTCGGAACGACCGTGAAGTATCCGCCTGTGGCGTGCGGCACGCAGAAGCCACGCACCCCGAACATCTCCGAGGCGACCCGCTTGCCGTGCGGCACCAGCCCCTCCAGCAGGTCAAAGTACGGCAGATGGCACTCGGAGAGGTTGGCCGTCTCGGCCATCCAGTAGTTCATCTGGACATTGATATTGTAGTGGTAATCCGAATACCAGGGTGGCGAAATCCGGTCGTTCCAGAGCCCTTGCAGGTTGGCCGGCATGCTGCCGGGCCGCGACGAGCAAATGAGCAGGTAGCGGCCAAACTGATAGACCTGACTGGCCAGCAGCGGCGAGGGGTCGGACTTCTTCGCGGCGGCGATCAGTTCATCCGTAGGGACATCGTTATTGAGATCATGCCCGAGACGCAAGTCCACCCGCCCGAAAAGTTCTCCGTGATCCTTGCGCGCCTGCGCCTGGAGCGACTCCGCCCCTTCGTCGTGCACGTCGGCGAGCAGTTTTTCGCAGGCCGCAGCCAAATCAATATCAAGCGGCTGATACGGCTCGGTCTGATTGTAATCGGTCGCTCCTACGATAAAAAGCGTCAGCTCGCGGAGGCCGCGCACATGGATAACTCCGTCGGCGGACGTGATCTCCCCACCGGTCCCGACCGCCTGCACCATCGACTGAAAGCGAACCCCGTACTCGTTCATATTCTCGGCCTGGCCGATAATCGAAATAGTGTCGTTGCTCACGCTGACCGGCGAGTAGTTGTCCCGGTTGGCATCGCGAGAGAGCGTGAAGCTCCCGGTAATATCGCCCTCGCCTTCCGCGCTCATGCGAATCACGAGGATGTTCTTCCCACTCGCGGCGAAAACCTCCCGGTGGTACAGCGTGCCCGCCACCCGGTACTGTGTGCTGACCACGCCCGTACCCATGTCTAGCTGATTGCGGTACTGCCCCACCCCGCCGCTGACATCGACATCATAAGTGCTCTCCAGTGTAGCGAAAGGTTGATACGATCCCCATTGATAGCCTTTGATGAGCACGTCGTTTTTGATAAGCTCGTCGGCCTCGGCGTACTTCCCGGCAAAGATCAGGCGGCGCACTTCCTCAATCGCCGCCGTGCGGTCGGGCAACCGGTCCTCGTAAGTCATACCCTCCGGGTACTTGGGCTTCGACCAGATCGTGTCGTGGTTAAACTGCAAGACATCACGCGTAATGCCGCCAAACACCATGCCGCCGAAGCTCCCGTTTCCGATGGGCAGGGCCTCGATCCACTTGCTCGCAGGCTGGCGGTACCAGAGCACATTCAGACTCCCGGGGGCCGACGCCGGTTCTGTAAAAACCGTCCCTTCCGGCACCGGTTCACAGACGGTCACGGGCGCTTTCGAAGGCTTGGGGGCGGCGGAGCTTGGCAATGCGCCCGACAGGCACGCAATGGCTAGTCCCAGGGACAATGGGGCTGAAAGACGCGGACGAAATATAGCAACGTTCATTTTGAGGTCAGGGGTGTGACTCGCGAATGTTCTGCGCTGTGGTTGATGGAGCCAGTAGCAGCCGGGCTTGACGGATGGGAGAAGCAAGCGCCGGGAGACAGAGCGTTCCGTCTCCCGGCGCCGCGGGTTAAATGGACTGTTTGTCGCTCGGACGCTGGTAGCGAAGCTGCTTCGACCAGTTAAGCTCTTCCGACAGGCGGATGTCGCGGCTGGAGGCCCCGATGTCGATGGTGAACTTGCCCGGTTCGACGAGCCAGTTCTTGCCGTCCACATCGTAGTAGGCCAGCGCCACCGGATTGAGCCGGAACTCGACTTCCTCGCTCTGGCCGGGCTTCAACTCAATCCGCGCGAAAGCTTTCAGTTCGCGGATGGGCCGCTCAACTGAGGCGTCACGGTCGCCCACGTAAAGCTGGACGACTTCGGCCCCGGCGCGATCGCCGGAGTTGCGAATCTTAGCGGTCACGACGATCTCGTCGCCCTCGGTTTTCACCTTCAGATCCTCATAGGCGAAGGTCGTGTAGCTCAGGCCGTGGCCGAAGGGATAGCGCACGTCCAGGCCCTTTTCATCGTACCATCGGTAGCCGATGAAAACGCCCTCCTTGTACTCGACGGGCGGGCACTCCGGCAGCGAGCGGTCCACGTCGTTCTCCTTGCGTTGGGTCCACGTCGCCCCCTCGGGAATGTAGCCGTAGGCGGGGGAATCCTCGAATTTAAGCTCGATCGAGTAAGGCAGGCGGCCGGAGGGATTAAGCTCGCCGGTGATGACTTCCGCGATGGCGGTGCCACCGTATTGGCCCGGGTAGTACGCCCAGACGACGGCGGCGGCCTTGCTGTCCCATTCCATCTCCAGTCCCGAGCCAGAGTTGACCACGACAACCGTGCGCGGATTCAGATCCACGCAACGCTGGACCAGCGCTTCCTGTTCCTCTTCAAGTTTCGGATAATAATCAATGCCCTCCTTGGTCTGAAGGTCCACGCAAACGACGATGGACTCGGCATCCTTGAGCTGGGCGTCGGTGACTTTCTTCCAGTTCTCGACATACTCGACCTTGTCCTTACCCAGCAGGCGCTGAAGCTCGGGAGCGATGTTGGCATGGTCGTAGCCCTTGACCCAGCCGGAGCCGCCACCGCTGTAGCAGGTGTTGCCAGCCGAGGGGCCGAGCACGAGCACGTCACCATCGGACTTGAGCGGGAGCACGCCGTCGTTCTTGAGCAGGGTCACCGCCTGGCGGGCGGTTGCGAGCGAGACCGCTTCCCACTCGGAGCGGTCGGCGGCTAACTCGGGGGACTTCTGGGCACGGTCGTAGATGCCACGGCGGAAGAGAGTCGTCAGGATACGCTGTGAAATGGCGTCGAGGTCACCCTGTGTCTCTGGTGTAATAGCCTCGGAGAAGACTGTCATGTCGCGCATGACCGGCATCGACATGTCCAGGCCGCTGACAAGCGCCTGGTCACTGAACCACGAAGCGCCCCAGTCGGACATAATCAGCCCTTCAAAACCGATGTCGCCGCGCAGGAGTCCGTTCAGCGCGATCGGGCCGCAGCTGACTTTCTCGCCGTTGAGCCAGTTGTAGGAGCCCATGATGGAATCGACATCGCCGTTATGAACCACGTCGTACCAGGGCAGCATGTAGAGCTCGTGCAGCGTGCGGTCGTCGATGATGACGTCCGTGTCGTGGCGGCGCCACTCGTTATTGTTGCAGATAAAGTGTTTGGCCACGGCCATGACACCTTCCTCCTGCATACCCTGGATGTAGGAAGTGGCCATCGCACCGGCGAGCACCGGGTCTTCGCCCATGTACTCAAAGTTGCGGCCATTACTGGAGGTGCGGTACAGGTTGAAGCCCGGTCCGAGCAGGATGTCCACGCCCAACTGGCGGCATTCCAGGCCGAGGGCCTGGCCGTAATCGCGCGCCAGATCGGTGTTCCAGGTGGCCGCGAGTGCGACTGAGCAGGGATACGAGATGCTGCCCGGCTCCGGCGCATCGATGAACTTCGACAGCAGGTGAATCCCCGCTGAAGCGTCGGCCATGAAAACTTCCCGCAGGCCAAAGCGTTTCAGTTCGCGCACGTAGCGGTTGTTATAGCCGCCGGCCATCTGGAATTTCTCGTAGTCCGTCATCATGGAGACGACGTTGGCGGCGCGTTCTTCGGGCGACAGACCGGTGTCGCGGTACGGCGCATCCTGCGGGATGGCGGGAATGGCAGCCACCGCCGGATCGCGTAAATCACGCCCGTTTACCTTCAGCTCAGAAAGCCCCTGGCGGTTGCCCTTCGTCTTTACGCGCAGGTGCGCGGCCTTCATCGGCTTTTTTATCTTGGCCGTCTCTCCAGTGAGGGACTTGTTGCCCTTGCCCTTCCAGACTTCCACCCACTCCTGACCGTCAGCGGAAAGCTCCAGCTTGTAATCGCAGTTATTGAGACCGCTTTGCCACATCAGCTCGACCGTCTCGACTAACTGCGGCTCGGACAGATCAAACTGGATCCAGTTCTCCTGCGAATAATCCGCAGGGCTCCACGGCAGAGCCGCATCCCCGTCGGCAGCAAGAAAAGCAGGTGTCTGCGGCAACTCTGACGAGGCCTTGACCTTGACCTCCAGCGGCGCCGCAACCAAGGCACTTCCCAGCATCATCGCGCCAGTGACCGCACCGCAGATTTTCCATCGCCATGACGCACCGGGCGAGCGCATGTGCTGAGCATTATACATCTTAATTTTCTTCGTCATTATAATTATTTTTGATATTTCAAGGACTAATTAAATAGCTAAAAACACTGGCATGATCGACGGACAGGCTACGGCAACGGATTATCCGAGCCGATACGCTCCGGAATTCCCACAAAGCGTATACTGCCCTCCCGACCGCGCAGATCCGGAAGAAGCAGGTAGAGGAACCTGAGTTGCGGGGAATAGTAGAGCTTCCCCTCGAAGACCCGGCGCGCTTTTCCTTCTTTGGTCACAGAGACCATGAACGTCTCTTGATACCCCTCCTCCCGCTGGCTCGGGCTGAAATCGGAAAAACCGTGCGCGGGGATGTTCAGCGTCTCTTTCGACATTTTTACCGCGACTTGATAAGGGCTGAAATTGATAAAGCGGCATTGGCCCGGACCAAAGCCCTTCAAATCATCAGGGATCGGCGAGACCTTGTACTTACCCCCCTCATCCCGCTGAAAAATGAAAAGCCAACGCTGAACTCCCGGCCGTACATGCACACTGGAGATTTCTTCGCGCAAAGGGTTCCCCTCGGCATCCACACCGGCCAACTGGCGGAATAACACAATCTTCTCCGGCCCGGCGTAGGAAATAACCCTTCCACGCCCCGTCGTGTACGCGCCAAATGTCTCGACCGTGTCCCCGCCCGTGACAACCGAAATATCGGGCACGGAGCCACCGATAGACAGGACGGTAAACCTGGTCTTTACCGCGGGCTCTTGCGCGGTAACGACATGCGCGAAGCTGAGCAGAAACAGAATAAATAGCAGGCTGGAGATTCTCATGGAGGGTATGTAGTCAGACATCTTCCTTGTTCAACCAGCGAAACTCGACGATCTCGAAACGGCGCCCGAGCCTTCCGGATACCGGCCCGTTCTGCGGCTCCCAATAGTCGGCATCATCGGGTCCGGAACCGGTCACCGAAGCCGCCGGAGCGGGCACGCGCTGGACAATCGCTTCACACCAGGCCTGCGCCTTGACCCGGTTTGTCAACGGGTCAACAAAGTTTCCGTAAGCACGAATGCGGAAGGTATCACTGCGCACGCTCATCGCCGACCCCAGGCTGGTCAGCAGGTCGCCTTGCAGGATGTAACCGGGGGCCATGGCCGAAGCCGAACGCGAGTCGGCATCGCCCGATTTTATGGCATCGGGGTTGGGAAAATTCGCGCTGCTCAAATCACTGCGACTGACACGGGTGATGGCGTTGTTAAAAGAATCGTTCAGACCGGACTTGTCGATGGCCGCCTGCAAAAGGCCGCAGGAGTGGTAATCCTCGTTCGTCAGGGAACGGTTGACGAAATCCGCCAACGACAGGTACGGCCGCCCTCCGTTGACCTCGTCGGCGCGCAGCTTGAGCTCTTCGACGATGCACTCGGCCAGCGTGCGTATCTGAGCGTCGGTCAGGTGACGGAAACCGGCCCAGGCTTCGTCGCTCTCGTCATTACCCCCCGTGTAGGCCGACTCCAGCGGCTGGGAAAGACGCGAGATCGGCGTGCGTTCGTCATCAGTGGTCGGGCTGTTCGTCGTCCTGCCGTACACGGACATCCCGCGTGCCGACGAAAGCACCGCAACCCACGCCTCGACCGAAGCCGAGTTCACGTTGAAAGCGCCTTCAACCATGAGGTTTTCCGCGGATCGACGGTAACCGCCGGAGCGCGGCGCGCCGTTCGCGTCGAAGAGCTTGTCGCGCACGTCGGCCAAGTCCTCCTGCCGATCCACCAACAGAGACATCCGGCGATTGGGCAAGCTGCCCGTGGCGAAATTCCCACTATAGTCAGGGTTGAAAGCCGCGTCAAAGGAATCACCTGGCGTATCCGAACTGGCATCGTAGTCGTCCGCCGAGGCGTTATAGGGCACCGAATACGAAGAGAAAAAGTAGCGGTCCCAGAGGGCCTCATTGGAGAGGTAGCTCAGGTCATAGAATAGACGGCTTCGATTGTTCCAATTATTGAAAGTCGTCACCGTCTGATCCCAGGGGATGTAAGGCGAGGCAAAGGAATTACCAATCGCCATCGCGGGCATGTAGCCGACAGTGGTGATGTTGGCGTTCTGGAACTTGCCCAGCGACAGCGGGGGCGAAGTGGGAAGGTCGATTAAAACGACATTGTCCTGGCCACTCGCTTCGTTTGAGGTTCCCCAACGGCCTGGATTGGTCGAAGACATGTTCCCCTGTAGCGACTCGACACGGATCTGCCGATCAGGAGTGAAGATAGGAAACCCGGTCCCGGTTTCGGGCATCATATTTGGCCCGTAATTCATCGCGCCTGTCGGGTTTGTAAGGACAAAGGGCGGATAGGGATAGTCCGTCCCACTCGGTTTAATAAATAGCTCCGTGCGGTAAAGGTTCCAAGGACTCGCCGCAGTGTAATTCGCCAAGTCATTCGCTCCAAAATCGACGCCATCCGTGGTGCTTCCCCACCCACTCGGAAGCGTAAACGCCCCCATCTGAACGTAGTCCAGCAGGGCCATCTTTTGCTGAATATCCTTTTTATCCGTAATCACAGGCAGGCCGGTGGAGCTCATTCCGTTCCCGAAAATCGAGTATTGAATCGACGAACCACTGTCAGCGACAAGAGGTGTAAAAGTCACACTGTAGGCTGCAGCACCATCAGGAACATGAATAAGGCCTACCTCCTTCTGCCTGGAGTTGGACCAGTCGGGATGCGTATTGGACGGGGTATTCCATGTCGTAACCCCGTTCATGTTTTTCCTCCCGCTTCGGTATTTCAACTCACCGGGCTCGAAGGTGTCGGAAATGGCCAAGACAGAATCCACCAGCACGCGGTGTTCGCTCGGGGTGGTTACATTGCCGTCCCCATCCGTGACTTCCACCTCCGCGCCAATGCGCATGATCTGCCCCGTTGACATCCATGTCTCGGGCATAACAAGACGAACGTTATACGGGTTATGAAATACCGCTGTCGTTGCATCCTGAATGTACAAGACGTAGGGGTATGTATTGGTACTATCCTTATGCTTGACGAAATACAGAGAGATGTCCTCGATATAACGATTCAGGTAAGGCCAATAGGAACCACGTGTCATAGTAGGAGTGACACGGTTCTGGCTCAGCGTATCGCCTTCGTTACCTTGCGTCGCAAGGTTGACCGAGTACCCGTTGAGCGTCCCCCCCGCACCACTTCCTCGCCCCCATAGACCGACCGGATGCACCGTAGGAACCCAGTTATCCACTGTTGTGGGGATGAGCGAAACACCAGCACCAAGTATATCCAGCAGACTCGGAAAAGCGTCCTGGGCCGTGAGGGTCGGGTTGTTCATCGGGGTCTGGACCCGGTGGTAGAGGCGGTAATAATCCCGCAGCAGGCTCCAGGATGGGCCGAGCGCCCCACCCTTCACAAAGAGCGGCTGAGTCATCAGGCTGTTGTTGCCGAAGCCATACACGCTGATCGGGTAGTCCCCGCCCGCGCCGAATTCCGAGCTGTTGAAGTCGCTGTCGGACATTTCAAAAGCCAACGAAAGGTCGTCCTTGAGGCCGCCGTTACGGGCATCGGCCAGCACTCCCCGGCTCCAGTAAGTCAGGTCGTGAAAACGCTTGTCGATCTTGTCCTCAGCCCCCGTGATACCCTGCCTGGAGGCGGCGATCTTGAGTTGTCCCTCGCCATGAATACGGTCTGCGAGGCCCGTGGAGTAGATATCTAAATGACTGAAGTCCCCCTCGCTGACCCCGCGAATATCTCCGTGATCGGATTGGTTGAGTGCGAGGATTGAGGCCTGCTTCTTCGCCTTTGCGTCCTCGTAGGCACTCAGGTTTTTCGTGGACAGGTTGACCCTGGCCTTCACACCCTCATCACCAATCCACCAGGCATAGTAGCCGGTGGTCGTGTCGTTCTCCTCCACGGTACTGCGCGAAAGATCAACCACCACGGCCTGCGCAAGGTCATCTGGGCGGCCATTGGAGTCGGCGTCCTCAAGGCTTCCGGCCCCCAGCAGCACGACCGAATTATTCGCACCGATAGCCGGGGCGGGCACCTGGTTATAATTCAGGCTGGCGGCGCCGGTCGCAGTCACTGCGTCCGAAGCAAGCCAGCGCACAAGATCGCCTTCGCCGTAATTGGTTCCGTGCACACTGCTGCCGTTCGGGTCGCTCACCCAGACACCGGTCGTGTTGGCTTTATTGGGAGCGGTGTTGGGTAAAAGCCCCGCGGTGGCCGAAACGCGTTGGTCGGGGCCGAGCACGACCTGAAGCTCTCCCAAAGCCTGCCGCAGGCCGAAGAGCGCATTCTGACGAGCGATCACACTCTCCCGGGCCAACCCCGCCGAGGCAGTCTCCATCCGAACGAGCGAAACAAGCGTAATCGACAGCAGCAGCACAAAACCCATCAAGGTCAATGCCACCACCAGCGCGAATCCTGCCTCGTCTCTGCGTTTCAAGTTCATATGCCGGATGGTTTAAAAGTGTTGTCGCTAAGCTGAGCCTTTCGACCGTTCGTTTGCTTTGTCCGAAAACAATATATAGAATGCGCGCCGGTTGCTGTCAGAGTGAGCTATTGGTTTTTCTGGGCTTGCTGCCTCTGTCGTTCGGCACGCAGGCGGGCGCGCTCGGCAAAAATCTCGTCCGCGGCTCTTACCATGTCCTCGTGCTGTGCCTGCCACTGGGCCATCTGCCGGGCCTCGCTCATGGCCAGGGCCATCTGCTGGCCGAGCATGAGCTGTCCGGCGGCATCGTAATGGACAAGGTCGGAGATGAGCGGAAGGCCGTCCGTCGAGACCATGTAGGCCTGCGAGACGGCGACATCCTCACCCGAGCGGCAATCCGCGCGGCGCATCTGGTCACGGACCTCGTCGCGGTAGGCGAAGCGCGGGGTCTCGATCGGGAATGGAAGCGCCTGCTGGTAAACCATCGGCAAATCCCCTAGTCCGAGATCCTCCTGTAGCCGTTGCTTGAACTGGCCGAGGTTCCTGGCATACTCGCGGGCGGAGACTTCGCTCTTGGCGTCCTGCTCGCCCTGCACCCAGACGATCCCCGCGAACCGGTAGTCCAGTCCGGATTCCTCCAGATAGCCGATGGCGTCTTCGCAGGTCTTGCGCAAGTCCCGGTAGTGGACGCCTACGTTCGGGTCCTCACGGGTTTCGCCCGGATAGAAATTTCTGCGGTTGGGGCCGGGCTCTTCGCCTTTCCATTGGGGGCCGTCCCAGCCACAATGCAGAGCCTTGCCCTGGGAATACGACTTGATGACGAAAACCGGCGTCTGCGGATCCATCTGGTGAAGCATGTGGGTAAAGCCGATTTCCGGACCGAACTCGTCCGGGCGGTTGCTGGTGCGCGTCTCACCGGGCACCAGCGGGACAAACGCCCCCTTGTGCCAGTAGTAAACATTGTCCAGCGGCTCCGAAAAGGCAGGGGGCATTTCATCCAGTTTGCCAATGCCCTGCATGTTGGACTGGCCGGAGAGGATATAGACCTGAACCTGCTCCGTATTTCTGGACGAGGTCTGCGCGTGTGCGCTCAGGCAGCACACAGCAATGGCAATGGAACACGTAACAATCTTACGCAATCGGGGCATAGTCATAAAGGGGTAGTAGTATGAGCACAGTATAGCCTGATTATTCAAAAAGGCCTAGTCGCGAATATCCGTGACACTTTCGCCTGCCTCCGACCTAACATACCATCATCGCCATTTATTTTGACCTGTTTTTTTCATGATTATACAGACCGGAACAGAGGTCTCAAGCGCTCTCGTGCCGGCGTATATAATCCCGTACAAACCCCGTCTGGCAGACGCCCCCGCATCCCGGCACAAAAAAGCGCCCCCTCTTGAGGGCGCCGTAAAGCGGGCATCAGCGGAATATCCCGAGGAGTTCGAGAGGTATTCCGGTCAGGCGGCAGGAACGACCGTGCCTGTGACCTTGATGTCACCCAGGCGGCACTGGCCGCCGGTGACCGTTTCCTCGGTTTCCTCATAGATATAGATGCGGAACTCGATATTCCCCTTCACGCCCTTGAGCGACTCCAGAGAAATATCTCCGGAAGGCGTGGGCTTGCCCTGCCCCGTTTCCTTGGTGCTGACGACTTTCAGGGGTTGCTGAAAGTTGTCCACGCTGCAGCGCACATCCCAGTACACACTGTGCTCACCGTCGAGCTTGGGAGCGCGGTAGGTGAAGCTAAGTGCCTGGAAATCGGCCTGAAAACCGTCAGCGATATTCAGACTGAATGAAAAATAAATATTGTCGATGCCGCGCGGGTACTTTCTCGGTCCGAGAAAGCCCCAGGTGCCCTCGAAACCCATCCCGTTCGCGGTGTTATCCGAGCTGGGGGCGCCCATCAGTACCGGGGTCAACTTACCCGCGGTGACATGCCCGGCCACGAGAGACGCCGGTTGCGGTGTCGTCGTTCTGCCGTCGCGGCCCGTTCCCACACTAAAGCCATAGTCGACAATCGTTTCAGCATTCGCCCACGAGCAACTGGTCAGTAGCCCAAAACACACGGCGGTGAAAAATTTTCGTTTATTCATAATCATTATCATTGGGGTTAGTGGATGTTCGAACAGCCTTTTGCCATCGGTGAATGTGTTAACGGTTCGATGCTGCAACGGCCTCCGATCCGCCAATCTATCCACGAGTGTGTCGGTAGCTATAGGGGGGACGGGAGGGGTTATGTGTTATCCATTTGACAGCATGGCACTTGGTCAAGCTCACGCCGGTCAATTAGCAGGACGTATCGGACATGAACCAATCATACCGCACTGCCATTCATCTATATAGTCACGTATGTGCGTGACACGTCCTTTTGTCTTTGCGCGCAAATCCATTATCCATCCCTCCCGTCCAACGAAAGACCTCCACGATGTCCCAGATATTCGTGACTAGGACGCAGGGAGTCTTTTACGATATAATCCCCCAATACCCAATACCCCAGGGCAACCCCGTCCAGCAAAACTCCCTCTTCCCAACCGTGCTGCGGAACGCCTCCTCTTATCCAGTTTATCCTGTTATTTTTATTCATCGGGTGCTGAAACCTTAAGATAAAATACAACTGTAATCATGCCTACTCCCCTCCTTCCCGGCCACTCTACGGCCAAAGAACGCCTGAAACCGCTCGCCGTCCTCGGCCTGGCCGCCTCCTTTGCGCTGGGTACTCCTTTACCGGCGGCATCAGACCATGCCGCCATCACGCAGACTTCGCTTCAGTCGGATATTGAAAGCCATTTCAGGAACCCGGACGAGGAAGCCCGCCCCTGGGCCTTCTGGTATTGGCTGAGCGGTAACGTCACGCCCGAAGGCATCACCTACGACCTCGAAGCCATGTCACGCGCCGGGCTGGGCGGTGCCTACATCTTCGCTATCGACCGCCCCGGCTACGAGCAATACGTCAAGGTCGATCAGCCCGCCACGGCCAACTCGGAACGTTTCTGGGACATGGTGAAGTTCGCCGTGCAGGAGGCCGACCGGCTCGGCATGCGCATCGCCCTGAATGCCTGTGATGGCTGGGCACTGGCGGGCGGGCCGTGGATCACCCCCGAGCTGTCCATGCAGAACCTGATCTCCAGCACCACCATCGTCGAGGGTGGCAAGCCGCTCAACCTGCGCCTGAAGCAGCCAGAAAACGACCTCAAGGCCGGGATGTGGAAGCTCGACCAGTACAAGGACTACTACCGCGATGTCGCCGTCCTCGCCTACCCCGTCGCCCCCGGCTGGGGAGATATCTCCGAGGACAATCTGAAGCCCGCGCAGCTCATCACTGATGTTGATATTAAAAACGGCATGAAGTCCCCACGCTTCGGCACCGCCCAAGCCGCCAACTGGACCCCCGGCGTGCGCGTCACACCGGACAAAACCGTGCCGCTGGACAAGGTCATCGACCTGTCCGGGCAGATGGACGAAAACGGTGATCTCCAGTGGACGCCCCCGCCCGGCAGATGGATCATCCAGCGTTTCGGCTCCGTCACCACCGGCGAGACCAACCGCCCCACCAGCCTTATCGGGATGGGACTGGAAGCCGACAAGCTCAACCCCGAAGCCATCCGCGTGCAGTTCGAGAACTGGTACGGCCAGGCCGTGGAAAAGGTCGGCCCCGAACTCGCCGGCAAGGTTCTCTCCATGAACCACAGCGACAGCTGGGAGTGCGGCAGCCAGAACTGGTCACCCGTGCTGCGGGACGAGTTCATCCGCCGCCGCGGCTACGACCCGGTGAAATACCTTCCCGCCATGACCGGCATCCCGATCGGCTCCGCCGAGGAGTCCGAGCGCTTCCTGTGGGACTTCCGCCGCACGGTCTATGATCTCATTCTGGATTCCTTCTTCCGCACCTCCGTCGAGCTGACCAACGAAACGGGCGGCACCTACAGTTCCGAAACGATGGCTGGCATCCTGACCGATTCGCTCGAATTCTACCGCGAGGTTGATGTGCCCATGAACGAGTTCTGGATCGCCTCGCACGGGCAGGGCTCGGCCATGTACCCCCGCGGTTCCTCCGGCGCGCACATTTACGGCAAGCGCTTCGTCCAGGCCGAAGCCTTCACCGAGCGCGTCATCAAGTGGACCGAAGATCCGTACTTCCTGAAGGCATTGGGCGATTTCAGCTTCGCCAACGGCATCAATCGCTTCGCTCTTCACGTCTGGGCCCACCAGGCTTTCCCGGACCGCGTTCCCGGCGTCACCCTCTTCAATGTTTACGGCACCGCCTTCAGCGGGAACCAACCCTGGCACGACCTCGCCCGCCCCTGGTACGACTACCTGCGGCGCAGCCAGGCCATGCTCCAGCAGGGTATCCCCGTGGCGGATGCCTGCTACTTCATCGGTGAAGAGCTTCCCAATGACGCCATTCAGCGTCAGGACCTGAACCCTGCCCTCCCCTTCGGCTACGACTACGACTGCATCAACCGCGACGCCCTCCTCACCCGCGCCTCCGCCAAGAACGGTCGCATGGTCCTGCCCGACGGCGTTTCCTACGGCGTACTCGTACTGCCCAACAGCATGCGCATGAGCCCGGAAGTCGCCGCCAAAATCGGCGAGCTGGCCACGGCTGGTGTTCCCGTCATCGGCCCCCGCCCCAACGTCACTTACAGTCTCACGGACTACCCCGAGTCGGATCGCAAGCTCCAGAGCATCGTCTCGAAGACCTGGGGTAACGTCGTGCAGGGCGTGACCCCGACCGAAGTGCTTCAGGCCAACAACACTCCCTTCGATGTGGAATTCATCGGCGCGGACATGTCCTGGGTCCACCGCGGCAAGAAGGTGAAAAAAAACAACGCGTCCTGGAACGGAGGTTCCGACCCCGAGCACAAGCCCGAGTTGGAAATGGAATATTCCTCGCCCACCTTCGCCTCCATCCACCGACGCACGGAGGACGCGGACTTCTACTTCGTGTCGAACCAGGAGCTTGAAGACCGCGACATCGAAGTGGCTTTCCGCGTCACAGGCCGCCAGCCCGAGCTTTGGCACCCAGAGACCGGCGAAATGCGCCCGCTGACCGACTGGCGCGTCGAGGACGGTCGCACCATCATCCCGCTCACCTTCACCCCGGCGGAGAGCTACTTCATCGTCTTCCGCGAGGCCGGTGAGCCGCCCGCCAAAACCGTGGCCAACTTCGGTGACTACCAGACTCTCGGCACGGTCGAGGGGGCCTGGACCGTCGATTTCCAACCCGGACGCGGTGCGCCCGACCAAATCGAGTTGCCCGCACTGGCCTCCCTCTCGGAGAACAGCGACGAGGGCGTGAAATACTTCTCCGGTGTCGCTACCTACAGTCGCCAGATCACCGCGCCCGACGCTGCCCTCAAGTCCAAGCACGGCGAGCGTATCCTGCTCGACCTCGGCGAGGTGCAAAATGTGGCCGAAGTCACGCTCAACGGCAAAGCACTGCCCGCTGTCTGGAAGCCTCCCTTCCGCGTCGATGTCACGAATGTCATCCAGCCTGGTGAGAACACCGTCGAGATCAAGGTGGCCAACACCTGGAAAAACCGCCTCATCGCCGACGCCGCACTCGCCCCCGATGAACGCGTGACCTGGACCCTCTTCCGCGAAAAGGAAGGCTGGTTCAAGCCCGGCAAGGACAAGCCGATCCCCGCCGGTCTCATCGGCCCGGTCTCCTTCGTCAAGGAAACCCGCGACGGCACACACTAAGTCTTTATCCCGATAGGGGTAAGCAAAGGAACACAAGACAGGGCTAACAGCTCCCGCGTTCGGGTCCGCTACTGCGGACGAAGGACGCGGGAGTTTCTTTTTTCCGACACCCAATCGACCCTGTAAATAAAATGGATGAGCTGCGACAGCACAGAGGGCTGAGGCTCTGGAGGATGACTGCGCCTCCGCGCAGTTGCTCGTATTTCGCGCGACGGACAGCATCTTCTCGGCCACCTGTTCGCACGACTTCGCGGACCAACCAGCCGCCTCTTTGTTGTCATGGAGAATCCACACAAGAAAAAGCCCCGGAAAAATTCCGGGGCCTTGATTTTAGAGCGTTTCAAATAAAGTCGTAGCCGTCAAAAAAGGGCCGAATGGCTAAATGATTAAATGGTTAATTGTTATTTCCTACGTTCGGAATCCAACAATTAACAATTAGCCATTTAGCTATTCAAAGTTTGTGGCTACAGTATTTTTTGAAACGCTCTAAATCGTATCCGTTTTCCATGACAGGCCTGACGGATAACACCGCAGGCTCGATGCCGGGCGTTACTTCGCTACTTAGCGACCGAGTAGTCGATATCTAACTTGGGACGCCACTCCGAAACGTTTCCTGCGCTGTAGGTTGACCACAGATTGAAGAGCACCTGCACGCCGCCTTCCTCCACAGAATCAGGCAGCTTGATCATCAGGTTCACCGTATCGGATTCGCTGGCGAGGGCCTTGTTAAGAGCTGCGACGAGTGCCTCGGAACTGGAGAAAACGATGGTGCCGTCCTCCTTGCTGATCGTTCCGGGATTGGCGGTGGTGCTGGAGAGCACAGCCGCATTACCGCTATCGGCATAAGTATCCCAGGTTGCCACCTGCGGGTCGAAGCCGGTCGTCATTTCCACCAGGTCGATTTTCACCGACGCATCCGCGCTGTTCTTGTCCGTGTTGCTGGCATACAGCGTGAGCGTGGCGGTATCAACGACCGCCCCCTGGGGGAGGTCCGACAGGTCGAAGCTCAGCAGCACGCGCCGACGGTTGCTGTCCTTGCCATTTGACCCCAGCGAGAGCGAGCCCTTGAACTGGCCCTTCAAACTGAGGAAAACAACCTTGCCGGAGCTGTTTCCGCTCTGGATATAGGCGCTGGCCGATCCCTCGTAGGATTCGGACGGCAGCATGCCTTGTTGGAAGGACATGTTGGCAGCCGCGGCGGCCCCGCTCAGCGCGATAAAGACAGCACCACCGGCCAGAAGCGACCGTATGGACGAATGCGATACAGGATAACTCATGTTGTCATGGATGTTGGGATTGCTTGGAGTAGGTTAGAAATCAAAGTCAGGGCTTCACTGCAGGGCTCAGGGCTTAGGTCCGGCTCCAGTCGTAGAGACGGGCGAGACCGTGCCCGTCACCGAGATGTTTCCGATCTGGCCGATGCCGCCGGTCACGGTCCCTTCTTCCTCCTCGTAGAGATAGACGCGGAATGTGATTTGACCACTGATTCCCTTCAAGGGCAGGATGGGAAGATCGCCGCTGTTGTAGCCGCTTTCACCGGGACTGCCCTTGCTCCCGCCGCTGACCCGCGTGGTCACCGTGGCAAGGGAGTTCCGGTAGTCATCCGCGCTACTGCGGACATCCCAATAGACTTTCTTTCCATTGAGATTGGGAGCGCGATAGTAGAAGCTGAACGAGTTGAAATCAATCTGGTACCCCTTCTTGATCTCCAGCGCGAAGGCAAAGTAATTCTCCCCCATGCCGGGCGTAAACCCCAGGTTCCCCAGAAAGCCGAAGTTGAAGAAGAAACCCGGCCCGCGCCCGATCGCCGGGTTGGTGCTAGGTTCGCCATTACAGAAGGGCGACAAGTCACCCGCCTTCACATACTCGCTCGCGAAGGTGGCAGGCTGCGGCGAAACCGTCCGGGCCTTGCCGACATCGATCGCGTAGTGGACGATTTGGGCGGCCTGCAACGTCGATAAGGCGGCAAACAGCCCCAGCACGCTGACAACAAAAGGCTTGAGTGCATTCATACTGGTTCTTTCAGGATAAAGATTAACAACGAAAAAAACAATAGCTGCCAAAGCTCAGCCCCGGGAAGCGGCGGGCAAGGTGCAAGTGTAGTTGTGGACGCCCGAGCCGACCGTCTCACGGCGGCCATCGGGCAGCTCGACCACCGCGCTTGTGTTCGGAGGAACAATCGCCTTCAGCGTGAAGGTGTCGCCCTCGACTTTCCAGTCCGTCTCGATCCGCCCGTAGGGGCAGTCGTAGTGGGTTTTAGCCCAGGTCAAGTCGCCGCCGGGCACGGGGCGGATCAGGATCGACTTAAAACCGGGGTCCAGCGGCGAGATACCGCCGACTACCGCATACAGCCACTGCCCGACCGCGCCGTAGGCGTAGTGGTTAAAGGAGTTCATGCCGCCGCGAGCGAAACCATTCTCATGCGAGTAGCTGTTCCAGCGCTCCCACATCGTGGTCGCCCCCTGGCGCACGGAGTAGAGCCAGCCCGGATAAGTTTCCTGCAACAGCAGGCGGTAGGCCACGTCGTTGCGGCCGATTTCGTTGAGCACGGGCATGAGCAGGCCGGTCCCGATGAATCCGGTGGAGAGGTGCCAGTCCCGCGCACGGATATCATCGACCAGATAACCGGAGGCCGTCTCGCGCAGCCGCTCGGGCACCAGGCCGAACCCGAGCGCGAGCACATACGCGGTCTGCGTATCGCCGCTGACGCGCCCGCCCTGGCTGATGAATTCCTTCTGGAACGCCGTGCGCACACGCTCGTGCAGATCGGAGTAGTGCTGCTTGTCGCGCTCATTTTCAAGCACCTCGGCTGTGCGTGCCACGAGGTCCGCCGCGTGCGCGAAGAAAGCCGTCGCCACCAGGGCGCGGGGCGTGGCGGTGTCGCCGGGGCCGCGAGAATCCTCCTTGTCCAGCGCCAGCCAATCGCCAAATCCGGACTCGGGGCGGATCAGGTTGTCGCTCGAACGTTCCTGAAAATCCACCCACGCCTTCATGGCCTCGTAGTTCTCCTCCAGCACCCGCCGGTCGCCGTAAAACTGGTAGATCGCCCACGGGCAGATCACCCCGGCGTCCCCCCATCCGGCGGCGCTGCTTTTCTGGTTCAGCCGCGGAGCGATGTTCGGGAACTGGCCGTCCTTGCCCTGCGCGTCACGCAGGTCCGTCAGCCACTTTTCGAAGAAGTTTTTCACGTCACGGTTATAGATCGCGGTGCGGATAAAGACCTGGGCATCCCCGGTCCAGCCGAGCCGCTCATCGCGCTGCGGGCAGTCGGTGGGGATTTCGAGAAAATTACTGCGCAGGCTCCAGACGATGTTCTGCTGAAGGCGGTTGACCAGCGGATTGGAGGTCTCAATCGAGCCCGCCGGTTGTAGTTGTGTGTGCATGACAACCGCCTCGACCGACTCCGGCTCGTGGGCGGCCCAAACGCTGGCATAGCGAAAACCGTGAAAGGTGAAATGCGGCTCCCACTCGACCGTGCCTGCGCGCGCGAAGTGGTAGGTATCGGTCACTTTGGCCTTGCGCAAGTTGTCCGTGTACAGGCTTCCGTCCGGGTGGAGCGTCTCGGCGAAACGCAGGATCACCGAGTCCCCCTCCTCGCCGGAGACGCGAAGCTTCACCCATCCGACCATGTTCTGCCCGAAGTCGTAAATCCATTCGCCCTTCTCCCCGCGCGTCACCGCAACCGGTTTGAGCGTCTCGTGCTGGCGCACGGTCCCGAAGCGCTTGGCCTCCATCGGGACTTGCGGAGCCTGCAGCAGGCGACACGGCCACCAGCCTTCGGCATCGTAGCCGGGCTCGCTCCAGTTCCCAAGTTCGAGGCGGGCATCATAGGTTTCGCCGTCATAGAAATCAGAGGACACAATCGGGCCAGTGCGGTTGAGCCAGTTTTCATCCGTGGCGACGATGTGTTCGTTGCCGTCCTGGTAGCGGATCACCAACTGCGCGAGCAGAGCCGTATCTTCGCCATACCAGTTTTTCCGGTGATGCTTGCCCCACATGAGATAGCCGTTGTGCCAGCCATCGCCGACGATGAAACCGAGCACATTCTCGCCCTTGCGCAGGGCGTCAGTCACGTCGTAGGTCAGGTACTGGTTGCGGATGTTATAGTCCGTCCAGCCGGGCGCGAAGTAGTCCTCGCCCACGCGCTGGCCGTTGATCCAGCCTTCAAAAACCCCTCGGGCGCTCACGTAAAGCCGGGCCGACTCGACCTTGTCGCCCTCCTGGCCGGCGGGGGGGATATTGAACTGCGTACGGTAATAAACGGCTGGCATGCTCTGCGCGGTGTCGCGCTCGTGGCCAGTGATCCAGCGCGCGCTCCAGTCACCACGCCCTAGCAACCCGGTCTCCCAAGTGGCCACCTCGCTCCAGTCGGAGACGTTTCCGCTCCGGTCCCAGACCCGCACTTTCCAGAAATACAGCTGCCGCGCCTCGGGCTCGGGACCACCATAGACGACGCCGACCGATTGGTCCGAAATGACTTTTCCGCTGTCCCACCAGAAATGCCCCTTGTCGAGGTTTTCTCTCGAATAGGCGACCACCACCTGGTAGGCGCTCTGGCGCACATCGCTTCCGGTATCGGCCAGTTGCCAGCTCAGGCGCGGGGAACGAGGATAAATCCCCAGCGGCCCCTCCTGACCCTCACAGCGCAAATGCACCGGAGCATCGACGCCAGCGTGCAAGGAAGGGGCCAGGCAGGCCGCGTTTACCCACAAGACGACTCCTGTGATCCCTGCCAGGAGGGAAGATTTCCAGATGATCATTAGGTTATGCGATTTAAATGTTTGTCTGTTATTCTCCCATTAACTGGTCACACTGACCGGGGAATGACGGCGTTGCTTCAAACGATCCCCGGCCAACACGTGTACAGCGCAGATGCCTTTTTTGGGTCACGTTCGCTCGACCAGGGCCTCGGCGTGCACAAAAGTGGAAACAGCCGACGAGCAGGAACACGAAAAATCTACGGGCGAGAAAAATCATGCGGGGCAGAATGGTTGTCTGGGTTAACGGTGACGGCCATTATAACAGATGCTCGCCCGGCTCACAGTCACGTATATCAGGGACACCTCCCCCTTTCCCGCCTCAGCAGCAGATCGCCCCGTTCATGGCGTCCGCGATACTGTCAACCCATTGCGGGCTGCCTCCGACCCCCTATCCACCGAGAATGATTCGGTAGTAGGCATGTCCCAGCAGTCCGATCAGCAGGAGATAAATCGCCAGCGCGGCCGCCGATAAGCCCGCCGGAGCGTAGCGCTGCTTCGCGCCCTCCCAGACCTTAATGATCGTACCCGCCTGGTCACCCGCGTTGCGGCCCTTTTCCAGCGCGGGACTCAGCGTGCGGATTTCCTTCCGGATGCGGGCAACTTTCTCAGCAGTCAGCTCGCCTTCCCCGAACCCCGGCTCACCACGCAGCCGATGGGAGATATTCACCACCGGCTGGGTAAAGACCGAGGACAGAAAAAGGAAAAACCCGATCAGCGCGATAAACCAGTACCCGCTCGCCACCGACGCATAAAGCAGTGCTGCAACGACCAGGTACTTTCCCGAAAGGTCCAGCAACGGGTGCCTGCCCACCAGCGTGTATTGAAGCACGCGGCCCCCGTCGAGGGGTTTCACCGGGAGCACATTATAAAGATTAAACAGGCAGCTCGCCCACACAAACCACAGCGCACCGGCGTAGCCGATCCACGGCGCCAGGCACATGGCGAGATAGATCCCAAGCGTGCCGACCAAGGGCCCGGCCAATGCCAGGCGCAGGCACACCGCCGGATCTTTGGCCGAAGGCATATCATTGACCCAGCGATTGAAAAACCGCAGTACAAACAGCCCGCTATCCGCGCAGCCGGAGCGCTTCATGGCCAGCAGATGTCCGAGGTCATGAACGATCACCGCCACCGCCAGCAGGCAGAAATAATCCAGGCTGAACGGAATCAGCCCGACCACTGCGAATAGCACGAACCCGAGCAGGACCAACACGCCCTTGCGCAGACCTTCGGGGCGCTGTTGCTGGCGCTGGTGCACCGCCTCGACTATCTGCGCGTCGCTCAAAGGCTCCGGTGCCGGAGCGGTCGGTCGGGTACTCACCTACTGCTGGTTGTTCTGGTCCTGAATGATGCTGCCCTGCGGCATATCCGGCAGGATGTTTTGGGTATCCATATCCGGCAGGATATTCTTGTGCATATCGGGGACCAAATCGCTGCTCATGTCCGGAACGATGTCGCTCTGCATATCGGGCAGGATATTCGTCTGCATGTCGGGCAGGAGGCCGCCAAGACCGTCTTCATGGTAGCCATCGATGACGCCCTTGAGCTTCTTCTTGTCCTTGGTGAAGGTCAGGCGGACGGTGCTGTTGTTCGGGTTGAACTGGTAAAGGTCGTTACCGCCGTCCTCGATGCGCAGCCCGTCCTGCTCAAAGCGCAGGACCAGCCAGCGGCCCTTGAGCGTGTGCTTGACCAGGCTGGTCACGTCCACTACCTTGAGGCCCGGCTCGGAGGTCTGCTCCAGCACGTTGTTGGCCCGGGAAATCTGATTGGCCTGAAACTGCTGGGCGCGGCTCTTGTCGGAGTCCTTGTCGTTGACCGTACCGATGTACTCGATACGCAGCGGGCGCGGCTTGCCCACGACCTGCTGGAGCACGAAGCTCAGCAGCACGGAGTAGCCTTCCTTGGTCTTTTCCTTCAGTTCCTCGCGCAGATCGTCGTCTTCCAGGTCGAAGTAGGCGAAGCCCTTCACCGTCGTGTCGGTATTATTGTCGTTGAACAGCGTGGCATTACCCGCGACAAAGCGCGTGAAGTCCATCTGCGCGTAGCGGTCGGCCGCTTCGCTCTGCCCCTGCATGGTGCAGACCTGAGCCGCTTCAAAGTGGTCGTCGGCATACAAGCCCAGTGAGGAAATAACGAGAAGTGAGCAGAAAGACGCTTTTATGAACATAAGGATCAACGGGTTGGGTGTTAAAGCTTCTGGTCGGCGATCATTTGACATACTCCGGCACAGGGCAATGCTATTTTCACAGATCAGCAGAGACTTTGCCCCGTTTACCAGAGACGAATTCGCTTTACTTGTCACCTCTCCTTGACAAGGTAGCCCCCGCGTCTCTAAAACTTGGCCTTTGATATGGATTTGAAAGACAGAGCCGACAATGGCAACGAAGTCACCCGTGTTCTCAAAGTACAGAACAAGATGGGCATCCATGCGCGGCCCGCTGCGATGATCGTGCGGATTGCCAACAAATACGAAAGCGTAGAAGTCTGGGTCGAAAAAGACAGCGACCAGATCAACGGCAAAAGTATCATGGGACTGATGATGCTGGCCGCCGGGCAGGGCTCCGAACTCAAGTTCATCGCCACCGGCGACAAGGCCCCCGACCTCCTCAACGAGCTGGAAGAACTCTTCTCCCGCAAGTTCGAGGAAGCCTGAAAATCGGCCCCAGCGGATGATTCGGGCCGAAATACCGGCCCCATCCATATCCTCTGCGCAAGATTAGCGAACTTTTAACGTGGCGCTAATAGTTGGTATTAAGCATGTTGAGAGAGGTAGTATCCTCACGGACTGTTATTTATGCAGGTCAACACCTTATCGGCTTGTCTATTGTCTCCTGTAGCGCATAGTTAAGGGATACCACCCAGTGGGATAATTTCAAACAGCCCAATCTTCCCTCCTGATTCACTCTGCCGCACATAAATCCCCGCCTGAATCCGTTTAATCATGCGCCAGTATGACTCCCTCCCGACCCATGTGCGAAGCTCGCACCTGTCGCTCTGCGCCCTGCCCCGGGAAGCGTGAGCTCAGTCCTCTCTCGCTTCAGAATCGGCCCGGATTCACCCTGGTCGAGATCATGGTTGTTGTCATTGTTGTAGGCATACTGGCGGTGCTGGCCGTATCATCGTTTCATCAGGTGCGGCTTCGTTCCCAGAATACGATCATACTTAACGCATTCCGGCAGTTCAAAGGGGCTTTTACCATGTACGAGATGGAGAACGGCTTCTGGCCCGAGGACACCAATGAGGGGATCCTCCCGCCGGAGATGGAGGGCTATATCCCGCGTCACGATTTTGAAAACACCACTCCGATGGGCGGTAACTGGGATTGGGAGTGTGGGGTCTTTGGCATAGCGGCAGGCGTTTCCCTGCGAGCCGCCAGAGTGGACGATGAGCAGATGCAAATGGTGGACCAAAGCCTCGACGACGGCAACCTGGCCCAGGGCAGCTTCCGCGTCGTGGACAGCGATGCCTACACGCTTGTCCTGATGGAGGAGTGAGCCGCGCCGCCTGCGGCGGGGATCGTCTGGTTTATCAAAAGCTGGAGTCAACAGCATGCCATCTCCCAGCTTATCTCTGACGCCGCCTCACCACCTGCCCGTAACGCAGCAATGTCTCCGCTTTGGGGTTGCCTTGTCCGGCGCGCATCCTCACACGCTTAGGGGTATGAAACTGGCCAGACACGGCACCGGCCCCGAAATCTTCGAAAGCCTGCAAGGCGAAGGTCTCAGCATGGGCGTGCCCAGCGTCTTCGTCCGCCTCTCCCTGTGCAACCTCCACTGCACCTGGTGCGACACTGCCTACACCTGGAACTGGACCAATACCCAGTACAGGCACGTTAACGACACCC
Source organism: Ruficoccus amylovorans (assembly GCF_014230085.1). Lineage (NCBI taxonomy): Bacteria > Pseudomonadati > Verrucomicrobiota > Opitutia > Puniceicoccales > Cerasicoccaceae > Ruficoccus > Ruficoccus amylovorans. Next base: position 161,145 of record NZ_JACHVB010000014.1, on the reverse strand, counting down.
CCGACGCCCCCCGCAAGTACCGCCGCGAGGAGGAAATCATCGAACTGGACTGCGAAAGCGTGGCTGAACTTATCCTCAAGTTTCGGGCGCGCAACCTGATCTTCACCGGCGGGGAGCCGCTACTCCAGGGGCGGGAACTCGCCCGCCTGGCCGCGCATCTGCTCAGGCTTGATCCGGCCTGCCGTTTCGAGGTCGAGACCAACGGCACGCTGCGCCCGCCCCCGGCTCTCGATGCGCACATAGCGCAGTACAACGTCTCCCCCAAGCTCTCGAACTCCGGCAACTCCCCCACCGAACGCGAAAAGCCGGATGCCATCGCCTTCTTCGCCCGGTGTGAGCGGGCGTGGTTCAAGTTCGTCGTCGCCAATGCCGCCGACCTGGAGGAAGTCCGCACGCTACAAAACCGCTACGACATTCCGCAGAGCCGCATCCTTCTCATGCCCGAAGGAACCAGTCCCGACGAACTGCGGGAAAAAAGCCGCTGGCTCGCCCCCCTCTGCCTGCAACACGGCTACCGCTTCGGCGACCGCCTGCACGTCCACCTCTACGGCAGCAAGCGCGGCGTCTGATAAAACAAGGAATTTAACAGAAAGGACGGGAAGATCAGAAAGGAATACCAGCCCCCCGCGGCGATTTCTATTTTCAGCCATAGAGATGCCCAAGACCTGATAATCCGTCCCCCGTGGAGGCAACAATGGCAGGGCTGGACGCGCATCTTTTCGCCCTTTCCGACCTTCCTGTTAAATCCCTTCGGTAAGAATCGGCCTCAGGACTCTGACTCTTCCTTGAAAAGATCGCCCATGACCTTGGCGTAAAACGCGGACAGGGTCATATAGATGCTCTCCGGATCGGACAGGCGGGCGACCTTTTTGGCCAGCGCCTGGGCCTCTTTGAGCTTCATACGCCGCAGCAGGTACTTGATCTCGGGCAGCGAGGCGGGTGTCACGCTGATGGACTCGGCCCCCAGCCCGTAGAGCAAGGGCACATAAATCGGGTCCGCCGCCATCTCGCCGCAGACTCCGACCGGCACCTTGTGCTCACGGGCCACGTCCATGATCCGCTCCAGTGTCCGCACCACCGCCGGGTGGTTTGGCTGGTAAAGGTGCGCGATCCGGTCGTTAACCCGGTCAACCGCCAGCAGGTACTGGATCAAGTCGTTCGTACCGATACTGAAAAAGTCGCAATGCTCGGCCAGCAAGTCGGCCACCAGGGCCGCGCCGGGGATTTCGATCATGCTGCCGACCTTGATGTTCTCGTCGAAGGCGGCATGGCGGTTGCGCAGTTCCTCGCGGGCCTCTTCCAGCACCTGGTTGGCGCGCAGAAGCTCTTCCACGCTGCTGATCATGGGATACATGATCTGCACCTCGCCGAATGCACTCGCCCGCAGGATGGCCCTGAGCTGGTCCTTGAAAACATCGGTATGCTCCAGGCAGAAACGGATCGCCCGGAAGCCCATGAAGGGGTTCTCCTCCTCCTGCGCGTACTGATAGCTGCTGACCATCTTATCGCCGCCGAGGTCGAGTGTGCGGATGATCATCGGGTTGGGCTGCATGGCCTCCACCGCCCGCCGGTAAACCTGAAACTGCTCCTCCTCTGTGGGGAACTTGTCCCGGCTGATGAAGAGCGACTCGGTCCGGTAAAGCCCGACGCCCGCGCCCCCGTTACCCAGCACACCGGGGCACTCTTCGGGCCCGCCGATGTTACCGTAAACTTTCAGAGTTTTCCCATCGAGCGTGGTGGCGGGCAGCAGGCTGCTTTTCTCGAAAGCCTTTTGGATGTTCTGGCGCTCCTGCTTGAGCTTGCCATAGCGGAACAGCGTCTCCTCGCCGGGGTTGATAATCACCGTCCCGTCATAACCATCGACCAGCACATAGTCACCGCTGTTCAGGCGCTTGGTGACATCGTGCAGGCCGACCACGGCAGGGATTTTGAGCGAGCGGGCCATGATGACCGCGTGGCTGGTGCGGCTGCCGGCGTCGGTGACGACGCCGATCACCTTGCTGCCCTCCAACTGGGCGGCATCGGAGGGCGAGACATCCTCGGAGGCGACGATGCGCTCCGAGGTCAGTTCGTAAAGGTTCTGTGCGGTCTGCCCGAGAAGATTCTGGAGCACGCGCCGGGTCACGTCGCGGATGTCCGTCATCCGCTCCTTGATGTACTCGTCGTCGAGCGCGGCGAAGACCTCGATGTAGTGCTGCGCCACCTGGGCGTAGCAATGCTCGACATTGTGGTGCGTCTCCTCGATCTGGCGGATCGTCTCGTCGATCAGCGCGGTATCTTCGAGCACCAGCAGGTGAGCGTCAAAAATCTTGGCCTCGCCCTCGCCGAGGCGTTCGGCCACTTCGTTGCGCACGCGGAGGATCTCCTTGCGCGTCTCGAACAGCGTTCGCTCGAAACGTTCAATCTCGCGGGGGATGTAGGCCGGTTCCAGTTCGAGGACGGGAATTTCGAGATCCCGCTGGTGAATGACGAAGACTTCCCCATGGGCGACGCCGGGCGAAGCGGCAACCCCTTGTAGAACTTCTTCTTTTTTATTAGTACGGTCTAACATACCCGATAACCAGCGGCATAGTTGTATAGCTATTTCCGTGCGAGAAAACCATGAAGGCAAGGAATTTCTGCACCCCGGTCCAAGCCCGCTTCCATGCCCCTACAGCGTGGAGGTCGCCTGAATAAAGGCCTGCGGCCCCCAGGCGGCGGAAATTGCCCCCCGCACGGTGCTTAGTTTTTCCGGCTCCAGCCCGTCAATGAGGGCAAAACAGGCGCTCCCGCTGCCGCTCATCAGGCAGGTCAGCCCGAAGTCCGCCCGCAACTGCTCCAGCAGAACCGGCAGGGCCCGGTACTTCTCGAAGGCGACCGTCTGCATGTTGTTGTAAAACGGGAACTTGTCCAACTCCGGCGCGGCCTGCCACTCGGCCAGCCCGGCCTCGATCCGGGCCGTCTCGGCATAGACATCGCCCCGGGCCTTCATCCGTCCGTAAGCCCAGCCGGTGGCGACCCCGAAGGGCGGCTTGAACACCAGCAGCCCCACCCCGCGAAGCGCCTCGGCAGCCTTGCCCGTCAGCGGCTCGATGTGCTCACCTCGCCCGCGCATCACGACCGGCCCTTCCTGCAAAAACAGCGGGCAGTCCGAGCCCAGTTCCGCCGCCAGCGCGGCCAGTTCGGACTCCTTCAGCGGCTCACCGGTCAGGCGGTTCATGGCGCGCAGGGCCGAGGCCCCATCACTGCTTCCCCCGCCCAACCCCGCGCCGTGCGGAATGCGCTTGTCCAGGTCGAAGGAAAACGCCCCCTTAACCCCGGTCTTGCCGCGAAAGAGCTGCGCCGCCTTCAACACGAGGTTGCTCTCGTCCAGGGGCACGCCGGGCATGTCGCAGCGCAGGGAATCGGCCTCGCCCGCCGGGTCGTAGGCGGTTTCCAGCGTGTCGCCAAAGGCCAGGGGCGCGACCACGCTGACCAGGTCGTGAAAGCCGTCCGCGCGCATGCCGGTGATGGCGAGCAGCAGGTTGACTTTGGCCGGGGCGGAGAGGGTCAGTTTTTCAGCACTCATTTTTCAGTCAAAAGAAGTTGGCACACTGTCGGCTATGCGTTGGGATGAAAAGCCATTTATGAGCCCAGGGTTCTACAGGAGCCGCGCCGGGGCGTCAGTCAAAAACCCGGCCCGCCGCCTCGAAAACCCGGACCCCGCCAGCCCTCCCCGGCCTGGCGAGCCGCTCGCGACTTTCCAACCATTTAGCCATTTAACCTTTTTCACACCATGAGTCAGCCCAGAGAGGATTGTAAACTGATACTGGCCCTCGACGTGCCCACGCGCGAGGAAGCCTTTGCCATGCTGGAACGCTGCGGCAGCGAGCTGCGCTGGGTCAAAGTCGGCCTGCAACTGTTCGTCAAGTACGGCCCGGACTTCGTCAAGGAGATCGCCGACAAGGGCTACGCGGTCTTCCTCGACCTCAAGCTGCACGACATCCCCAACACCGTGGCCTCCGCCGTGCGCAGCCTCAAGGGCCTGCCCATCGGCATGCTCACGCTCCACTCCATGGGCGGACAGGAGATGATGACCCGCGCCGCCGAAGCCGCCGCCGAGATTAACCCGGAGCTGACCCTGCTCGGCGTCACCGTGCTCACCTCCATGAACCGCACCAACCTAGCCACCATCGGCTTTGACGACGACCCCGAGGCCATGGTCCTGCGACTGGCCCGGCTGACCGCCGAGTCCGGCCTGGGCGGGCTGGTCTGCTCGCCGCTGGAGCTGCCGCTGGTCCGCAAGGAACTCGGCCCCAAGCTGGCCATCATCACCCCCGGCGTGCGCCCCGAAGGTGCCAGCGCCGACGACCAGAAGCGCACCCTCACGCCCGCCGGTGCCCGCGAGAAGGGTTCGTCGTTCATCGTCGTGGGACGCCCGATCCTCAAGGCCGAGGACCCCAGCCAGGCCATCCGCCGCATCCTCGCCGAGCTGCGCTGAGCGGCAAACAAGCTCCCGGCCCCGGCCCATGCCTCTCGCCCTGCTAACCGTGTCAGTTGTGTAAAACCTCACCCTCTGCCCGGCTCAAAGGTAGACAAATCTTCGCTTTATCGCCATCCCTGCTCCCTTCCCCGGAGCCGTGAGCGATGAGCCTTCACCCCGTCCGGTCCGCGTACCGGGGAGCAACCTGAACCTTTCCCATGTCACAAGCAGCCATTTTCCTTTGCGCCGGAAGCGGCACCCGCATGCGCGGAGCCGTCCACGACAAGGTGCTCACACCCTTGCTCGGCCTTCCCGTGCTGGTGCACTCGCTCAAGGCGTTCCAGACCGCCGGCATCATTGACCAGATCACCGTCGTTTACCGCGACGAGGAGCAGCGTCTGGACATTGAAAAAGCCTTCGCTCAGCACAACGATGCCGGGTATCCCATCAACTGGGTCGAGGGCGGCCGCGAGCGTCAGGACTCGGTTTTCAACGCGCTCAACGAGCTGTCCCTGCTGGTCGAGTACGTCTTTATCCACGACTGCGCCCGGCCGCTGGTCCACCCGGAGGCCCTGCGGGCCTTGTCAGCTGCCGTGAAAAAGGACCGCGCCGCCGTGCTCGCCCACCGCGTGACCGACACGATCAAAAAAGCCTCCACCCGCCGCACCCTGAGCAAGCGCAAGCTGCGCGACGTGCCCCGCGCCGGACTCTGGGCGATGGAAACGCCGCAGGCTTTCGAGCGCGAGATGATCGTCGAAGCCTACCGCCGCCTGCGCCTCGAAAACCTCAGCGTGACGGACGACACCGCCGCCCTCGCCCACCAGCACATCGGCGTCACCCTGGTCGAGAACGATTGGCCCAACCCCAAGCTGACCGTCCCCGGCGACCTCGATTACCTGGAGTTTCTCATATCCCGGCGGCTGGGCTGAGCCCCACTGCCTTCAAAGGAGTCAAGTGAGGACAAGAAGGGCTTCACCGGCAACGCCTTGCCTTTGATCATTCGCAGCAAAAGCGGGTATAAGGTTGCCAGTCGGCGCGACCATCCCCTCAATGGCCGGCATGAGTCAATTTCGTATCGGACTGGGCTATGATATCCACCGCTTCGCCGAAGGGCGCAAGCTGATCCTGGGCGGCGTTGAAATCCCGCACAGCAAGGGGCTCGACGGCCACTCGGACGCCGATTGCCTGACCCATGCCCTCGCCGACGCCGTGCTCGGCGCGCTCGGCCTGCCCGACATCGGCCACTTCTTCCCCAACGACGACCCGCGCTGCAAGGGCATGGACTCGCAGGACATCCTGCGCCGCGCCGTCGAGGAGGCCCACAACCGCGGCTACCGCGTGGGCAACTGCGACATCGCCCTCATCGCCGAGGAGCCGAAAATCGCCCCTCACCTCGACGCCATGAAGCGAGTCCTGGCCCAAAACCTCCGCGTCGAAACGACCGAGATCGGCCTCAAAGCCACCACCAATGAAAAAATCGGCGATCTGGGACGCGCCTTGGGCATCGCCGCCCACGCCACTGTCCTGCTGGAAAAAATCTAGTGTGGTGAGTTTACAGTTTGCGGCGTAGTTGGTGGTCCATCTTGGATGCAGCCCAGAGACGATGCTGCAAGCATCGAAAGTGCAAGGTCCGGCTGGACCAGCAATCTGCCTGCCGCGGGTGCGGGCTGCGCAGGCCCGCAATAATTATGCCGGGAACTTAAGACACGACCTAGAGGGAGTACGTGAGCATCTCCTCGCCGTGGAAAATCGTCAGGTGGTTGCGGGCGTCGGGCTGTTCGCTTTTTTCCGTGCGACCGACGACGGCGGCCTCCACGCCGAAGGAGCGGATGACTTCGAGCAGGGTGTCGGTGTCCTGCGGCGAGCAGTAAACCTCCAGGCGATGCCCCATGTTGAAGACCTGGTACATCTCCTTCCACGGGGTCTGGCTGGCGTGCTGGATCGCCTTGAAAACGGGCGGGATCGGCAGCAACTGGTTTTTGATAAAGTGGACGTTGCGCCCGAAGCGCAGGCACTTGCCCTGCCCGCCGCCGGAGCAGTGGACGAGCCCGCGCACGCTTTCGCGATGGTCGCCAAGGAGCTTCGCCACGATGGGGGCGTAGGTGCGGGTCGGGCTGAGAAGGGCCTGGCCCACGGTCATGCCGTCACCGTCGGGAAGGAGGTCTTCCAGCTTGTAGGGGCCGCAATAAACGAGGTCGGCGGGCGTCGCCTTATCGTACGTCTCGGGATACTTTTCCCGGTAGTAGGGGCTGAGCAACTCATGGCGGGCACTGGTCAGGCCGTTGCTGCCGATGCCACTGTTGACAAAGGACTCGTAACTGGCCTGTCCGGCGGAACTGATGCCGATGATGGAGAGGCCGGGGACGATGTTCTCGCCCGTGATCACCTTGTCGCGGTCCATCACTGCCACCGCGCAGCTGTCCACCGTCACGGTGTCGGTCACGTCGCCCACATCGGCGGTTTCGCCACCGCCGCTGACGATGTTCACGCCGTACTCGCGCAGCGTGGCCAGAAATTCCTCCGTCCCGTTGATCAACTCGGCCAGCGCATTGCCAGGGAAGGCCCGGGCGTTGCGGTTGACGGTGCTGTTAATGAGGATCGGGCCGGTCGCGCCGACGCAGAGCAGGTCGTCGATGTTCATGACGATGCTGTCCTGGGCGATGCCACGGAAAATGCCCGCCTCGCCCGTTTCGCGGAAATGCAGGTAGGCGATGAGCGACTTCGTGCCTGAGCCGTCGGCGTGGATGAGGTTGCACTTGGCGGGGTCGCCGGTGAGCACGTCAGGGACGATCTTGCAGAAGGCCCCGGGGAAAAGCCCCTGATCGAGCTTGTCCACGGCGGCGTGAACTTCGCCCTTGGTTGCGGAAACGCCACGGGCGGCGTAACGGCCGGTATCTGGTTTGGAATCTGCCACGGTAAAGGTGTTTTTAGGGAAATCTGGGCGGCACGGAAAGGCCGTTTTTTTTCGAAGGTGTGTCGTTCTCGGACGGAACCCCGGTTCGGGAAAGCCCTTGGCCGTGAGGACAAAGGGCGAACCGTGATGGCCGGAGTCAGAGGCGTTTCTCGATCTCGGCTCGCAGTTCGGCGTGCTCGCGGGTGACGGGGAAGTCCGGGTACTCGGCGGCGAAGGCGTCTGAGGGGCGGAAAAGGATGCCCGCATCGGCACTCTGAAGCATGCTCAGATCGTTGTAGGAGTCGCCCGAGGCGATGATCTCGAAGTTGAGCGAGCGAAACGCCTCGACCGCTTTGCGCTTCTGGTCGTCCTGGCGCAGGGCGTAGCCGGTGATCCGGCCCTCGGCGTCCACCACCAGCTCATGGCAAAACAGCGTCGGGAAATCGAGCTGACGCATCAGCGGAGTCGCGAACTGACTAAAAGTGTCTGAAAGGATGATGACCTGCGTCACGCTCTTGAGCCAGTCGATGAAGTCCTTCGCGCCCGGCAGGGGCCGGAGCGTACCGATGACTTCCTGGATGAAGGGCAGCCGGATATCGTGCTCGGCGAGCAGCCCGAGACGGTAGTTCATGAGCACGTCGTAGTCGGGCTCGTCGCGGGTGGTGCGGCGCAAGCCGTCCACGCCGGTTTTTTCCGCAACCGCCAGCCAGATTTCCGGGATCAAGACCCCCTCAAGGTCGAGACAGACCAATTTCATAGACCGCGGATGCTCCCGGGAGTCCCCGCCACAGTCAAGGCTTTAGGTCACGTCTATAAATTATCTCTCGTTCGGCCTCCAGCCACGAGGCACAAGGGCTCCAATGGACCGGCAGCGGGCAAGAGTCGGACCCCGGAATGCTCACCGCAGGAAATCGAGCCTGCCGGGCGATGGCGGAACTTCCTCCCCCCCGCGCCTTGGGAAGGTCGGTTCAGCAACGGTGGCTCCATCCCCCCTCTCCAACCGGGAGCCCGACGAGGGCCCCGGTGTTTTCGCCAGGTATTTCATGCTGTCTTCGATCAGGCGGGGCTGGTTGGTATCCCCGGCCACGAGTTCGCCTTTGTAATAAACCAGCACGTAATAGGCCGCAATCCGGTCGTCCGACTTGATCGTCTTGCGGGTCGTGTACTCCATCGGACGTCCATAAGCATCGAAACCACTGGAAACGGTCTCGTAGCGCAGCCGGTAATCGATCAGAGGCAGCGCCTCGCTGCTGATGACGATTTCGTTCCGGCCCGGGATATCGAGTTCGTGGATTTCGGTCAGGTACATCTGCGCGTACTCGCCTTTCCTGTCCCCGGAAATGGTGCGGACCACCTGCACGCCGTAGCGCACCTCCAGCCCCGTCAGCGGAAAGGTCGAGCTGTTGTATGCCTTCGTCTTTACCTGCTGTGCCCGGGTGCTCTCGTTGACCTTGACATCCCGCGCGCCACTTTCGGGTGTCGGCAGGTTGTCCCGCGGTCCACGCAGATGGGTGTCGCGCAGCGTTTCGCGTTCGCTTTTCAGGTTGAGCCGCTCGCTGATCAGGCGCTTGAAGTACCAGTCTTTCAGCAACTGCTGCGAGGGCTCGTCAAAGGCGGACAACGGCAGGTCAAAAGAGTCGCCCTTGTCGCGCACAAAAATACGCACACTCTGCCGGTCCGGCCAGACATCGTGAATAACGGCATTGAGCACGACGCCATCGGTGTTGCTCAGCGCGACAAGCTCGGACTTGCTGGGGAAAAGCGGCAGGTCACTAAAGGCAAAGGTCGTAATCGGCGAAAAAAGCAGCAGGCAGATGAGGCGGCGAAGCAAAATCATACTATGATTATAAAAGCTGAAACGCCCCAAGTTCCAGATCTTTCAACCGCGTCGGGAGGGAAATCTCCCCGCTGCCCCCCCGTGTCGGGTCAGCCCGCGTCCGGGCGCTGCCAAAGGCGGGCGGCGAAATGATGTCCAAAGTCTTTCTCGTCCGCCAGCCGTAACCCCGCCGCACGCATCAGCGGGGTGTGGTCGGTAAGCCGCCGGGCGGGAAAATCGCACAACGCCCCCAGCAAGCGGTAGCTGAGCGCAAGCCGCAGCCGGTTGCGCAGCCGAATCAGCCGGGTCGGACCGTCTGCGAGAAATTCCGTATCCTGCCACCAGCCGCCGGGGGCGAGCGCCTGCAACCCCGTTGCCACCAGCCGCGCCTGCCCCTGCGGCTCGAACAAGTCGAAGAGGTAATGCGTGACCACCGCGTCGAAGGCGGCCCGCGGTAATTTCACATCGAGCACGCTGGCCTCGATCCACTGCACGCGGGAGGAGAGTTCCGGCCCGAGCGCGGCCCGAGCGCAGGCGATCATGCGCGGACTGATTTCCACCACCGTGGCCGCGCAGTCGGGATTGGCCAGGAGGAGATTTTTCAAAAACCGCCCGTTCCCCTCCCCCAGCAGCAAGAGATTCCGGCATGGGCGCAGCTTGTCCAGAAACGCCAGCCGCCCCGCCTCCAGCCGTCGCCCGTAGCCGATGAATTCCAGCCCCGGATAGGCCCGTGCCACCCGGTCAAAACCAGGGTGCCGGTTTTCGAGGCGGGGGGCGGTGGAGGCGCGCTTTTTCATCGGACAGGCTTCGGATCAGGCGTTGAACAACAGGCACAGCCCCGGCAGCAGCAAAATCAAATCCGCCAGCACGCGGAAAAGTTCGGGGGAAAGCCGCCGCCCCCCCATCCCGAGCGCAAACATCCCCGCCGCGCACACACTGACCATCAGGTATTGCGGAGAAGCTCCAACAGCCATAACCACCCCCAGCGCGAACGCCACCACCAGCCCCCGAAAGGCCCAGACGCGGCTCGCCGGGTGTTGCCGGGCCAGCGAGGTGCGGCCCATTTCGCGGTCGATGGACAGCTCCCGAAACGCGATCAGCGAGCAGTTGGCAAAGGCCAGCAGAAAGAGTGCCGCCAGCCCGTCCAGCCGAAAAGCCAGGTGATCCCACGTCAGCGGAAAAATCCCCGTCCCGGCGGCGAAAATCAACGCCACCAGCAATTCCTTGGGCACACGCAGATGCCGGTGGACCGCCACCGAATAAAGGACGCACACCCCCAGCAGGGCCACGCCCGCCGAGAACTGCGCCACCGTCAACCCGACGACCGAGAGCACGGCGGCAGCTACCAGCACTGCGCCCCAGACCACGAGCAGTTCCATTGCCCAACGGCGGGCGAAGCGGTGGCGGGCGGTCAGGATGCGCTCCGGTGGCAGGCCGCGCACATCCAGCCAGCGATCACCCGTATACATCAGCCAGACGGACAGCCCGAGGACCGCGCCCGCCGCCATGCCCGGACGCCCCAGCCACTGCTGCCAGATGACCGCGATGAGCGCCGCGTCCACAGCGAGGACATTCGGCCACTGCCACCAGCACAGCTGCCCCCCGGACCCCTTTTCACCTGCGCACGCACTGCCCATGATCGCCGCAGCATGGGCAAAACCCGCCGCCGCTCCAAGCGTAGATTACTCCGTTTACCGGACAGGCCCTGACACGCCCCCTCATCCCTCGATCAGACGGCAGCCAAGGCCGGTTATATCCGGGAGCCAAGATGAAAGCTGGACTTATCTGTGACAGCAGTGTTAACTTTTTGTTGTTGCACCAGTTGATCTTTTGGTAGTCCTGCCCCATTAATACTACAGTGTTTCCACTCCAACAACAGCAATAACCTAATCAAAAAAGTCTCAATGAAAGTAAAAGCATACCTGAAGCCACACTGCGGATGGAGCAACGGCGTCCGCGCTATTTTCAGCAAGTACGGCATCGACTACGAGGATATCGACATCATCAATTTCCCCGAAAACTATGCCGAAATGGTGGAAAAATCAGGTCAGACCCTTTCCCCCTGCGTCGAGATCGACGGGGTGATGCTGGCCGATGTCAGCGGCGAGGAAGTGGAAAACTACATGCTCAGCAACCAACTCGTGCAACCCAGCGAAAAGGCCGTCGATGTGCCGATCGATGCCCCCTGCACCGACGAAGAACACGAGCGTATGGCCTCCAAGACCATCCGTTTCTTCTAGATATTTACCGCTCCCGCAGCGAAAAAAAGCCGCTCGTACACCACGGGCGGCTTTTTTTATAAAACCACAAAGACACAGAGGGCACAAAGCGCTATCGCTGGTTGACGGAAAACCACGATCAGCGGTGCGCATGTATCAAAGGGGTACCCCTCATGCCATTTAGCCATTCGGCCTTCCAGCAGGCGACTACGTGTTGATTTAAGGAGCTGTCGTTTCTCCCTCTTTGCGTCTTTGCGGTCAAAAATACAAACTGGCCTGAATGAAACCGCCCTCAGCGCACACTTGAAGGCAGGCGGGCGAGCGCGGCCTTACGCGCGGCCAGCGCCTGCTGGGTCGCTTCGGCGTTGAATTGGTCCCCCAGGTCGATACTGCCGTTGACGGCGAGGCTGAGAATGGCCGGGGCCGTGTCGGAGTTGACCATGAGCCCGATCCAGTCGCCGGTTTTGGCAAAGACCGCATCCCCCGTTCCGGGCGAGAAATCCCCGAAAATACGGTTAAACAGGTCAGTCTGCATCGAGAGATAATGCTGGTCCTGCGGGTCGAGCTTGAAAGGAATTTCCCCGTAGCCGCCGTTGCCGCTGTCAATCAGGACGGCCTCGGGGTAGCGCAGCGGGTCCTCGGCCAGCACAAAGGTTTCCACGCCGTTCTCCTCGGCGGTGGTCAGCGGCAGGGGCACGGCGGCCAGGCGCGGGTCGGCGGAGAGGAAATAGAGGCGCTTGAAGCGGTAGGCCTTGGCCCCGATCTGGATACGCCCATCGACGTTGATCAGCCCCCGCCCCGCTGAGCCGAGCTTGAAGGGGGTGTCCTCCAGATGGATGACAGCGAAGGCCTTGTCGTCTACCTTGATAAGGTTGGTTCCGATGGTGTACTCGCCCTTGCTGGTGCCGATGAGAGCGTTCTCCTCGGTCGAGAAGCGCACCGAGACGCGGTTTTTGAGGTAGCTCTGGTAAATCGTGTTGAGGGAGAGCGGGTTGCTCTTTTTGACCTCTTCGCTGAGACGGTCGGTGGACTCGGCAATGCGGTCCGTGGACTGGGCCAGCACGGTCACGCCCTCGGCCAGCTTGTCGGCGTGCTGCATGACGACCTCTTTCTCCTGCCGCGTGACCTGCACGTCGGCGCGGGCCGTCTGGAGGCTCTCCTCCAGCACGCGGCTCTGGGCCTGGGCGACTTCCAGCCGCGTCGAGAGTTGCTGCTTGGCCTCCTCAGCCTGCCGGGCCTGCTCGGCCAGCCTTTCACGCTCGGCCTTGGCGGCGGCCAGCGCGGCCTCTTTCTCCTGCATCTGCTCTTGCAGGTGGCGGAGTTTTTCCTTGGAGGAGGCGGAGTCCTCCTTGAGCTGCCCGAGGTTCTTGGCCAGCTCAACGCGGTCAGCCTCGGCCTTTTTCAGCCGGTCCTGCGACTCGTCGAACTGCTGGGCAAAGAGCTTGCGCTCGTCTTCCAGGCGGGCGGCTTCCTTGGCCAGTTTCTGCCGCTGCTCTTCCAGTTCCTTGGCCCGGCGCTGGGTCTCGTCGAGATTGGCCTGGGTCTTGTTCAGGCTGTCTTCCTTCTGCTTGAGCGTCTGCTCGCGCTCGTCGAGCTCCTTGCGAGTCTGCTCCAGGTCGGTGGCCAGCTCCACGCGATCGTCGCGCTCGCTCTCCAGCGACATACGCAACACTTCGATCAGGTCCTGGTCGGCCAGTGTGTCGTGCTGGACAGCCTCGGTGACCTGCTCCTGCTGCACCTCCTCGGGTTCGTCGAACTTCGCCAGCGCGAGCATGCTCAGCAGCAGGAAGTCACAGATCACCAGTAGCAGGGAGCGGTTCATGGCAAAAGAATCGGAAAACGGTCAATCAGCGGCTCGATCACGGGCATGGTCAGCGGACACCGGCCTCAAGGATGAGTTTGCGGCGCAGGGGGCGGACGTTGAAAATCTTCAGCATCGCGACGAAGATAATCCCAAAGAGCGTGGAAGCGTAGGCCGCCACAAGGCTCGCCTGCACGATGCCCATCGCCAGCATGAGCAGCGAGACGATGGTGCCCGTCAGACCGAGATAAAGGCCGGTATCGAAGAGGTTTTCCTCGTTTTCGAGCAGCTTGAGCTTCATCGCCGCAGGGACCGGCGCATTGCGGACCTGGGCGAGCTTGATCAGGCAGACCGAGTAGATCAGCAACTGCATGACGAAGAAAATCAGCAGCACCAGCATGGTGACCTGGTCGAATTGAGTGATGTCCATGGCTTGTTCGTTGATAATGTCGACAGGGTTGGCGAATTCAAACTCCAAAAAATTCTTGCCCGGCTCGGAAACCGGCTGGGCCATGAGATTGGGCTCGGACACGAGTACGAGGATGAGCACCAGCATGCCGCCCAGCCCGGCGTCCACCAGCACTGCCAGCAGGCCCCGGCGTCGGGCTTCCCGCATGGCCTGCCCGGCCAGCATGCGCTTGAGGAACATGGCCAGAAAGAACCCGGCCAGAAAAAACAGCCCCAACTTGACCGCAAGGGCCGCCCGCGGGTAGCGGCAGGCCAGGTCCACACAGGACTCGGGCACACGTTCGACCAGCGGGGCCAGCCAGGCCGGGGCCCGGTAAACGGGACGCCCCGACTCCAGCACGGCATTGAGCGCGGTCCTGCCGTTGGCCAGGGCCAGGCCGAGGTCGCGCCAGGTGGTTTCGTCCGGCTGATTGAGGTAGTTGGCGACGCCCTGCGGGTCATCCGAGAGCAGCACGGCGGCATAGACCAGCGGCAGGTAATCGCTGTTCTGGCGTAAGATCGTGGTCAGCGCGACCAGGTCGGTCCAGGTTCCGGCGTGGGTGGTCCACTCGGCCAGCGTCACCCAGTCCATCCGTGCGGCCGAGCCGAGCACGGAAAGGTAAAAGGCCTCCAGCTTGTCCACCGAGGGTAAGTCACCGCCCACCGCAGCCGCCGCCAGCCGCCGAATGGCGCGCAGCGTCTCGGCCTGGAAATCGTCCCCCTGCGCAAGGAGGGCCGAGGTCAGAATAGCGCTTTCCAGTGGGACGCCCGTCGGCGTGGCCACCGGCATGAACCGCGTCACCGTGGTCAGGTCTCGGGTTTCGAGCAGCTTGAGCACGGTGGCGTTGCTGGAGTTTTTGAGAAAGGCCAGCAACTCGGCCCGGTTGCGGGCGGGGATGAGCAAGGCGTTGACGGAAACCGGCCCCTCTTCTTTCGGGCGCTTGATCAGTTCCAGAAACTGCTCGAAAAACGGATCCGGCCCGCCCACATAGGCCAGTTGCGGATGTTCCTGCCGGTAGGCCGCGATTTCCAGCGGCAGGGGCGAACCCGACGGCGGCAGGGCGTTCAATTCGCGGGCCTGACGGTCCGCCTCCATGAGGACGCGGGCCGGGCCTGTCTTCCCCAAGTCGAGGTAAGCCTGCGCCTCGTCCTCCAGCGACTGCCCGCCGGGCACGCGCCCGGCTGCCTCCAGCCATACCGCCGGGACGGAGCCAAACTGCACCGGCACAAGCAGTCCCGCCACCGCCAGGACAAGGGCGAGGATCAGCGAGACGAAGGCGAGGATTTTCATATAACCGGTACGGACAAATCAGCAGATACGCGAAACAGTGAAGAACACAGCTTCGGCGCGGACAAGTAAAAGCTATTTTACCTGGCCAGCGCGCAACATTAGCAAAAGCCCCTGAAGTAGAAAGAGAAAACCGGCCGTTGTTCCCGCCCGGGTGGCCTGCACCGTTCTCCGCCCCCGCGAAAAAGGTTGATACTGAGCGGGTTTTGCCAACAATCCTCAGGCAGATGAATGGCTTCCGTCAAGCGCTGGCAGTGATCGTAACGGGCATGCTCGTCCTCCTGGCGGCGGGCTGCGGTAAGGCCGACCACCACCGCCAGGTGGTCAAAGTCGGGATCCTGCACTCGCAGAGCGGGCCGATGGCCGCCTCGGAAAAGCCCGTCATCGACGCCACCGTGCTCGCGCTGGAGCAGGTCAACCAACAGCGCCTGATCCCTGGCGTGCGCGTCGAGTGGGTCATCGCCGACGGGCGTTCCGATCCGGCCACCTTTGCCCGCGAGGCCGAGCGCCTCATCACCGAGGAGGACGTGGTGGCGATCTTCGGCTGCTGGACCTCCGCCAGCCGCAAGGCCGTCAAGACGGTGGTCGAGCAGTACGACAGCCTGCTCTTTTACCCGGTGCAGTACGAGGGCATTGAAAGCTCCCCAAACGTCGTTTATCTCGGGGCCGCGCCCAACCAGCAGATCATCCCCGCCGTACACTGGGCGATGGAAACGCTGGGCAGTAAGTTCTTCCTCGTCGGGTCGGATACCCTCTTCCCGCACGCCGCCAACACCATTATCAAGGACCAGCTAAAAGCCTTCGGAGCCGAAGTCGCCGGGGAGGTTTACCTGCCCATGAGCACGCAGGCCCTGCGCGAAGGCGAGCTGGACGCGATCGTGGAGCAAATCAAGGATACCCGTCCTTCCGTCATCCTGAACACGCTCAACGGCAGCCTCAACACCCTCCTGTTCCGCAAGCTGCGCGAAGCCGGGATCACCTCCAAGGACATTCCCTCCCTTTCCTTCAGCATCGGCGAGAACGAACTGCGCGAGGCCGGTGTGCGCGACATGGTCGGCGACTACGCCGCCTGGAACTACTTCCAGAGCATCGAAAGTCCCACCAACCGCGCCTTTATCGAGGCACTCCGTGCCCAGTATGGCGAAACGGCCAGTGCGTCCGACCCGATGGAAGCTGCCTACGACGGCGTCATGCTCTGGGCCAAAAGCCTGGCCGACGCCCGCCAGGCCGAGATCAAGACCTACAGCAACTTTTACGACACCGACGCTGTCCTGCAATTCCTTGGCTCGCAAAGTCTTCAGGCCCCCGAAGGCATGGTCTTCGTCGACGCGCAAAACCAGCACCTCTACAAGACCGTCCGCATCGGTCGTATCCAGGCCGACGGTAACTTTGAAATCGTCTGGCAAAGCGATGTGCCCATCCGGCCCGAGCCCTACCCGGTCTTCCGCAGCAAGGAGGAGTGGGAAGCCGTCATCACCAACCTCAACCGCCAGTGGGGCGGCGCCTGGGACGCGCCACGCTGATGGCCTGCCCGCCGCTTCCGTTTTACACCCGCCAACGACTCCCCCATGCGCGCCCGACTCCAACCGCTCCTCCTCACCCTCCTGCTACTCGCAACAGCGGCAGCCCCGGCCCGCGCCATCAGCGGCAACCAGCCCGGCGTCTTCGCCTTCGGCGGAATCGGCTTCTCCGGGGCCACGTCGCCGGGAGAGCTGAAGTTCCGCGAAATAATGACCTCGGACGACCCGGAGGCGGGCTTCCGCGCGTGGTTCAGGGACGGCGGCAACGTCGGCAAGGCCTACGCCCTCGTCGCCCTCTACTACCTCGACCCCGAGCGCTACGAGATGAGCAAGGCGCGCTTCGCCGACCAGCACCTCCAGGTTCCCACCATGGAGGGTTGTAGCGTCAGCACGCTCAATTACGAGCAGTTGACCGAGAACATCGAGGCGGGCCGCTACGACAGCACCTTGAAGCGCTTCCTGCCCGAGCACGTCCGGGAGGAGCATTTCCCCGCCCCCGCCGAGGGCGCATTCGCCCTCCACCCGGCCAACACGTCCGCTGCCCAAATCGAGCTTTCGACCGACGAAACGGCTTTCCGCCAAATCCTCGCTTCGGACGACCCCATCGACGGCCTCTCCATCTGGGCCACCGGCGGCTCACCCGTCCAGCGCGCCTACGGCCTCCTCGGGCTTTACTACCTGGCGCCGGAGCTTTACCAACCGCTCAAGACCCGCTACGCGGATGACACCACGACGTTTATAGTCTTTACCGACGGGGAAAGTGCCCCCCTCAACACCGGCGATTTCATCGCGCTGATCGAAACCGACCGCTACCAGCAGGACCTCGCCACTCTCCTCCGCCCCCAACACGCCCCTCAAGGCGACAAGGCCACGCTTTTCGCGACGCCAAATTGCTGCCCGGCGGACGCCTCTGCCGCCAAAGCGGACGTTCCTTCCCCCTCCGGTTGCGCGTGTCCCAGTTGCGCGTGCAGCGATTGTTCATGCGGCGACGGCGACGGCAAATCCGCCGCGCCTGTTCCCGCTCCCTAAGTCAAACCACTCTCACCGACGCACCCACGCTCATGGCCCAAGCGGACAATCCATTCCCACTCGGCACTTCCGGTTCCCGTTCGGCCCGGCCCACGCCCCCGGGCGGCGCGCGCACCTCCCCCCAGGTGGACGAGACACGCCCCGAACGCAGCCGCATCGGCCGCCGCATGGTCGCGTACTTCCTGCTCATTTCGCTCATTCCGCTGGCCGTGGTGGCCACCGTCACCTTTCTGCTTTCCCAGAAAACCCTGCTCAAGACCGAGACCCAGTACCTCGAAGCCATCGCCGCCCGCCAGCTCGACAGCATCCGCACCTACCTGTATGAGATGCAGAACATCGCCTCGCTCGTGGCCATGAGCCCAGGCGTCTGGCTGACCCTGGAGCACGATGCCCGCCTCTCTTCCCAAGCCGCTCCAGACACGGCCACTGCAACGGAAGCCGCCCAACCCGCACCCGTTAACGCTTCGACCGCCAGCGCCACCGCCGAAAGCGCCTCTCCCGCCGCCCCGACGGGAAGCTCCGCGAGCGAGTCCCCCGCCCCGGACGACTCGGCCCAAGTGCCTCAGGCACCGCCGCTTCTAACTGCCCCGCCCCCGCATCACCCCGGCGTCCAGGCGTTCAAGCAGGAACATCAGGCCGAGATGCAAAAACTCGTCAGCAAGCTCGGCTTTAACCGCCTCTACCTCGTCAACCCGCAGGGGCGTATCGTTTTCTCCATCCCGCAACTGCCCGAAGACCGGCTCGACCTGCTGGCCGAGAACAACCTCAACAGCGAGTTGAGCGACCTTTTCAAGCGCACCGAGCGCATGATGAGCAACCAGGCCGGGGATTTCCGGCTCGACCCGGCCACCGGCCAGCCCGCCCTCTACCTGAGCTCTCCCGTCCTGCACGAAGGGCGTTTCCTGGGCATCGTCATCCTCGCTCCCAAAAACGAGGACATCTACGCCGCCGTCAACAACTACGGCGGCATCAGCGAAAGCGGCGACATCATCCTCGCTTCCCGCGAAGGCGATAAAATTCTCTTCCTCAACGATCCGCGTTACAGCTCGAACGCGGCCTTCAAGTTCACCGTCCCCTATGCGCCCGAGCCGGGGCAGCCGCTCATGCCCGTCCAGCGGGCCGTGCGTGGCGAGAGCGGCGGCGCCCTCACGACTGACTATCGCGGCAATGAAGTCCTCGCCGGCTGGAACTACCTGCCCAACCTGCGCATGGGCCTTGTTATCAAAATCGACAAGGACGAGGTCTTCAAGCCCGTCATCCGGCTGGCCCGTATTTCCCTGTGGATGGGGATCGCTACCGCTATCATCGTGTTTATCGTGGCCTTCCTGCTCTCCCGCACTATCACCCGGCCGATTCTCAATCTCACGCTCGCCGCCAACCGCATGGCCAAGGGCGACCTGACCACCAGCATCGACTGTCGCGCCCACAACGAGATCGGCCAGCTCGCTAACTCCACCCGCACCATGGCCGCGAGTCTCAAGTCCCTCATCGGCAAGGTCAAAATCGCCGGGGGCGAGATTTCCAAAACCGCGCAGCACATCTCCTCCTCGACCCGGCAGCAGGTCACCACCGCCGAGCAGACCGGCGTCTCCTCCGTCGAGGTCAACGCCACCGCCCGCGAGATTTCCACCACCGCGCAGGAGCTGACCAGCACCATGCGCAAGGTCAACGAGATCACCCAGCAAGTCGCAGTCGATGCCGAGGCCGACCTCGATATTCTCCAGCAACTCCAGCACTCGATGGGCGAGTTGCAGTCCTCGAACTCCGAGGTCTCCGACCAGCTCAACCTCATTCAGGCCAAAGCCACCGCCATCAGCAGCATCGTCCTGACCATGACCAAGGTGGCCGACCAGACGAACCTGCTCTCGCTCAACGCCTCCATCGAGGCCCGCAAGGCGGGCGAAGCCGGGCGCGGCTTTTCCGTGGTCGCGACGGAGATCCGCCGCCTGGCCGATCAGGCCGCCGTCTCCACACTGGAGATCGAGTCCAGCGTCAAGGACATGCTCGGGGCGGTCAGCACCGGGGTCAGCAGCATGAGCGCCTTTTCCCGCAAGGTGGAGTCAAGCGTGGAGGAAATCATCGGCATCGGCCAGCGCCTGACCGAAGTCATCCAGCAGGTGCAGGGCCTGCCCCCGCGCTTCGACCAGATACTGGAGGGTATGCAGTCCCAGTCCGCCGGGGCCAGCCAAATCAACGAGGCGATGGCCGCGCTCAGCGAATCCGCCCAGCAGACCGCCGCCTCCGTCCGCGAAACCCACCGCATGCTCGACAACCTCCGACGCAGCGCCGACATCCTCCAAAGCGAAATCTCCCGCTTTAAGACCTAGTGTGCGGTTACCGAAGTTTGCTGCATAATTTTTGGGGGCTATGCGCCCCCAAACCCCGCAGCAGGCATAGTCTGCACTTTCGATGCTGCCGCATCGCGTCTGGGGTTGTTGCTTTTAGCTTGGCTAAAAGCAACAATCCCTGAGGAACATCCAAACTGGGTTGCACCCCAAAACTTATGCGAGGAACTTAGCTCACAGCACAATAGAGCATCTTCGCTTTAATCTGTCGCTTGGGGCTGTAGTAGCTAAGCGGCGTAAAAGCGGCGAAAGCTGGCGCAAAGATATACCAGAAGAGTCGCCTTAGTTCCCAGAAGCAGATGCGGGTGATGGAACATCTTGTTGCAGGAGCAACCGCACGGGCAGCCTTCTTACTTTCTCACGTGAAAATGACAGACAGCAAACAGCCATCTGGATGGGTATCCGTCCGTATTACGCCGTTTTTCCAAACTATCAGTTGATTTTCTGTTTGAATTAGATAATCTTTTTCTAATCCTGACTCCAGACAGAGTTATCTACGGATCAACGCAATTACGTGTCCACCGCACAAGATGACTGACGAGCGCAACGCCAAAGGAATCAGCCGGATTGACTCCGGCTCCACGCACGGGTGGTTCGTGCGCGGCTACCGCAATGGCAAGACCTACTCCCGCCTCTTCAGTGACCGCAAGTCCGGGGGGCGCGAGGAAGCCTGGAAAGCCGCTCTGGCCTACCGGGACGAACTCTACTCTGACCTGGAAAAAATCCCCTCCAAGCCGCGCGAACGCCGCATGGTCTACCGCGACAGCCGCAACACGACGGGCGTGCTCGGTGTCAGCCGGACCAAGAAGAAGGACTCCCAGGGTCGCATCAGCGAATGCTACTCGGTGAGTTGGCGTCCCCGGCCCGGCCAGCAGAAATGCACCTCCTTTTCCATCCGCAAGTACGGCGAAAAAAAGGCTTTCGAGCTGGCCGTCTCCCTGCGCAAGCAGAAGCTGCGCGAAATCTACGGCCCCTCCGTCATCCGCAAGATCAACCAGCGCGCCAAGAACAAGGGCGAGCAGTCGATGCTTTAGAGCGTTTCAAAAAATACTGTAGCCACAAGATTTGAATAGCTAAATGGCTAATTGTTAATTGTTGGATTCCGAACGTAGGAAATAACAATTAACCATTTAATCATTTAGCCATTCGGCCCTTTTTTGATGGCTACGACTTTATTTGAAACGCTTTAGGGCCTGTTCAGATACGGAGCGAGTCCGCGTAGGCTGGTTTTCCCATCCAGTCCGGGTTCCCTTTGCCTCTTGGCGGCAGCCTCCTTGCCTAAACAGAGGCTATGTCGCCCACCGGCCCTACTGACCGAATTCGCGCGAAGCCATAGCCGCGCCGATAATGCCGGCCCGGTTCTCCAGGGCAGCGGTCTTCACTGGCGTATCCACCTTGAGATACTTGAGGAACTTGTCCCCCTTGCTGGCCGCGCCGCCCCCAAGGATGAAGAGCTGCGGGTTGACCAGCCGCTCCATCAGCTTGAGGTACTCGTTGAAGCGCCCGCCCCAGTGCTTCCAGGAAATATCGTCCCGCTTGCGGGCCGAGTCGGAGACCAGGGTTTCGGCATCCTGAATCTTGGATTCCTTTTTCAGCTTGAGGTAGGCGTGCCCCAATTCGCTGTTCGGGATGAGCGCGCCGTTATAGAAAATAGCCGTGCCGATGCCTGTGCCGATGGTGATGACCATGACGAGGCCTTCTTCATCACGTCCGATGCCAAAACGCATGATAGCCAGCCCGGCGGCATCGGCATCATTGACGACCACAGCCGGACGACCGACCGTTTTTCCGACCTCTTCGGCCAGATTGACGCCTTTCAGCGAGTCGTCGAGATTGGCCGCCGTGGCAATCACTCCCTTATGGATGACGCCCGGGAAACCGCAGCCCACCGGGCCTTTCCAGTCAAAGTTCTTCGCGATTTTCCCGATCGTCTTGAGGACTGCGTCCTTCGTCGCCGGTTGCGGCGTGGGGATACGGAAACGCTCGCCCAGCATTTCGCCCGTGTTCGTGTCAACCGGGCTGCCTTTAATACCCGACCCGCCAATATCAATACCAAGAACCTGCATAGCTGAGTGTTATTAAGTTTGAAAACTTTCTCCGCTAAAACGAGTCTAAAAAAAGAGATTTTCATAAAAGATGACAAATCAGGCAGCTCCCCCACCCCTTCTCTACAGTCCCAGGGACCACGCCACCACCCTCGCCCTGTGCGTGACACTGGGCAGCTTCGGCGCCCACCGCTTGTACGCAGGGCGCTTCGTTACCGGCACCCTCCAACTCCTGAGCAGCCTCGCCTGTCTGGCAGCGGGAATTATCTACGGCTGGCAGGCCTTTACCACAAAACATTACATCGTCGCGGTGGGCTTCATTCTTGCCATGATGGTCGCCATCGCCATCTGGCCGCTGGTGGACTTCTGGCTTCTGCACAAGGGCACCTTTCGGGACGGCGATGGTCTCCCGCTCGCTCCACGCTAAATAGGCCTACCCCCAAACCGCCGCTGAAGCCAATTCCCTAGGGGTTTCTGCGTCCGTTATTTTGCTTGCCAGCACAGCGCCCCAAAGGTAGTTTGGTTATGTATAATTCTAAAAACCAATCATCTACCTGCACCATGATTAAGAAACTCATCTGCCTGACCGCTTTTGCGGCAACTCTCTTTCCTGTGGCGATGCACGCTCAAGCGCTCGACAAGGGCAACATCAAGGCTTTGATGGTCAAAGGTGAAGTCACCTTGACCAACAACAGCACCGGCGAGACCGGTCCCCTCAAGCGTGGCGACATCTTCCGTGACGGCACCACCCTCACGACCGGAGACGCGTCCACGGCCGTTATCATCCTCTCCAACGGCTCTTCCGTCCGTATCGGGCCGAACTCCGAGTTCGAAGTCACCGAGTTCGAGCAGGAAGCCTTCGACGCCAAGAAGGGCTCCTACCTCACCTTGACTGAGGACCCGAGCATGTCCCGCACGAACCTGACGCTCAAGAACGGCACGGCTGCCGGTGAAACCAAGCACCTCAGCTCGCAGTCCGAGTATACCGTCAGCACCCCGATCGGCTCCGCCGGTATCCGCGGCACCAAGTTCGTGACCAAGGTTAGCTCCGAAATGGTCAACGGCCAGATGGTGTACACCGTGACTGTCGCCAACAGCGAAGGTACCGTCCTGTACTCCAACACCCTCAGCACGGGTGAAGTCGCCCCGGGTGAAGAAGTGGTCTTCAGCGGCACCGTCAACGAAGACGGCACCGTCACGATCAACAACGTCAACCCGCCGCAGGCGATCAGCCCGGAACTGACGGAAGCCCTGAATGATCTGGAAAACCAGGTGATCGATGCCTCGCCGGCTCCGGTCTCGGCCGAACCGGTCCCGGTTCCCGAGCCCGACCCGATCCTGGACGTCTCGCCCGCCGAGTAAGCCCTCAGGTCTTCAACCACATTTCTCAAAAGTCCCGGTCATCTGGCCGGGACTTTTTTTATTCGTCAGCGGAACACCCTGCGCCAAGAATGATCTGAAAGTATAGACCACGCATAACCAAGGGCCGGACAACGGCTTGCACGTCGTTACCCGTCTTTTGTTTCCTCACACGATATTCCAACCATGACCCCTGCCTCCATCGAACAGGAACTGCGCGAACAGATCGCCCAACTGCAAAAGGAACTCCGCGACCCGGCGGACTATTTAGCCCGCAAAGGCGTCCGCAATACCATTGTCTTCTTCGGCTCGGCCCGCATTAAGCCTCCCGCCGAGACGCAGGCCGTCATGGATCGCCTCCACTGCGAGTTCCGAGGCATGGTCATGAAAGACCGCGAGGAATGGGATGAACTCGACCGCGCCAGCCACGAGCACTACATGTCGCGCTTTTACGCCGGGGCCGAGTCCCTGGCCGGTGAGCTTGCCCACTGGTCGCGGGCGACCTTTGCCTCGGACGAGCAGCACCTCGTCACCACCGGCGGCGGCCCCGGCATCATGGAGGCCGCCAACAAGGGAGCCAGCCAGGCCGGCCAGCCCACCATCGGGATCAACATTGAAATCCCCACCGAGCAGCGTCCCAACCCCTATATCACGCCCGGCCTTTCGCTCCACTTCGAGACCTTCCCCATGCGCAAGTTCTGGCTCATGTACTTTGCCCGCGCGCTGGTCATCTTCCCCGGCGGCATTGGCACGCTCGACGAATTTTTCGAGATCTACACGCTGATGAAGACCCGCAAGGCCAAGCGCTACATCCCCATCGTGCTATTCGGTCGCGAGTACTGGCAGGAGTTGATCAACTTCGAGACCATGGTGCGCTTCGGTACCCTCGACCGCGGCTCGCTCGACTTTTTCCGCTACTGCGACGAAGTGGACGAGGCTTACGACTTCATCACCCGGGCAATCCTCCGCGATCACGAACGCAACGGCTCCTGATCGCCTCGGCGGCAGGTTCACTCCATCGACAGAACTAAACGGCGACGATGCTGGAGGCGGACTTTTGGACCTCGATGCGGAAGAAGGTCCAAGTACTGACCACCCCGCCGTTTACGGCGAAATGCCGGTCGTACTCACGCAAAAAATGCCGCAGCTTGCCCGGTTCCGCGCGCTTGCGGCTCACCGCGCCGGTGCGTTGGAAGAACCGCAATAGCTCACGGGTATTGGGGAAGATAATTTCGCGTGTGACCGCCTCGCGCCGCAGGATTTCGAGTCCGGGGACACCGGCAAAGGCCCCAGCCCAGGCCGCTTCCGTGCGCCAGTGAAAGGGATTCCATTCCGGGGCTAGACGACGGAACTCCGTCAGCGTCGGGTCGATAAAAAACAGATGCAGCATCCGCCCGCCCGGACGGAGCACTTCGGCCAGCCGGATCGCGGCAGCAGCCGGATCTGCTGCCCACTGGAGCAGCGCCGAGGAGCAAATATAGTCGTACTCGCCCTGCGGCTTCCACGCGTTCATCACCTCCCAGCGAGCCTGCGGATAGTTCGCCCGTCCGGCCTCAACCATGCCCGGAGCCAGATCCGTCGCCAGCAGGCGATCCGCGCCACGGCTCAGCAGTTCGCCGGTCAGCAGCCCCGGCCCCGCTCCGAGTTCCAGCACATCGAGACCATCCAACGACTCGGGCAGCCAACGGCTCCCCCACCCGATCAGGTCCCGCTGCACAAAGGCGTGCTCGGCGTACTCCAGGGCCCGCTCACCGAAGCGCATCGGCCAGCTCCTTTCTGAAATCAGCCAGCGCGTGCCCGGCCCCAGCGACGACTTGCAAGTCCGGAAAATCCCCACGCAGCCCGTCGGCATCGAGCAGCGCGTCGCAATCGCCCGCCAGGGCTATCACGTTCGCCTGAGCTGTCCCGCTCACAGTTGGGCGGGCGCGGGCCGGATCCCCGTCGGACGCCGACTGCAAATCAAGCGCAGACTGCGCCACAGTGGCGAGTTGCTCGATGCCCCAGATTAAATGCTCCGGCGTGTAAGGCAGCGTCGAAGGCGGCACGCCCAGTCCGCTTCTGTCATAAAAATCGGATACAGCTGCCAGCGGGTCGCGGCGCAGCCAGCGCAGCAGAAAGCGCAGCTTGGCGGCGGGCGTTTTTCCACCCCGCCCGGACTCGGCCCGGAAGTCCGCGAACGGCGCAACCAGCACGACAGTCCCGGCGGCGCGCATTTTATCCGGCGCTCCAAGAAGCAGGAAAGCCCCCGTCGAATAAGCGACGACGATGTCCGCCCATGCGGTATCCAAATTTTCGATACAACCCGGTACGGGCAGCGCTACGCGATGCTCCGCCTGCGGACAAATCTCGCGCGCGAAATCCAGCGTCGCTTGTGCCGGACAGGCCCAACCGCTTATCCAGAGCACGTGCCTCATGCCCGGACGGCGTTGACCGCGGCGGCGACCCGCTGGAGGTCGGCGGCGGTGAGTTCGGCGTTGAGGGAAATGCGCAAGCGTCCTTCCCCGGCGGGCACGGTCGGCGGGCGGATCGCCCCCACACGAATGCCCTGCTCAAGCAGCGTGGCGGCGGCAGCGACCGGATCCGGCACGCGCACCGGCACAATCGGCGCGTCCGCGCAGGCGGAATCATTCCCGCCATCGAAAGCTCCCCCACCCGGCCCGGCAGTCACGTCCCGACTCTCGTCATCGGTTTCCCGGCTGGTGTCAGTTCCCCCGGCCAACAACGCCCTAAACTCCCGCGACAGCGCGTGCAGGCGTGCGCGCTCGGCGGGCTTGGAGCGGATCAGGTCGATGGACTTTTCGGCGGCAGCGGCGCAGGACGGCGGCAAGTAGGTCGAATAAATAAATTCCCCGGCGTGGTTGACCAGGTGGCGGCGCAGCACCTCGTCGCGGAAAAGCGTAAAGGCCCCCATCGAGCCGAGTCCCTTGCCAAGCGTGCCGACCATTATATCGACTTCGGCGGCCACGCCGGCGGCTTCGATCAGGCCGCTGCCGCGCTCGCCGTACCAGCCGAGCGCGTGCGCCTCGTCCAGTATCCAGACAAAGCCGTGACGGGCCTTCAGCGCGGCCATCGCCCGCAGGTCCGGGTAATCACCGTCCATGCTGTAAACCGTCTCCGACACGACAAAGACCGTCTCGTACTGGCCGGCTGCTTTCTCCAACAGCTCACTCAGGTGGTCGAGATCAAGGTGGCGGTAGCGTTGCAGCCGCGCCCCGGAGGCGAGCAGACCGTTGACCATGCTGTTGTGAATCAGCCGGTCGGCCAGCACGAGATCGCCCCGTCTCGGCAGGCCGCTGAGGACGGCCGAATTGGCGGCGAAACCGGTGTTCCAGACCAGCCCGCACGGGAAGCCGCACCACGCCAGTAACTTCGCCAGCAAACCCTCGTGTGCCTCGGTGTAGCCGGTGATAAGTGGCGAGGCCGCCGAGGAGCAACCCCAGCGTTCGGTCGCCGCGAGCGCGGCAGCCTTCACCTCCGGGTGCCGGGAGAGGCGCAGGTAGTCGTTGTTGGCCAGGTCGAGCAAGGATTCCTCCGCCCGGCGCACACGCAGGACGCGCTCCAGCCCCTCGACCCGGCGCTGGTTTAGCTCCTTCGCGAGACGCGCAGACAAGGCAGCGGGAGAACTCACCGGGAAGGCGTCGCTTGCCATGGCCGCTCCAGCCAGTCGGGCTCCTGCGCGTCGGGACCAAGCACGGCGCACAGGGGCAGGTTGTAACCGGTCAGAGCCTCGCGGTTGGACAGGAGAACCGCTTCCGACTCGGGCCGGATCTGGTTCAGCCAGAGCCAGACCGGGACGCCCGCCCGCGCCGCGTAGGCGTGCGCCAGACGGGCCTGGCAAATCGCTCCCAGCCGGTGCTCCACCACGAGGATGAGCGCGTCCGCCCCGATAGCGGCGGCAAAGTCGCACACATCGCGCCCCTCGGTGTCGAGCGGCGAGGCGATCCCGCCCGCGCCCTCGACCAGCCGCCAGGCGGCGGGAGGAAGGCGGCGGTAGCGCTCCAGCATCGACTCCAACGTGAGGGTAAAGCCCTCGCGCTTCGCCGCGTCGGGCGGCGACATCGGCTCGGCGAAACGGAACAGCGTGTGCGCCTCGGCCTTGCCGGAGGCGTGACGCAGGGCCGTCTCGGCGTCCCCGTGGCCGCCGGGCAGAATGCCCGTTTCGACCGGCTTGACGATCTGCACGGCTCCGCCCAGGCGCGAGAGTTCACGCGCCAGCGCGGCAGTGACGCGGGTCTTGCCCACGCCGGTGTCGTTGCCGGTAATGACGAAGACGGGCATGGCGATGCGTCAGGAAAGGACGGGCTCGGCGGCTTTCCCGGCCTCGACGACGACAGCGGATTCCGCAGAGGCGGATTCGCAGCCGCAGCTCTCGGACTGGGCCTTGCTGCGAGCGTGGATCTCGCGGGCCTTATCCGGGTGCATGTCGTGCAGGCCGAGCTTGTCCAGCAGTTTGCGGTCCTCGTGCTGGCGCGGGTTTTCCGTGGTCAGCAGGCGGTCGCCCAAGAAGATGCTGTTGGCCCCGGCGAGGTAGCACAGGGCGTGCATTTCCTCGGACATCTGGCTGCGTCCGGCCGAGAGGCGGACGATGGAGTACGGCATGGCGATGCGGGCCGTGGCAATGGTGCGCACGAACTCGATGCTGTCCACAAAGGGCTGATCCTCCAGCGGCGTGCCCTTGACGGCGACCAGGGCGTTGATCGGCACGGAGTCGGGCTGCGGGTCCATGTTGGCCAGCTCAAGGAGCATTTTCAGCCGGTCATCGACGCTTTCTCCCATCCCGAGGATGCCGCCGCAGCAGACTTCCATCCCGGCCTCGCGCACGTTCTTGATCGTGTTGAGGCGGTCGTCGTAGGTGCGGGTGGTGATGATTTTGCTGTAAAATTCGCGCGAGCTGTCGATGTTGTGGTTATAAACGTCGCAACCGGCGTCCTTGAGGGCGCGGGCCTGATTGACATCGAGCATGCCCAACGTGCAGCAGACCTCCAGGTCGAGCGCCTTGACCGAAGAGACGGTTTCGAGGATGTTCTCGAACTGGCTGTTGGTGTAAACCTTGCGCCAGGCCGCGCCCATGCAGAAGCGCGTGGCCCCGTCGGCCTTGGCCCGGCGGGCGTCGAACATAACCCGCTCGGTATCGAGCAGCTTTTCCGGCTCCAGCCCGGTGTCATTGTGCGCAGACTGCGGGCAGTACTTGCAGTCCTCGGAGCACTTGCCGGTTTTGATCGACTTGAGCGTGCACAGCTGCACGCCCGCCGGGTCCTGATGGCGGTGGTGCACCTCCTGGGCTCGCAGGATCAGCGTCGTCAGGGGCAGGTTGTAGATTTCCTTCAGTTGGTCGAGTGTCGTCATAGTCTCAGTCAATTAGGCCCCGGTGGGGCTGGGCGAGGCGTTGAGCACGATCTGCGTCGCGCGGGTCAGTTGTTGGAAAAGAAATTCGATCTCGTCGGATGAAATCACCAGCGGCGGGACCACCAGCAGGGTGTCGCCGAGGGCGCGGGCAATGAGCCCGTGCTTGCGCGCCTCCAGGGCGACCTTGAGCCCGGTGCGCTCGGCCACGGGCCGGGCCGGAAGCTCCAGCGCCGCGAGCAGGCCGCGCTGGCGCACGACCGGGAACAAGCCCGAACCGAGCCCGTAGTTGAGGACGGCGGCCTCGAAGGCGGCCAGCGTCTCGGCGTGGCGGCCGTCGGCCATGCGGGCCTCGATTTTTTCAATGCTCTTGTGGGCGACGGCGGCCCCGAGCGGATTGCCGGTAAAGGTGTGGCCGTGGTAAAAGGCCTTGTACTCCTCGAAGCGCCCGAGGAAAGCCTCGAAAACGGCCTCGGTCGTGAGGGTCGCGGCCAGCGGCAGGTAACCGGCGGTCAGGCCCTTGGCCAGGCAGAGGAAATCCGGCTCCACGCCCTCCTCACGGCAGACCAGCATCGGCCCCACCCGCCCAAAGCCGACAAAGACCTCGTCGAGAATGAGGTGGACTCCCGCCCGGCGGCAACGCGCGGCCACTTCCTTGAGAAAACCGCGCGGCTGCAAGCGCATTCCCGCCGAGCCCTGCACCCAGGGCTCCATGATGAGGCAGGCGGTGGTGGCGGCTTTTTCAGCCAGAAGTTCGTCCAGCCGGGCCAGGCTGGCGCTCATGTCGGAGGCGTGAACGATCCCGCCGGCCTCGTCGCAGACGGGCGCGGGCACGCGGTCCGCCGGGAAGCACCACGGGCTGAAGCGCCCGTGAAAGCCGCCGCTGTCGCCCACCGACATGGTCCCGAAGGTGTCGCCGTGGTAGGCCCCGTTGAGCGCGATGACGCCGGTCTTTTCCGGCTGACCGGCGAGCTGCCAGTACTGGAAGGAAAGCTTTAGGGCGATCTCGACCGCGTTGGAACCGTTGTCGCTGTAAAAAACCCGTTGCAACCCTTCAGGCGCGATGGAGGCGAGCTTTTCGCTCAAGCGGGTGCCGGTCGGGTGCGCCAGCCCGAGCGTCGTGCTGTGGGCAATGCGTTCGAGTTGGCCGACGAGGGCGGCGTTGAGGTCGGGGTCGTTGTGGCCGTGGACGTTGGTCCAGATGGAGGCGTTACCATCGAGGTAGCGGTTGCCCTCGGTATCGTAAAGCCAGCAGCCCTCGCCCCGCTCGATAAAGAGCCGCGGGTGCGCCCTATGCTCGCTCATCTGCGTGAACGGATGCCAGGCGTGCACACCGTCCAGGCGGTCCACACGTTCAGTCCGATTCTCGTCAACAGGCGTCATAAGTCGCCCAATGTGACAGCCCCGGCGGGTATTGTTAAGCCAAAAGAGGCCTGGCTTTACAATTATTTTTTAGAATATCTGTAAGTTCTATAATTCAACTAGCTAATCTATAAATCCGTCGAAATATTTAGCCTCTCGGCTTGTCCGGCCCATCTTCTTCCGGGTCCGGCGCAGGCGCGTCTCCACACTCTTCAGAGGCGGCAGTTTCTTCGCGGACCGCTTCCCCCGCAGCCTCCAACTCGTCCCCTTCGGGCGGCGGCTCGGCGGGAAGGATTTCGGTATCGGTTTCGATGGCGTCCTTAAAAATCTGGATCGACTCGTCGTTACCGACGATGAGCAGGATGTCGCCGACGTGGATGATCTCGTCGGGGGGCGGCGGGGCGATACGCTTCTTGCCTCGCTGGATGCCGAGCACGCTGATCCGGTAGCGGTGGCGCACGTCACACCCGGCCAGCGTCTGCCCGGCCAGGAAGGCGTCAGCACGGACGAAGACCCGTTCGATACGGAAGGGTTTTTCTTCAGCCCGCTTGCCGGGCATCTTCGTGGCCAGGGTGCGGCGGGCATTGTCGAGCTGCTCCTGGGAGCCGATGAGCACGAGGTTGTCCCCGGCGAAGATCGGCACCTCCGGCGAAGGGTCGTAGTGGGTCGTGCCCCCGCGGCTGATCGCCACGATGGAGGCTCCGGTCTTTTTACGCAGATGCATCTCGCGCAGCAACATGCCGCAGGCGATGGAGTCCTCGGCGATGGTCACCGTCTCGACCTCGATGTGCCAGCGGTGCACGTGCGAAAGCTCCCGCAGCGTGGCCTGACGCAGTTGCTCCTCGTTCTCGGCGGTCTGTTCCTGAAAGCTCTGGAGAAAGAGGTACTCCATCCGACTGTTGATGTTGATGATCGACTTCCAGAACATGATTAGCGCCACGCAGCCGACGACGATAAACATCGCCAGCGTCACCCCCGAGGGAAAGAACGACGAGGCCGCCGAGAGGAAAATCCCGCCGAAGAGCACGATCACAACTGAAAGCATGACCGTGTGCACGAGGTTGGTCATGCGCCCGCTGAGCAGTTGCGGGTGACGGCTGCTGACAAACACGGTCGAGGTCACGAGCTGGATGAGCACGTCGAGGTTGCGGATGATCGAAGAAAGGAACGGCAGGCTCACCAGCGCGGCCAGCAGCCAGACCCCGGTGTTGACCCACGCGGTGTACCCGGCCAGCGGCGGGACGCGCTCGAAGTACTTCGCCCCCATGTAGGCGATGATGAGCAGGCCGTTGAGCAGGAGGAAATTCCCCACGATCTGGATCAGCGGACGACGCGCCAGCCGCAGCAGTGTGATCCGCCCAACCCGCCGGGCGACCGCATCAAGCATTTTTTCGTAAATGCGCCCGGCGACCTTGACCTGATCTGGTGTTTTTTCCGAAATCCAGCCGAAGAGGCGGCCGGGATCGGCATTGAGCACCGGGACGATCATGTAGGTAACAAGGGCCAGGCCCACCGCCATACTGGGCAGGCTCGGGCCGGTCGCCCCGGAAGCCGCCCCTACCGCCGCGATGATAAAGCCGAACTCCCCGACGCTGGCCTTCGAAATCGAAGCGCGGAAGCCCGTCTCGGCGCTCTGACCGCCCACAAACAGCCCCAGCCAGCAAGTCACCGTCTTGCCCACGACCACCAGCACCGCGATAAAGACCACGGCCAGCCAATTAGAGGCCAGCCAGACCGGATCGACCAGCATCCCGATGGTGACGAAGAAGATCGCGCAAAAAAGATTACGGAAGGGGTCGGTAATACGCTGAATGTCGCCCACGATCTGCGTCTGGGCCATCACCGTCCCGGCCAGGAACGATCCCAGCGCGATGGAGAAGTTCGCGAACTGCGCCAGCTCGGACAACCCGAGCGCGAGCGCCACCGAGACCAGGGTGATAATTTCGCCCGAGTTCGAGCCCTTGAGCTGGCGGCTGATCCACGGGGCCAGCACACGCCCGAAAAAGTACACCCCGACCGCGAACACCCCGATGAGGAAACAGATGCGGTACACGGCGGTGATCTGGAGGCTGTCGGCGGGACCGATCTCCCCAAGCACGACCAACAGGATAATCGCCACCATGTCCTCAAAGACGAGGATGCCGATGGCCATGTGCGAATCGGCATGCTTGATCCGCCCCTTGTCACGCAGGATCTTGATACACAGGACCGAGGCCGAGTTGGTCAGCAGCGCCCCGAGAAAAATCCCCTCCAGCGGCGTGTAGCCCACCAGCGGTGCGCACAGGATGCCAATAATGATGACCAGCATCGTCTGGAAAAATGCCGCAATAAAGGCCGGCCAGAATACCCGCCGCAACCGCTCCAGATCGAAGTCCAGCCCGACGAAGAACATCAGGAAGATCACCCCGAGCTGGCTGAGCTGCTCGATCGAGCCCATGTCCTTGAGCGAGGGCAGCAGCGGCGTATAGGGGCCGACAATGACGCCCGCCAGCAGATAACCGAGGACGACCGGCAGCCGCAGCTTATAGAAAAGAACTGACACCGCCGCCGCGCACAGGACGACCAGTGTCAAATCGTGAATGATGCTTCCCTGATCCAATACGGGCACTCTAGGGGCGCACACCGGGGCATCAACTCCGAAGTCACTCAGCCGTGCAAATCAGAGAGTGAACAGAAAGGACGGGAAGTAACACCTTTTTTAAGTAAGTTTGATCAAATGGAGAGGCTCACACGGAGGCACAAAGGCACGAAGAAACCCTTTTACTCATTTTCTTCGTTTCCTTCGCGTTCTTCACGTCCTTCCTGTTAAATCTCTGGTTCGTGAAAGACTGCCTGAAAGCAGCATCACCCCGCCCTATTCGGACACAAAAAAGGCCCTCCGAAGAGGGCCTTAAAAGTGGAGCGAGCGAAGAGGTTCGAACTCTCGACATCTACCTTGGCAAGGTAGTGCTCTACCAACTGAGCTACGCTCGCTTAATTGAAAGTTCGGTAATGTGGTGATTTCAGGACCCTATGTCAAGCTCCAGATTGGTACGTTTTCTAACATTTTCTGAAAGAGGCACAAACCCATTATCTACCAAAGACTTAGACATCTCTTCACTCAACATAAAGCGCAGAATGTCACGCAATTCGGCCTTATTTTCTTTTTTAAATACAAGATAGAACGGCAGGCGGAGCACGTAGGAGCCGTCATAGACATTTTCGCGGCTGGGACCGTAGGCAAAAGCGCCCGGCTCACCACTGGAAATCGAGACCGCACGCAAGCTACTCTGACGTGGCACATAGGGGAAAATGCCAATGGCGCCGGTATCGCTGACCATCAGTTCGGGGCTTTTTTCGAAATTCTCAATCGTGAGCGTGTTCGACTTGAAAGCACCCCGATCGAGGACCTTGGACTTGAACAACTCGCGGGCCACAGAATCGGGAATCTCCACGATCATCGGCTGGATGGAGCGTTTGGAGATGTTGCCGGTCAGGCCGAGGTCGCCCCAACGGCCGTAGTACTGGTCCGAAGACGTCCCGAAGATCCCGACCAGCTCTTTCAGGCTGAGCTCGGTTATCGGGTTATCGGTGTTTACCACCACGACCGCGATCTGGTAGGCAAAGGGGATGGCGTCGTAACCGTCGATCTTGAACTTGGTGCCGTCGTCGGGCCGGGCGATCAGCGCCAGTTGCGCCTCGTCATTACGGAGCATCGACATGGCCGGGATGCTGCCGTACAGGTCGATGACAATATCGAGGTCTTTCGATTCGGCAAAGGCTTTCAGCGGCTCAGCCACTGCCCCCTGAAGCAGGTCGGAGCCGACCACATCGATTTCATCGGCGTGGACTGGCAGCACCAGCACGGAAGCGGCAAACAGTGAGAGTAACGTGGATTTCATGGGAATAGATGCGGAGTATAGAGACGTAAATTCAGGAGCTTCAACCTTTTTACAACGCTGGCGACATCACGGATGCACGTCCAGTTCCGGCCACTGGGCAAGTTTCCGGTGCAGCGTGCGGCGGCTGATTCCCATCAGCTCGGCGGCGCGGGTGCGGTTGCCCCGGGCCTCAATGAGCGCGTTGCGCAGCAGGCGCTTCTCGTTTTCCTCCTTGGACAAGGGGTTGGCCAGAACCGGCTCACTGCGCGTCGCGGCGGGCGAAGCCGGCTTGCCCGACTCGTAGAAACGCGGCTCCAGGTCGTACTCGGTCACTTCCCCGCCCCGCTTCATGACCACAGTGTTTTCGCAGAAGTTGCGCAGTTCGCGGATGTTGCCCGGCCAGTTGTAGTGCTTGAGCACGTTGAGGGCCTCGGCGGTCAGCCGCACTGGCGGGGTGTCGTTCTCCTGCGCGAACTGCTCCATGAAGTGGTGCAGCAGCAGCGGGATGTCGTCCGGGCGCTCCCGCAGGGCGGGCAGACGGATCGGGACGACGTTCAGGCGATAGTAAAGGTCTTCGCGGAATTCGCCCTTGTCCACCTGCTCCTTGAGGTCGCGGTTGGTGGCGCAGACCAGGCGCACATCGACCTGGATAGACTTGAGGCTGCCCAGGCGCTCCAGCGAGCGCGTTTCCAGAAAGCGCAGAAGCTTGACCTGGGTGGGAGCATCGATCTCGCCGATCTCGTCAAGGAAGAGCGTGCCGCCATCGGCGGCCTCGAAGCGCCCGATGCGCCGCTCGGATGCCCCGGTAAAGGCCCCCTTCTCGTGCCCGAACAGCTCGCTCTCCAGCAGATTCGCCGGAATGGCCGCGCAGTGAACCGGGACGAAAGGCCCGCGCGCCCGTCCGCTGTTCTGGTGGACCATCTGCGCGACCAGCTCCTTGCCAGTGCCGGTCTCGCCGTAGAGCATGACGGTGGCCCGCGAAGGCGCGACTTGCCGCACCTGCTCAAGCACGTGGTTGAGCGCGGCGGAGTTGCCCACGATCCCCTCGAAGCTGAACTTGCGGTCCAGGCGCTGGTGGAGCTGCTTGTTCTCGCTCTCCAGCTTGCGCGACTGGATCGCACGCTTGATCAGGATTTCAAGCTTTTCCAGATTCAGGGGCTTGGTCAGGAAATCGAAGGCCCCGTGCTTCATCGCCTCGACCGCGGTCTGCACATTGCCGTAGGCGGTCATCATGATGCACACCGGGCGCTGCGGGAGTTGCAGGGCGTGGTCGATGACCTTGAGCCCGGACTTACCCGCCATGCGCAGGTCTGTCAGCACCACGTCGAAGGGCTCCTCGTCGAGCAGGCGAAAAGCCTCGTCGGCGTCACGCGCCTGGTACACGTCGTAGTCGTCCTCCAGCGCCACCGCCAGACCCTCGCGGGTATGTTTCTCGTCGTCAACGATCAGAATGCTCTCGGGCATGCAGCGTACACTACAGGGATGATTTCACACTTGTAACGCATCAAATTGTAAAATTGCGCCTTTTTGACACAGCGCCAGGCGACGCGACTGACAACCCCTATAAAAAATGCCTCCGGAAAAACCGGAGGCATCGAAATGTAATTCGCTCTGGAGAGCCGTCCTTGTGGCGGCGCAGGGTCGCCAGCCCTCATTATCCTGCGCTTCACGTATCCATTGCCAGTTCGCCATCCTTGATGGTGAAGGTGACGGTGGCCCCGTCCCCGACCTCGCCGGCGATAAGGGCCCGGGCCAGACGGGTCTCGACCTGTTTCTGAAGGAAGCGCTTGAGCGGGCGCGCCCCATAAACTGGATCAAAGCCCTTCTCGGCCACCCACGAGCGGGCCTCGGCATCGAGTGCAACGGTCACGCCGCGGTCTTCGAGCCGCTTGTTCAGGTCAGCCACGAGCAGGTCCACGATCCTCGTGATTTCTTCCAGCGTGAGCGGTTTGAACAGGATGATGTCGTCGATGCGGTTGAGGAACTCCGGACGGAACCCGGCGCGAAGCTCGGTCATGACGGACTCGCGGATGCTCTCGGGGATTTCTCCCCCGGTCACGCCGTCGATGAGAAAGCGTGAACCGACGTTCGAAGTCATGATAATGACCGTGTTCTTGAAGTCCACGTTGCGGCCCTGCGAGTCGGTCAGGCGACCGTCGTCGAGGATCTGCAGGAGCGTGTTGAAAACGTCCGGGTGCGCCTTTTCGATTTCGTCGAAGAGCACGACCGAGTACGGCTTGCGGCGAACGGCTTCGGTGAGCTGACCGCCCTCCTCGTAGCCGACGTACCCCGGAGGCGCACCGATGAGCCGGGCCACGGCGTGCTTTTCCATGTACTCGGACATGTCGATGCGGACAATGTTCTGCTCGGTGTCAAAGAGCGACTCCGCCAGGGTCTTGGCCAGTTCGGTCTTACCCACCCCGGTCGGGCCGAGGAAGAGGAACGAGCCAATCGGGCGGCGCGGGTCCTTGATCCCGGAGCGGGCGCGCAGGATGGCCTCGGAAACGAGCGTGACGGCCTCGTCCTGCCCGATCACACGGTCATGCAGGATGTCCTCCAGGTGGAGGAGCTTTTCCTTTTCGCCCTCGACCAGACGCGAGACGGGGATGCCCGTCCAGCGGCCCACGATGGCGGCGATCTCCTCGGCGGAAACCTCCTCCTTCACCAGGGTGTGAGCCGGGTGTTCGCCGGATTTTTCCTGGGCTTCGAGCTTCTGGAGTTCGGCCTCAAGCTGGGGCAATTTGCCGTGGCGAAGTTCGGCCAGCTTCTGGAGATTGTAATCGCGCTCGGCCTGCTCCATCTCGCGGCGGACCTGCTCGATCTGCTCGCGGACCTTCTGGCCCTTGCCCAGCTCGGCCTTCTCGTTCTCCCAGCGCGTGCGCATGGCGTGCGTCTGCTCGCGCAGCTCGGCCAGCTCCTTGCGCAGGTCTTCGAGACGCTTCCTGGAGGCGTCGTCCTTTTCCTTGGTCAGCGCGGCTTCCTCGATCTCAAGCTGCATGACGCGGCGGTTGAGCGCGTCCAGCTCGGCGGGCATGGAGTCCATCTCGGTGCGGATCTCGGCACAAGCCTCGTCCACCAGGTCGATGGCCTTGTCCGGCAGGAAGCGGTCGGAAATATACCGGTGCGAAAGCACGGCGGCCTGCACGAGCGCGTTATCCTGAATGCGCACCCCGTGGTGCACCTCGAAGCGTTCCTTGAGCCCGCGCAGGATCGAGATCGTGTCCTCGACCGTGGGCTGGTCCACCATGACGGTCTGGAAGCGGCGTTCGAGCGCGGCGTCCTTTTCGATATACTTGCGGTACTCGTCGAGCGTGGTCGCGCCGATGCAGTGCAGTTCGCCGCGGGCGAGCATGGGTTTGAGCATATTGCCCGCGTCCATCGCGCCCTCGGTCTTGCCCGCCCCAACGATGGTGTGAAGCTCGTCAATAAAGAGCAGGATGCGCCCGTCACTGCTTTTGATCTCCTGCAGCACGGCCTTGAGCCGCTCTTCGAACTCGCCCCGGAACTTGGCACCGGCCACGAGCGAGGCCATATCGAGCGAAAAGATGGTCTTGTCCTTCAAGCCCTCGGGCACGTCGCCGCGCACGATGCGCTGGGCCAGGCCCTCAACGATGGCGGTCTTGCCGACGCCGGGCTCGCCGATGAGGACGGGGTTGTTTTTCGTTTTGCGCGAAAGGATGCGAATGACGCGGCGGATCTCCTCGTCGCGGCCGATAACGGGGTCGAGTTTGCCCTTTTTCACCTGCTCGACGAGGTCGATGCCGTACTTCTGCAAAGCCTCGTAGGTCGCCTCCGGGTTCTCCGAGGTGACGCGCTGGTTGCCGCGCACCTGCTGCATGGCGGCAAGCGCCTTGTCGGCGGTCAGCCCGAAGCTGGAGAAAAGCTTTTTCAGCCCCGATTCGGAACTTTCGAGCAGCCCGAGAAAGAGGTGTTCCACGCTGATGTACTCGTCCTTGAGTCGCTTGGCGGCGGCCTCGGCCTTGGTCACGGCGTCCTGCAGGGCCTGGGTGATGTAGATATTCGAGGCGTCCACGCTGCCGGTCACGGCGGGGAGGCGGTCAAGCTCACGTCCCACCGCCAGCGCGACCGCGCTCGGGGTGACGTTGAGCTTTTGCAGGATGGCCGGTACGATGCCCTCCTGCTGGTTGATTAAAGCGTAAAGCAGGTGCCAGGTATCGACCTGCTGATGGTGGCGGCGGCGGGCCTCGGCCTGCGCCTCCATGAAGCCTTCACGGGCTTTCTGGGTAAATTGGTTTAAGTCCATACTCATGGTGAACGGATTTGCACAAAGCGTTCCAGACCGGCGTCGGGCGAAAGACCGATGTCTACGTCTATTTAATCTATTGCTAACAAGCAGCTTATCGGCATTTTAATAAAACCACAGACGAGGGGTAAATCAGCGGGCCTGTGCCATAATTTCCCGGCCCGCGACAAAATTTCACGTTGTTTGTCCTACTAACCGCGACAACGGATAGCAAGCCCGATTCATCCTCTTGCCAATGCTTGTTACGGCCAGTTTTCAGTTGTCACCATCCCGACACATGGTCAGGATAAATGGCATGCCCTACCCCCATTCATTACCCTGCTGGCTGGCCGTCGGTTGCCTGGCCGTATTGCCCCTGAGCAGTGCGCACGCGCTTTTTGACAACACCTGCCTGTTGTTCAATATCGCCTCGCGCGACTACCCAATGCCCGACAACTGGCTCTCGAAAAGTCTCTTTGCCCTCAGCGCGAAAAAAGTAAACACCGCCGAGATGCGCAACCTGCGCTACGAAGAGTCCGAGAACCCCCTTACTAATGAGAATGACTCAGGTGCAAAACAGAACATTTTCCTCGTCGATGGGAAAATCCGCTTCCTGAATCCAGAAGCGACCACCCCGCCCTCTCCCTCCGCAGGTGAATTCCCGGCCAACCCCTCCGCCTCAGAAAACGACGCGGTGACGAGTGACTCGCCTCCGGCGGAATAAAAAACCCTCAAGCCGGTTTGCGTTTGCGCGGGCGCTTGCGATCAGGGAAACAGGTCTGGCAAACCGGGCAACGCAACCCGTCACAACCGCGGGCGGGGCAGACTTCGCGCCCGTAGTAGATGATTTGCAAGTGCAGGTCGTGCCACTTCTCTTCCGGGAAAAGCCGCTTGAGGTCGCGCTCGGTCTGGACGACGTTTTTTCCGCTGGAAAGCTCCCAGCGCTGGGCCAGGCGGTGAATGTGCGTATCGACGGGAAAGGCCGGCTGGCCGAAAGCCTGTACCATGACGACCGAGGCCGTCTTGTGCCCCACCCCTGGCAGCGCCTCCAACTCCTCCAGCGTGCGGGGCACCTCGCCCCGGTGTTTTTCCATAATAATCTTCGAAAGGCCGCTGATGCCCTTGGCCTTGGCCGGGGCCAGCCCGCAAGGGCGGATGATGGCCTGAATCTCCTCCACTGGCACACGCGCCATGTCTGCCGGGTTGTCCGCCCGGGCGAAAAGAAGCGGCGTCACCTGGTTGACCCGCACGTCGGTGCATTGTGCCGAAAGCAGCACGGCTACCAACAGTGTGTACGGGTCTTTGTGGTCGAGGGGGATTTTCGGTTGCGGGAAAAGCCGCTGCAACTCGTCCGCGATCCAGGCGGCGCGTTCGGTCTTGGTCATGCTCATGCTGGGATGTCTTTGGCTTTGAGGGCGTCGAGGATGCGGTCCTCTTTTTTACCGATATGCTGGGCCATCAGGTCGCGGGCACGGGCCGGATCACGGGCCTCGATAGCGTCAACGATAGCCAGGTGCTCGGCGGTCACATCGAGCGGACGCGTGCAGACCGAGATATCGATCCCGTAGTAAATGGGCTGCTGGTCCTTGTCGAGCGCGGCCAGTACGATGTCCTCCAGCAGAAGGTTGTCGATGCACTCGGCAATGCTCTGGTGAAAGGCGCGGTTGCTCTCACAATAAACCGCAAAGGCGTCCTTGTCGTCGAAGGCGCAATCGACCACCGCGCTCAGGCGCATTTGCGCGATGTCGGCGGGAGTGGCGCGCTCGGCGGCCAGCGCCGCGACCTGCGACTCGACCACGCGCCGCAGTTCGCACACGTTGCGGAAGCTCTCAATCGTGATCGGGGTGACGCTGAAGCCGCAGTTGGGCTTGAGCGTAACGAGCTTGTCCTGGGCCAACCGGTTAAGCGCCTCCCGCAGGCTGGCGCGCGACACGGCCAGCTCCTCGCAGAGTGCCTTTTCGACCAGACGCTCCCCCGGAGCCAGCTCACAGCGCAAGATGCGCCGCTGCAACTCGCGGTAGATCTGGTCGGACAGCGTCGCCGGTCTGAAGGTACTCATAAGGGCGCACCCTAGCGGGAATCCCTGTGAAGGAAAAATCAAAAAAACGCCTTTTGCCACCGATCAGGAATCAGGCTTGCACTGCTATCGGCGTAAGCGTTAGTTTCCCTACAGATAAGTACGCTGACTACTTTATTTACCGCTGTGGAAGACTACACCATCACTGGAGGAGACGGCAAAGAGTACGGCCCCGTCTCAGCAATGACCATCCGCGAATGGGCCCAGCAGGGCCGCGCAAATGCCCAGACGCTGGTGCGCCGGGGTTCGGAGCCCGCCCGCCCCTTGGGTGAGCTGCCGGAGTTCTCCGACCTCTTTGCCGGTCCGAAGCATACCGCCCCCGGCCCGATCAAGCTCGGTACGCCGATGGCCAGTCCGGCCAGTGCCATGCCTGCCCCCACCTTTCCCGAAACCACGAGCCACCTCGGTGGCGGCTCGAATATCCAGGAAGCGGCCGTCATCGCCCTGAGTGAACCGCTGGCCAAGTCCGGTTTCTGGTTGAAACTCATGGCCGTGCTCCAGTTCCTGTACGCGGGCATCTATATCATCGGAAGCTTCGGCATCGGGATCATTTTCGCCTGGTTGCCGATCTGGATGGGTGTGCTCATGTGGCAGGCCGCCAACCGCGCCCGCGACGCCGCCCTCAGCGGCGACCTGATGACCGCGATCACCGCGCAAAACAAGATCAAGCTGCTCATCATCATCATGGGGGTGATAACCCTGCTCTCGATCGTACTGGCCCTGCTCTTTATCGTCTTCATCGGCGTTATCGGTGCATCTTCGCCCAACTTTCTTGAGGAGTTCCGGCAACAGCTTGAGCAAAACCGCTACTAAAACCACTCTCACACTCTCCCAACCGCTAATCCTTACTCTTATGACAGACGCAGTATCTTCAGACGTATCCGGCAAGAAAATCGCCGCTGGCATCTGCGGCATCCTCCTGGGTGCCTTCGGGGTTCACAAGTTCATCCTCGGCTACACCAAGGAAGGGATCATCATGCTTCTGGTCAGCGTCATCTCCGTCGGCTTCCTCGCCTGGGTGGTGGGGATCATCGGCCTGATCGAAGGCATCATCTACCTGACCCGCAGCGACGCCGAATTTGCCGCCACCTACATCGAAGGCAAAAAAGGCTGGTTCTAGGGCCTGACCGCACTGGACATTGATGGGGTCCGGCTGGATCAGTTAATCAGCCACCCTTCTTGCGTGCCAGAAAGACGGCTGCCCGACGGTGGGGTTGTTCTGCGCAATGACACCCGCATAGCCGCGACCCATCCCGGAAATACCGCGTGAGCGGGCATCGGCCTCTCATGGTTTGCCTCTCCGCCTTCATTCATGGTCAAGCAGTCATCTTGCCGTTCTCTATCGCTATGCCTTCTGAAAACACCGCCAGGTTCTTCGATCAAAAGACCTCTTCCGTCTACGACGAAAAAGCGCGCAAGATAGCTCCGGTCAGCGAGAATCTTCACTTCCTCATCCGGCTGACGTTGGCGGACCTTCCCGCCGACGCCCGCGTGCTCTGCGTCGGAACCGGGACCGGGACGGAGATCCTGATGCTGGCCCGTGACCACCCCTGCTGGCGCTTCACCGGGATCGAGCCGTCTGCCTCAATGCTGGCTTTGTGCAGGGAAAAACTCGAACGAGAGAACATCCTCGAACGCTGCGAGCTGCACAACGCCTATCTCTCCGAGCTGGACCTCGATGCAGGGTACGACGCCGTGCTCTGCCTGCTCGTGACCCACTTCATCCGCGACAACCGGGAGCGTCAGCAAATGTTCACGCAAATGGCCGGATTGCTCAAGCCCGGCGGCACCCTCATCAACGCCGAGATAAGTTTCGATACGGACGCCCCGCAGTTCGCCAGCATCATTGAGCCCTGGAAGGCCCTGCACAAGCTCAGCGGCGCATCCGCCGAACAGGCCTCACAGATCGAGCAAACACTGCGCGAACACGTCAATGTGCTCCCACCGGCAGCCATCGAAGACTTCCTGCGTGCCAGCGGACTCCCCACGCCCGTTCAGTTCTGGCAATCGCTGCTCATCCGCGCCTGGTACTCACGGCGACCGGACTAGCCAAAAGTGAGGCTTTAAGCAGTTTACCAGGTCAGGCCCTCACACCCAGCGGTTAATCCAGCAGGCAGCAGACCTGCACACCGGGACCGTGCACACCCTCGATGAGGATGCCCTCCACATCGGCGGTCTTTGAGGGGCCGGTGGCCCAGATGATCGACGGATCATCACCGAAGTGGCTGATCGCTGTAATGGAATCCGGATACAGTCGCGCGC
The DNA here is from genome assembly GCF_014230085.1 of Ruficoccus amylovorans. Taxonomy (NCBI): domain Bacteria; kingdom Pseudomonadati; phylum Verrucomicrobiota; class Opitutia; order Puniceicoccales; family Cerasicoccaceae; genus Ruficoccus; species Ruficoccus amylovorans. Next base: position 118,795 of record NZ_JACHVB010000014.1, on the reverse strand, counting down.
GCTTCAGGATCGCGATGTGTGTCCAGGGTGCGAGCGCGCCGAGGCGGGACGAGGTTTCGCTGTCCTTGAGAACGATGCTGCCGGTCTCGGCGATGGCGCCCGAGGCCTGCGTGATGCCAAAGGTGTAGTCGTCCACCCGCGAGCGCTCGAAAGTCGTCTCCAGCGTGATCCCGGCGAAAGCGGGATGCGCCCTGACCGTCTCGACCAGCGCCGGGTCGCAGTAGCCGAGTTTGAAGCCCTGCTGTGCCAGCCACTGGCCGAGGGCGTCGAGTCCCTTGAGCGGCGTGCCGTTGACCTGCTTCATTTTATGGCTGAAAAGCTCCCAGTCGTCCGCGAACTCCGGGTGCGCCCGGCACACGGGAAGCTCCGGGTCGTACTCGGGGTACTGCGCCCGTTCCTTGAGCGGGGCCAGCGCCTCGCGGATTCTCGACATGACCAGTTCGCGATCGTCTTGCATTGTCCGGTAAAGTATTCGGGGTTGATCAGTTTTTGCCGCGTTCTTTCATCCAGTGGCGGAATTTGCCGCCGCGCCACTTCGGGAGCTGGCGGCAGGAGTTCCAGGCCGCCGCCGGAGGGATGATGTTCATGACGGCGTTCGGGGTCAGGTTCATGGCCGCGCCCATCGTCATGGCGGCGCGCCAGGCGTGCGGCTGGCTAGCCAGCAGGCCGTACATCCCCATCGGCGGGGTGCCCTTCATGGCCCGGCCCGCGTGCTCGGTCTTGGCCTTGTCACGCAGGCGCAGAAGCAGATCGGGGATCGGGATATTGACCGGGCAGACCTCGTTGCAAGCGCCGCAGAGGCTGGACGCCTTGGGCAGGTCAGCCAGCTCTGGGAAGCGCGTGCCCGCCAGCAGCGGGCTGAGCACCGCGCCAACCGGTCCCGGATAGACGCTGCGGTAGGCGTGGCCACTGGCCTGCCGGTACACCGGGCAGACATTCAGGCAAGCGCCGCAGCGGATGCAGCGCAGGATTTCCCGGCAATTGGAAGCGAGCACTTCCGTGCGCTTGTTATCGACGAAAACCACGTGCATCTGCTCGGGGCCATCGGGCTGGCCGAAGCGCCTGGGACCGTTGATGAACTGCGTGTAAACGGTCAGGTGCTGGCCGGTGCCGGAGCGTCCGATGAGCGAGGTAAACAGCGCCAGGTCGCGGTCGTGCGGGATGAGTTTTTCGATCCCGACGATGCCGATGTGGATCGGAGTCGCGGCCATGCAGAAGCGGGCGTTGCCCTCGTTGGTCACGATGGCGAGCCGTCCGCTCTCGGCGGAGACGAAGTTCGCGCCCGTCAGGCCGACATCGGCCTCGAAATACTTGCCGCGCAGGAATTCGCGCGCCCGGCGGGTGATGGTGGCCGGGTCGTCATTGTAGTCGCCCAACCCCTCGCGCTCGAAGCTCTTGGCAATGTCGCGACGGTTCTTGTGGGCAATGGGCTTGACGATGTGCGACGGGTGGTCGTGGTCGATCTGGATGATGAACTCGCCCAGGTCGGTTTCCAGGCACTTCATGCCGTTGTCTTCGAGGAAGTGGCCCAGGCCGGTCTCCTCGCTGACCATGCTCTTCGACTTGACCATGCTCTTGGCCCCGTTGGCCTTCATGATCTCAAGGATGATGCGGTTGGCGGCGTCGCCGTCGGCGGCGAAGTGCACCTGCGCCCCGTTGGCCTTGAGCGCGGCCTCCGCCTTGGGCAGGTAGGTATCGAGGTTTTCCAGCGTGTGCTGCTTGACCTCGCCCGCCGTACGCCGCAGCAGGTCCGGGTCCGGGTAGTCGTGGAAAAGCACGTCGTGGCGCTTTTCCGTGGTCGCCTTGGTCCCGCCGTACACCGAGGTGTAAACCTCGGGGTTGAGGTCGCGGGCGTAGCGGTCGATGTCCTGCTGGGTCTTGGTCGGCATGGTCAGGCGGCGGGTAAAAGGTTGGCGGAGACAAGGGCGTCGCGCAGCACCTGCGCCACGTGCAGCCGCGGAAGCTCGATCCCGGACTTGTCCACAATGCCCCCGAGATGGAGCAGGCAACCCATGTCGGCTGCGACGAGGTACTCGGGGTTCGCGGCGATGATGTGCTCAAGCTTCAGCTCGCCCATACGGGCCGAAATATTCGGGTGGCTGACCGAGAACGCCCCGCCGAAGCCGCAGCACTGCTCGGCCTCGCCAAAGGTAGCCAACTCCAGGCCGTCGATGGACTTCATCAGATTCATGGCGGCGGGGCCGCTGCACGTCCCGCGCAGGTGGCAGGAACGGTGAAAGGACACCCGGTGTGGAAACGAGCCGGGCCACTCCCTCACGCCCAGGCCGTTGACGATGTAGTCGAGCAGTTCCCAGGAGCGGTTGGCCAGTTGCTTGACCTCGGACAGGTCGGGCTCATTTTCAAACTCCAGCAGCGCACCGTGAAAGAGCATGGCCGCGCAGGAGCCGGATGGCACCACGACCGGGTCCTCGCCCTTGAAGGTATCCACGACGTGGCGGACGACCTTGCGCGAGGCTTTCCAGTCTCCGGCATTGAAAGCGGGCTGGCCGCAACAGGTCTGGTCAGCCGGGAAGCCAACCTCGACCCCCAGGTACTCCAGCACCTGGACGGTGGCCACGGCAACGTCGTCAAAAAACGCGTCGCACAGGCAGGTGGCCATGAGTTGGACTTTTTTCGGAGCGGGAACAGTGCGTTGGGGGTTAGTCACGGGTTTTCAATAAAGGAATTTTACAGCTAAAAGTCAATCACCCCTGAAAGCTTTTGAAAAAAATCATCCAGAATCTACCAGAACGCAGCTTGGCTTATTCCGCCACACGCGCCTGATACTGCTCAATTATCTGCTCACTTTGGCCCACGGAATGGAGAAGCTTTTCCGCCCCCCAGAGCACGCCGTAGCTCAGCGCGAGGGTCAGCAGGGTGATGACAATCCCCACGCCCGGCACGACCCCCAGCAGCAGACGGCTGGTCATCAGGACGCCGATCACGCCCCCTATCGCCGCCGCCGCGATAATGGAGCCGTGCAGCAGGGGCACGCTGTTGACCTGCGGCGCGAGCAGAGTCTGCGTCAACGCCGCGCAAGCCAGGGCCAGCACGACCACGATCACCTGCGAGAGGAACACCGGCACAAAGCCCCGGCTGCCCCCACCGAAGGCCGACGACATCAGCTTGCCCACGATCAGCAGCGAAAACAGCACCACCCCCAGCAGCAGATAAAACGCCCCCGTCCCGTACGGCACTTTTAAAATAAACTCGGCCAGCGAACGCAGGTTTTGCAGAAAACTATCCAGACTCATTGAGGGAAAACTAGCCCGCTTCCTCGCCCTGTCACCCCTAAATCACGGTATAGCCCAACAACATTTCCACACACGCGGCAGAAGAGCCCGACCGTTCCTCACGGAGCCTTGTCCACGCCAGCCGGGGCAGGAGTCAGCAGGTCCGCCTCCGAGGCGGGCGCAGTAAAGATGCCAGACGGGTCCTGATCCGGATCGCCCGGTTGCGCGAACACTTCCGGGCTAATCCCCTCGGCGGCGGTGGGGGCTTCGGCGGGTTCTGCACTGGCCGGTGACGGGCTGCCGCTTTCTTCTTCCGCCTCCGGCGAGGCGGGATGAAACGTATCGGCCAACGCCTCCAGCGCCACGGTCAGGCGCGGTCCGGGGATGTTGAACAGGGTATTATCAATAATAAAAATCCTCCCCGTACGCACGGCATCGAGCTTGCTCCAGACCGGGTCCGCCCGGTAACGCGCGAGCAGCAGCTCTCCGGCCTGCTCGACCGGTTGCGAAATATCGCCCGGCAACAGAATAACCTGCGGGTCGCTCTCGACCAGTGTCTCCTGCGAAAGCTCCACCCACTCGCCCTTGACGCCCGCCGCGATGTTGCGCCCTCCGGCCTCACGGATCAACTGGTCCGGGAACGTCCCCGGCCCGGCAGTGTAGGTTTCCAGCGCTCCATACGAGAGAAAAACCCGGGGCCGCTCCTCCTCGGGAAGCCCCGCGAAGCGCATGGCCAGGCTGGCGCGAAGCAGCTCAAAGGAGGCCAGCAGGTCCGCCGCCTGCTCATCGCGGTCGAGGACGTTGCCCAGCAATTCGATGTCGCGAACCAACCCGTCGAGGCCCTTGGAAGGCAGGACAAAGACACACAGCCCCAGGTCGCGCAGACGCTTCACCGTGTCCGGACGGGTGATGTCCGAGACCAGAACCAGGTCGGGGTTCAGTTCAAGCAGGGCCTCGGCATTGGGCGAGTCAAACCCCTGCACCTTGGGTAAGGCCAGGGCCTGCACCGGGTAGCGACAAAATTCCGTGTCCGCGATCAAGCGGTCCCCCGCGCCCAGCGCGTAAACAAGCTCGGTGGTGCTCGGGGCCAGACTGACGATACGCCGCGCATACTCCGGCACGGCGACAGGGTCCCCGCGCCCGTCGGTCAACGTCGGAGTGTTGTCCGGAATCTGCGCGTACTCCACCGCGTCCGGCAGGATGAGCACGGAGGCCGTCGTCCCAACACGCAGCGGCAGGTCCGCCGGGGGATTGAGCAGGTGCACCCGCACCGGGAAGCGCTGGGCCAGCCGGACCCAGTCCACCGTTGGCGCGACGACCGGTAAAAGATTCTGCCCCTCGGCCCCGTCGGCGCGGAATATCCCCCACCCCACGCTCTGAACCACGCCGTCGAGCGGCTCGTCGTAGTGGCCCATGAAGCGCACTTCTGCACGCTTGCCGGGGCGCACGCCCTTGAGGTCGGTTTCGCGGAAATAGCCTGTGACCCAAAAATCGTTCGCATCGACCAGCGCCATGAGCGGCTGGCCCTTGGTCACGTAGGTGCCGGTCGTGACCACGAGGTTCGTCACGTAGCCATCTACCGGGGCATAGACCCGTGTGTAACTGAGGTTCAGCTCAGACAGTTGCAGAGAGGCCACGGCCACCTCGATGTCGGCCAGCGCCTCGGCGTACTTGGCCTGGAGTATCTGGTAATCCTCGACCGAAATCAATTGCTGGGCCAACAGCGGAGTCCGACGCTCGATCTCGAGCTTCAGTAGCTCGGCGGAGGTTTCGGCCTTGTTGAGCGCGGCGCGGGCTCCGTCCACATCCTGCTGATAGTCGGTCGGGTCGATGACAAAGAGCAGGTCCCCGCGCTTGACAAACTGGTTATCCTGCACCGGCACGTCGATCATCGGGCCGCTCACGCGGGCGGCCACGCCGACCACATAGGCCTGCACCTGACCATCGCGGGTCCAGGGGTTGAGCAGGTACTGATGCCAGTAGGCCCAGGCGAGGATACCGGCCAGGGCCACGGCGCAGAGCGTCACAACGACTTTGATAATCTTCTTGAGCATACGAACAGCGGTCAGGCTGGCATAAAGAGCAGGGACAGCGTCACCCCGTAGATGATGGCAAGCGAAAACAGGAACAGCGGCGGATGCCAGATAAAACGCGTCAGCCGGGCACGGTCAACGAGCCAGACGGTCACCCCGGCCAGAAGAATTCCCAGCGGGAGGACGACGAAGATGGGTGTCAGGTAAAAGCCCAAAAAGTCGATCTCCGCCGGCAACCGCCACTGCGGCGGCACGACACTGGACAGACGCTCCACCAAATCCATAATCATCGGCGTTTACAATCACGCCAATGGCGGTTAATGACAATGCGAATTATTTCAGCATGGCCGTTCTTGAATCCATAGCCGCAAGCACAGGCGCCGTCACCGGGCGCTGGCACTGGCCGAAACTGAATAAACTGCGCTGGCTGACGGCGTTCAAGGCGTCGCTGGCCTCGGTCATCGCCATCGGGATCGCGATGGGCCTGGGCTGGGAAAATCCCTACTGGGCGGGTATCTCCGTGCTCGTGGCCACCCTGCCCTACATCGGGGCTTCGCTGGAAAAGGGCATCATGCGGCTCATCGGCACGCTGTTCGCCGGAGCCGTTTCGTACCTGATCTGCGGCGCGTTTCCGCAGAACCAGTTCGGATACGCCGCCATGCTTTTCGGGATATTGGTTTTCACCGGCTACATGGGCACGGGCAAATTTTACCCCTATGCGTTTTTCCTCAGCGGGATCACCCTGTCCATTATCAACGCCCAGGTCTTCAACAATCTGGACCAACTCTGGCCGGTAGTCTTTTTCCGGGTGTCGGAAATCAGCCTCGGAGTCATCGTCGCGCTCACCGTCAACTCCCTGCTGTGGCCCCAGAGCGCCAGCCGTGAAATGGGCCGTCAGATGTCCACTACGCTCAAGGACTGCATACGGCTCTTTGACCACTCGACCGCCTCCTACAGCGGCTACGGCGAAAAGCTCCCCGACTCCGGCAAGCTGAGCGAAAAGCTCAGCGGCGACTTCCCCAAGCTGCGCGCCCTGCTCCCGCAGGCCATGCTCGACTCCAGCCGCTTTTCCAACCACCGCACGAGTATTCAGGGGGCCTTGCAGTTCATGGAGAGCACGTTCGTCTCCGTGGTAACGACCCTGCACTCGACGCAGGGCGACTTTCCCCGGCACTACCAGGAAAACCTCAGCACCGAGCTGCGCGCCTACACCGACGCACTCCGGGCCGAACTGTGCGCGCTGGCGAACTTTTTCGCCTCCCCCGCCCCGCTGCCTCCGGCAGTCGCCCCGGACGCCCACGCCGCGCTCCAGACGCACCTCGAAGCGCTTCGCGCCAGCGACACGCCGCTGCGCTATGAGCTCAGCGACACCACCGCCTTCATGGCCTACTATGCCAACCTGGCCGAAATCGAGCGCGTGGTCATGCTCTTGCGCAAGGCCGCCGTGGCCATCCTCCAGCCCGGCCGCGAACGGCGCGAAGTCAAGGAACGCGTCCGGCGAAATCAGGCGCGCTGGAGGCCGGACCCGATGCGCCTCAAGCACGGGATCAAGGTCGGCGTGGCCGTGCTGGGCACGCTCTACCTATGGCAGTGGACACAGTGTCCTGGCGGCGTACCGGGCGTTATCACGGCCTCAATCCTAATCCAGAAAACCGTCGTCGCCAGCAATCAGAAATCCATGCTCCGGCTGGGCGGCTGCCTGCTCGGAGGCACGGCGGCGGCGTTCTTCCTGCTCACCGTCACCCCGCACCTGGAAACCTTCGAGGAGCTGGCCCCCGTTCTGTTCCTGTGCTTCATGGTCTTCACCCTGATCAACTACGGTCCGGCCCGCTACTCCTACGCCGGGTTCCAGGCTTTTCTCGCCTTTTTGCTGATGACCTCAGTCTCCAACAAGCAGGACATCTCGCTGGAACCCGGCATCGAGCGACTGCTGGGCATTTTGCTCGGCTTCATGGTCTGTGCCATCGTCCTGCGCCTGATCTGGCCCGTCATCCCTGAGCACCAGTTGCGCTCGACTCTGAAAACCTTTTTCAAGGACTGCCGCAACTACCTCGACCTCTACACGCCGCAAGTGCTGCGGGGCGAGGCCCCCATCGCCGTCGTCGGTTCGCTGGAGACGCGTCTCGTCGATCTGCCCGGCGCCTGCCAGGAATGGGTCAGCCAGATCGGGCTCCACAAGTCCGATGAACCCCAACGCGGTAAATACCGGCAGCTTTCCCTGTGTCTGCAAGGGTTTCGCTTCCGCCTGCAGGCGCTGGAACGCGCCATCCGCCGCCCGATGGCCCCTGTTCTGGCCGAGCGCATGGCACCCACCCTGATCGAGCTCAACCAGCGCCTGCAGGAGACACTTGACGAGTTCGAGCGGACTTTCGAGAACGGCCAGGCCTCCACCACGTATCCGGACCTGGATACACCGGTAAGCCAGCTCACGCATGAGCTGACAGCCATGCTCCGCAAGGAGCACCTGAACCGCTCCATCGCCGCCGGCGATGTGGCCGTATTTCTCGCGCTCGTGCGCCGCTACACCGACTTGACCACCGAGGCCCGCAACTGCCGGGAAATGATCAAAGCGCTCGACCTCTCCATCATGGAACGCAGCCCGTTCTTTTGATAAAAATCACCAAAGAGCCTACGGACCGGGAACACTCAGCGGGATCTTTTTTTACCGCCAGCCCGGCGGGCACCTCCGCTCAGCCACCCGACGGACGCCGGAAATAAGCGGCAGCCTCGTCACGGTCCTGCGCGATGCGGGCCTTGAGCTCGTCGAGGCCGGAGAACTTCATTTCCGGACGCAGGAAGTGCATCCACTGTACCTCCAGGGCCGTCCCGGCGCTCCACTTGACCGGCTCCAGCAGGTGAACTTCCAACAGAGGCGCGGCGGGCTCGCGCTCGACCGTCGGGCGCTGACCGTAATTGGCCACGCCCGGTATCCATTTTTCGGATACGCTTTCACGGGCGCGCACCGCGTACACCCCGTAGCGGGGCCGCAACTCCGGCTCCCAGGGCAGGTTCAGTGTGGGAAAGCCCAGCGTCCTGCCCAGTTGCCGCCCCGGAATGACCCGCCCCGTGCTGGTGTAGGGGTAGCCGAGCAGGGCGTTGGCCTGCGCCATTTCGCCCGCTTCCAGACAGGCGCGTATGCGGGTGCTGGAGATCGGCTCGCCATCCACCCTCAGACGCTCGGCGCTGAAAACATGCAGCCCCAGCCCGCGGCAGGTCTTTATCAAGGTCTCGATGGTCCCTTTGCGCCCTTTGCCGTAGCGGAAATTCTCCCCCACGTAGATGGCGGTCAGGGTCGGCAACTTCTGCTTGAGGGTGCCGGGAAAATCTTCCGCCGTGATGGCGGCGAATTCCGGGGTGAAGGGCTGCGTGATCACGCAATCCACCCCCATCGCGACAAGGCTGGCCTCCTTCTGGTTCAACGGCATGAAAAGCCGGGTCGCCTCGCCCTCGGGGCGAAAGAGCCGGCTCGGGTGCGGCCAGAAGGTCAACACGCCCGAAAGCCCGCCTCTGCTCGCCGCCGAGTTCACCGCGGCCTCGATGACCGACTGGTGCCCGAGGTGCACGCCGTCAAACATCCCGATGGCCAGATGCAGCGGGCGATCCGGCAGCTTCAGGTTGTCGAGCGAAGCGTAGGCCATAACGGGGCAGTTACTTTTATGAAAATCCGGCGGGCGCTCAACTCACAGCACGTGGCTGGGAACGGCCTGGTAAATGGGGATCAGGCGGCGGCGAAAGGCCGACAGGCTCATTTCCTCCAGCTCTTCCAACGTGACGGCATCGTCGATGTGGAAGTGCCCCACGGCGATGCGGCGCAGTTCGGACAAGTGCGCCCCGCAGCCGAGCTTTTGGCCGACATCGTGCGCCAGTGTGCGCACGTAGGTGCCCTTTGAGCAGGCCATGCCGATCTCGGCGCAAGGCTCGGTGTAGTCGAGCAGCTCGATCTCGGAAATGCGGATGAAGCGCGGCTCTCGTTCCACTTCCTTGCCCTTGCGGGCGAGCTTGTAGAGGGGCACGCCGTCCACCTTCTTGGCGGAAAACATCGGAGGCGTCTGGTACTGGTCGCCGACAAAGGACTGGAGCACCTCGTCGATGGCAGCCGCGTCTAGCCCTTCGGGCAACGGGCGGGTCTCGGTGATTTCGCCGTCGCTGTCGTAGGTGTTGGTCTCCTCGCCCAGCCGGATCGTGCCCTCGTAGGCCTTGTCCAGGGACATCAGGTACTGGGAAACCTTCGTCGCGCGGCCCACCAGCATGATGAGCAGCCCGGTCGCGTTCGGGTCGAGCGTACCGGCATGGCCGATGCGCTTCATTTTCAGCTTGCGGCGCAGACGGTCAACCACGTCGTGCGAGGTGGGGCCACTGGGCTTATCCACCAGCAGCACGCCTTCAAATTCGTTCTGATTCGTCGGTGTCATGACTAGAGCAAACTATCACTCTCTCAAAACCGCCCCCATTGGCAAGGCAGAAGTCCACCCCTGCCCAGCCCTTTTCCGGTAGTTTTCCAGCCCTTTACGCACCGACAGTACCGCGCTCCCGGTCCATTTTCTCCAGATGCACCTCGGCCGCCCTGAGCAACAGCTCGCAAACTTCTTCCAGCGGGCGGTGCTGGTTAAAGCCCGCCGCCGGGGCATGTCCGCCGCCGCCGAACTCCTGTGCGAGCTGGTCCAGGCGGTAGGCTCTCGTCTTTGCCCGCAGGCTGCCTTTGACCTGATTTTCAAACTCCTGCACCAGCATGCCGATGTCCACCCCGTCGAGGTCGCGGGCATAATCAACGAAGCCCTCGGCGTCCTCGTGCTCGGCCCCGGTTTCCTGAAAATCCTGCTCGCGCAGCACACCGATGCAAATACGCCCGCTGTGGTAGAGACGCAGCGAGCCGAGGTAGCGGCGCAGGAGCTTGAGCTTGGCCAGCGGCTCCTGCTCAAACAGCTCCCGGGCCACCTCAGCGGGCGAGGCCCCGCAGGCGCACAGACGTGCGCACAACTCGAAGACCTGCCCCGTCGTCGTCGGGAAACGAAACTGCCCGGTATCGGTCGCAATGCCCACGTAGAGCGCCTGCGCCGTCACCGCATCGACGGGCAACCCCAAGTCGAAAAACATCCCGGCCAGCACCTCGGCAGTGGCTGATGTGGCGGGCGCGACAAAGTTGTGTCGCCCGTAGCTGGGATTGGATACATGGTGGTCGATATTGGCCAGCGTCTCAGGAAACATCCCCTCCAGCAACATGCCGACACGGATCGGGTCGGCACAATCGACGTTCATCGTGACATAACCCTCGGGAGTAAAATCTTTCGCCAGCGCCCACGGCGTGTCGCCGACAAAGGGCTGGATCACGCGCGGCGGATCGTCACGGTTCACCGCGATGGCGTCGATCCCCTGCGAGCACAACACACGGGTCAGTGCCACCTGCGAGCCGATGCAGTCCCCGTCCGGACGCAAATGCCCGAGCACGGCCACGCGCCGACCTCGCAGTTCGGCCAGCAGTTGCTTGAAACGTTCGGACAGCTCTGGAAAATACATTGCCCGCAGGTTTTAACCGCAAAGCCCCGCCAGTAACAGGAAAAACAACCGCACTTCCCCGACGGCCGGGCACTTCAAAAGCTTGAACTGGAAGAACGAAAGATCGGGAACGACATCATTTATCAGCTATTTCGCGGCGCATGACAAAATCCTCGAACTCGTACGGCCCCATCGTAACCGATACACGCTCAGCAGCGACAAAGCCCTGCGAACGATAAAACGCAATCGCCTTTTCGTTGGCCACATTGACATTCAGAGCCAGCGAACGTACTTCGCAGAAATGCGCTCGTGCCGCCGCAATGAGTTTTTTTCCGATCCCGAGCCCACGGCAACGCTCCAGCACGTACAGCTTGCGAATCCAGAGCGTCTCCGCCTCCCTGTAGGCCGCGACAAAGCCGGAGTCGGCCCCGTCCACCTGCGCCAGCCAGAAACAGTGCCCCTTTTCCCGCCCGTCACGCTCCAAAACCTCGCGGGCATAGATAGCATCCAGCATGGCGGCAATCTGCTCCGAACTCAGGAGTCCGCCAAAGCACTCCGGCCAGATGCGACGGGCCAACTCTTCCACCCGTGGAAGCTCCTCCATGCGCAGACGTCGGATATCCACCATCGTATCCATTTTTGCGTCCTGCCCCTCCAACGTCCGACAAAAATGAGCCCGCCCTCAATCAGTGCTGATCGGGCAGCTCGCCCTCTTCGCGGTCGATTTCGTCGATAATTTTCAGAACTTCCGTCCCGCGGGCGATCGAGTCATCCTCCACAAAGCGCAGGCGCGGCAGGTATTTCAAAACAATGCGCTGGCTCAGCTCCTGCCGGATGTCCCGGTGTTTGGCGGCGAAGAACTTCTCCGCCAGATAGGACGAGCCCTCGTCCCCGAGGATCGAGTAGTACACGCGCGCGCTGCGCAGGTCGCTCGTCACGACCACATCGGTGATCGTGATGTTAACCGCGTCGCCCTGATAGCGCGTGTGCAGGATGTCGCTGACCTCGCGCTTGACCAGTTCGTTGACGCGTGTGCCCCGGTTGCTCATGAGTATTTACAAATAGTCATTGATCATCGGCCATTTGTCATTGGCCATCTTTCATTCGGCAGGCGGCGAAAAAACTCTCTCCCAAATGAAAAATGGCAAATGAGCATCGGCAAATGACCAATCAAAATGTTTATCGCAGGTTCGGGCGGAATTCGTGGATCTCGTAGCACTCGATCCGGTCGCCTTCCTTGTAGTCGTGGGTGCCGCTGACCTGGATACCGCACTCGTAACCGGCACGGACCTCGTTGACATCTTCCTTGAAGCGCTTGAGCGTGCCGATGCGGCCTTCGTGGATGACGACTTCCTTGCGGATGAGGCGGGCGTGGGCGTCGCGCTTGATGATGCCCTCGGTCACCATACAGCCGGCGACAAGGCCCTTGGCCAGCGGGAAGGTGGCGCGGACCTCGACCATGCCGAGCTTGACCTCGCGGTACTCCGGATCGAGCAGTTCCGACATGGCCTCTTCGACCGATGTGATGAGCTCGTAAATGATGTTGTGCTGGATGATGCGCACACCGTGGTGCTTGGCCAGGGCGGTGACGCCGTTCTCCTGCTTGACGTTGAAGCCGATCACGCAGGCTTCGGAAGAGTCGGCCAGCGTGATGTCGTTCTTCGTGATGACGCCGACGCCGGTTTCGACGATCTCCAGCTTGACCTTCTCGCTCTCGATGGCGCGCAGGCAGTCAGCAAGAGCTTCGACACTGCCGTTAACATCACCCTTGATGACGACGCGCAGCACCTTCGAGGACTGGTCGTCGATGGCGGCCAGCAGGCTGTCGAGGTCGGTGGCACCAGTGGTGACGGCGGGCTTGGCGGCCGCACGGGCCTTGAGGGCCTGGGCGTTTTCTTCGGCTTCGGCCTTGGCCGCTTTTTCGTTCTTGGCCACGGTGCAGACCGCGCCGGAAACAGGTGTGCCGGACCAGCCCATGATACGGACCGGAGTGGACGGCGGGGCACTTTTGACGGGCTTGCCGTGCTCGTCCATCATCGCGCGGACCTTGCAGTAATGCGGGCCGCAGACCAGAGCGTCGCCCACTTTGAGTGTACCCTTCTGGACAATGACGGTGGCGGTCGGGCCGCGGCCCTGCTCCACCTGAGACTCAACGATGACGCCTTCGGCTACCGCCTTCGGGTTGGCCTTCAGTTCGCTCACCTCGGCCTGCAGGAGGACGAGTTCGAGCAGTTCGTTGATGTTTGTGCCCTCCAGCGCGGAAACGGGCGTGCAAAGAGTGGTGCCGCCCCAGTCTTCGGGCATCAGGTCGCGCTCCTGCATCTGCTGCTTGACGCGATCAATGTTCGCGCCCTTGGCGTCCATCTTGTTGATGGCGACAATGATTTCGACGTTGGCATTGCGGGCGAACTTGAGCGCCTCGTCCGTCTGCGGCATGAAGCCGTCGTCAGCGGCCACCACCAGAATAGCGATGTCGGTGACATTGGCTCCGCGCTCGCGAATCTTGGAGAAGGCGGCGTGACCCGGGGTGTCGAGGAAGGTGATCTTCTTGCCCTTGCGCTCGACCTGGTAGGCGCCAACGTGCTGGGTGATGCCGCCGGCCTCGCCGGAGACGACGTGCGCGTTGCGGATCTGGTCCAGCAGGCTGGTCTTGCCGTGGTCAACGTGGCCAAGCACGCAGACGACCGGCGGGCGCTCTTCCATCAGAGCAGGGTCGTCCTCGCGGGGAGCCTTGGCCTTTTTCTTGGGCTCGGGCTTGTCGTCGCCGCGGTGGCGGATGTCCAGCGTGAAGCCATGACGCTCGGCGATCTGCTTGGCGTTGGCTTCCTCGATCGCCTGATTCATCGAGGCGAAAATGCCCATCTCCATCAGTTCGGAAATGAGCTGGAAAGGCTTCTTGCCCAGGAGGATGGCGAAATCCCGCACCACGATGGGCGGCTTGATCTGGATGATCGTTTCGCCTTCCTTTTCGATCACTTTACCGGCAGCCGAAGCCTGCTGGCCGGGCTGCGGTTGCTGACCGGGCTGGGCCGGACGCGGTATCGACGGCGGAATGATCGGCGAAGGCGACGGACGCACGGACGCGGGCATCTTGACCGGCGGCGGAGTCGCTCCGGGCGGAGTGGAAGCAGCGGGTGCGGACGGCGCGGGAGCCACGCCGGGTGTATGACGCGGCGGGACAGCCGGAGCCGGCGCAGCCCCGCTCGTGCGCGGCGGAACGGCGGACGCGGGCGGAACAACCGGGGCCGGAGCGCCACCAGCCGCGCGCGGCTGCACGGACGGAGCCGGGGCCACGCCAGGAGTGCGCGGGGGGACCGCCGGCTGGGCCGGGCGGACAGAAACATTGACCGAAGGGGTGGCCGGACGGCCCGGCCCCATGACGGGCGCGGGGATCGGCGCACGGCGCGCGCCCGGAGGCGGCGGGGGCGGAGGAGACTTGCGCTCGGGTTCCGCCGGAGTAGCCGCAGCCGGCTTCTGCGTGGAGGAGAGCATGGCATCGCGCTGGGCCTGGCGGACGGCGGCACGCTCGTCCTCACGACGCTGACGGGCGGCTTCTTCCTCGGCCTCCTTCTCGCGCTTTTCCTGCGCGATCTGGTCGGGCGTCTTGACGATGGCCGAAGGCGGGAGCTTGGGCGTGGCAGGACCGGACTTGACCGCATCGGGGGCCGGAGCGGCTTCCGCCGTCTCCTGCTCAGGCGTTTCCGCCTGGGCTGCCCCGCTGAATTCTTCGATGAGCGCCTGTGCGGAGATGTTATCGACCGTGCTCGAAGCGCTTTTCACCTCGTGGCCACGTTCGCGGAGGAGTTGCATGACCTCCTTGTTTTCCATGTTCAGCTCTTTGGAGAGCTCGTATATGCGGACACTCATAAAATAGTTGTGCGGTAATCAGTCTGTATGGTCTTAGGCCTGGGATTGTAGCTGGTTGACTTTCGCGATGATCGCGGCGGCTTGCTCCGGTGTAAAATCACCGGACTCGACAAGGTCGTCGGCGGTGACGCCAGCGGCGATCACCTCAACGGAATTAATACCCATGGCGACGAGCTTTTCGGCCATTTCGTCGTCGATTCCCAGGGATTGGGCCAGATTGACCCCGGCACGTTCGGCGCGTTCCTCCAACGTGGCGGCTTCGCGTCGTTCCTTGCCGATATCAAGTCTCCAGCCCATAAGGCGAGAGGTCAGCTTGGCGTTCTGCCCGCGACGGCCGATGGCCACCGCGAGGTCGTCCTCGCTCACCTCGAAATAAATACGTTTCGCAATCGGATCGATGTGCAGGTTCTTCGGAATGGCCGGCTTGATAGCCTCTTCCAGCATCTGCTGCGGATCGGCGAAGTAGCGGATGATGTCGATCTTTTCGCCACCGAGCTCGCGGACGATGCTCTTGACGCGAGCACCACGGGCACCGACGCAGGCGCCGACCGGGTCCACCTTCGGGTCGTTGCTGTGAACGCAGATTTTCGTGCGGTAGCCGGGTTCGCGGGCCATGCCTTCGAGGGTCACGGTACCGTCGGCGATTTCCGTCACTTCCAGTTCGAAGAGGCGACGGACAAATTTAATGCTCGAACGGCTCAACACAAGCTCGGGACCGCGCGGAGTGCTTTCGATGGCGAGCAGCAGGCAGCGAATGCGTTCGCCGGGGGCATAATCCTCGCCGGGGACACGTTCGCGGGGGGGCAGGATGGCTTCGGCCTTGCCCAGATCAACGATGAGATCACCGCGTTCGCGACGGCGGACCACACCGGTGACGATGTCGCCCACGGAGTCCTTGTAGTCGTCGTAAATGCGTTCCTTCTCGAACTGGCGGACGCGCTGCATGATCGCCTGGCGGGCGGTCTGGGCCGCGATACGGCCGAGAAATGCCGGGTCGATGTCCTTGCGGACGATGTCGCCAACTCTGGCGTTCTTGTCATACACGTGGGCCTTGTCGAGCGGGATCTCGGAGGCCGGGTCGCTGAACGAGTCAACCACGCGGAGCAGTGTCCACGCCTTGAGGGCACCTGTGCGCGGATCGATTTGCACATCGAGCTCGGCGCCGGCGTTCACACCCTTCTGAGCGGCGCTTTTGATGGCAGCCGCGATGGTGGCGATCATGTCCTCTCGGCTGATCCCCTTCTCCTTCTCCATGTATTCGAGAACGGACAGGATTTCGTTACTCATCGATATGTTATTAGAAAAAAAATAGCGGGTACGTGCGACCCACTATCCTGAGGTATAGGATGGTTGGAAAAGGGCCATCGTGCCAACCGCCGCCCCCTTTGTCAAGCGAACGTATAAAACAGTGCACAACGCCTGCCAAATCCGCAAAAGCCGCCCCCACCTGGCCGATATGGTGAGCGATGACTACGGCTCATGCAAAACCGCAGTCATCGTTGAAATGCCAAATGGGAAATGGTTAAATGGCTGATTGTTAATTGTTGGATGCTGGACGTAGAAAACAACAATTAGCCATTCTAACCATTTAACCATTCAGTCATGCAACCAGTGTGGCCTTGCGAGTTCTCGGAACGCGGCGAAGCTTAGATAAACAAATTCGTCCCGGTATCGCCGGAGGCCCCGAGGAACTCGGCCACGCCGCCCAACTCGACCCCGTCGATCAGCTCTTCGGCACGGATGCCCATCGCGTCCATCGACATGGTGCAGGCGACCAGCCGGACTCCGGCCTTTTTCGCCTCTTCCATCAGGCCGAGCAGGTTCGGGAGGTTTTTGGACTTCATGCGGTCCTTCATCATGCGGGTGCCCATCCCGGCCATGTGCATCTGCGAGAGCGGGAGCTTGTCCGCACCGCGCGGGAGCATCCAGCCGAACATTTTGTCCATGAAGCTCTTGCCCTCAACGGCGGATGCGGGCGCGACGTCCTTGCGCAGGACGTTCAGGCCCCAGAAGGTGAAAAAGATCGTGGCCTTGCCGCCCATGGCGACCGCGCCGTTGGCGATGATAAAGGTGGCCATCGCCTTGTCCAGGTCGCCAGAGAAGCAGACCAGTGTCGCGCCGTTGCGCGGGCCGGAGGCCCCTCCCCCGCTGCGGGCGGGCGAACCGGACGGACGCCACCCGGCAGGCAGCACGTCGGTGGAAAGGCGCAGGCGACCGACCACCACCCCCTTGTCCTTCTGCACGCTCAGGCATTCGTAGCCGTTGGCGCGGCAGAAGGCGGGCAAATCGTTCTTGAAACCGGCGTCCGATGCGCGCACTTCGAGCACCTGCCCCGGCTTGAGCGCGGTGGCGGCTTCTTTCACCCGCAGGATCGGCCCCGGGCAGGCCATCCCGGTGGCGTCGAGCTTGACCACCTCTTCGTCGGACTCAGCCGATGCGGCCTTCACAAAGGGGGCCGCCGGGGTCGAACAACAGGAGGGACCGGCGGGCAGCTTCGGCTGCTCGACCTGCTGGACGGACGGCTCAACCTTGGCCCCACCGACGTGGGCGAAGGCGTCAAAGCCCCGCTGCGCCAGCACGCGGGCGGCGAAGTAGCTCGTCTTGCCCAGCGCGCAAATCGTCACCACCGGGCGCGCCGGGTCGAGTTCGCCGAGGCGGTCGCGTAACTGCGGATACGGGATATTGATCGCGCCGGGGATGGCCTTGAGGGCAACCATCTCCGGCGGGCGCACATCCACGACCTGGGCGTTGGCGGGCGACTCCGCCAGCGAATAGACCGGCTGGACAAAGCCGCTGCGGATGTTGTTGGCGGAGAAACCGGCGATGTTGACCGGATCCTTGGCCGAGCCGAAAGGCGGCGCGTAGGCCAGCTCCAGGTGCTCCAGTTCCTCAACCGTGAGCTTGCCCTTGATCGCGGTGGCGAGCACGTCGAGGCGCTTGTCCACGCCGTTGGCGCCGAAAGCCTGACCGCCCAGAAGGCGTCCGTCGGCCTTGTCCCAGAGGATTTTAAGCGTAAGGTGCGTCGCCCCCGGATAATAGCTGGCGTGGTCGAAATCGCTCACCACGGTCTTGCCAAAATCGACCCCGGCCTGCCGAAGACGCTTTTCGGTAAAACCAGTCACGCCCGCGGCCACATCGAAGACCCGCACGATGGAGGTGCCGATGGAGCCGGGATACGGCTGGGCTTTGTCTCCGAGGAAAATGTGGTCGGCGGCGGTGCGGCCCTGCCGGTTGGCCGGGCCACCGAGGGCAATGGCGGTAGGACCGCCAAGGATCGGGTCGGTCGTCTGCGAGGCGTCGCCGACGGCGTAAATGTCCGGGTCGGTAGTCTGCATCCAGGCGTTGGCCACGATGTGGCCGCGCGCGCCCAGTTCCAGCCCGGCGGCCTTGGCCAGCGCGTTCTCAGGGCGTACGCCGATGGACAGGATCACCATGTCCGTCTCCAGCTTCTGGCCCGACTTGAGCTTGGCCCGGAGGCCGTCGGACATTTTTTCAAAACCGTCGATCCCGTCGCCCAGGATCAGCTCGACCCCGTGTTCGCGCAGATCTTCCTCCACCGCCTGCACCATGTCCTTGTCCATCTGCGGCAGCACCTGGTCCACCAGTTCGACCAGCGCAACCTCCTTGCCCAGATGGATAAGCTGCTCGGCCATTTCCAGACCGATAAAGCCCGCCCCGATGATGGCCACATGCCGGGCCTCGGCAGCGGCCTCCTTGATCTGGTCCATGTCCTGCAAGTTGCGCAGCGTGTAGATGCCGGGCAGCTCAATGCCGGGTAGCGGCGGCGTCAGCGGCGAGGCCCCCGGCGAAAGGATGAGCTTGTCATAGGCGAGGTCCTCCTCCACCCCGGTCTCGACGTTGCGGATGCGCACGGTGTGCGCTTCGCGGTCGATGTCGAGCGCCTCGGTCAGATTGCGCACGTCGAGCCGGAGCATACTCTTGAGGGTGGCCGGGGTCTGGAGCGCGAGCTTGCCGCGGTCCTGGATCTCGCCGCCGATGTGGTACGGCAGTCCGCAGTTGGCGAACGACACGTCCGGGCCGCGCTCAATCACGATAATTTCGGCGTCCTCGCTCAGGCGGCGGGCACGGGCAGCGGCGGACGCGCCGCCGGCCACTCCGCCGATGACGACGAGGCGCAGTTTTTTCGCATAGGTGGGTTGGGCTTTTTCACTCATGACAGAACCGGGGGTGGAGTTTGAAAGTTTAAGAGTTTGAGGGTTTGAAAGTTGGACGGGCTGAAGCGAGGGACAGAAAAAGGGAATCCCAAGCTTACCGTGCGGCGGGAGGAAGTGCTGCTTCCGGCACGGATGCTGACGGGGTCGACGTCGCCTCGTGCTCGGTTCCGGCCGGGGCGGTCCCCAGCGTGCATTGGAAGCTGTGGCAAAAGGACTTGATGTTGTCGCAGTCGAGCGAGTAGCAGACGCGCGGCCCGCAGCTCTTGGCGACCAGCAGGCCCGCCCCGCGCATGGCCCGCAGGTGCTGTGAAACCGTCGCCTGCGCCAAGGGCAAGGCTTCGACAATCTCCCCGCAGGAGGCTTCGCCCTGCTTCTGAAGAAACGTCAGGATCGCAATCCGCGCCGGATGGGCCAGCGCCCGGGCAAAGTCCGCCAGCGCAACCTGCTCGGGACTAAATTCGTCGTGACTATGAAACGGCATAAGAGCTCAATTAATCGTATATCGTAAATTTACGATAAAACAACGGACCGTCAAGCAAAGAACTCTCTTTTTTCATAACCAACCACCGAGGACATACCAAAGAGAACAAAGTCTCTCCCCCCGCGGCCCGGCGGGCCGACGCCTTAGCTCGTGCGCGTGCGGAGTAGCCCCCGCCCCGGAACGACTGGAGCCCTCCGACACCCCTGCAATAAACCCCACCCCGTCAGAAAAGCCGTGCGGGCCTGGTCAGCATACGCCCCACAGGTCTTATCGTAAAAAGCTCCCCACAAAGGGGAGTTGCGGCTCAGGACCCCTGTCCGCTCTTCGCGCCTTTGTCAGATCCATTCTTTTTACGGTCACAGATGCCCAGTTCGTTCAACTGATCGCAACTGGCCTCCAGACGCAGACTGACATTTTTCGGGCTGAACCCCTGCTTGCGGGCCAGCGCCCCTTCCCGCAGCACGAGACAGGGATCCTCCAGCGGAAAAACCTGCTTGCAATCCTGGCACACGACGTGGCTCTGTCCGGCGTACTGCGAGGTAGCCGGGGCGTAGCACTTCTTCTCCCCAACGCCCTGAACCTCGTGCAGGACACGCGCCTCGACCAAATGCCCGAGCGTGCGGTAAACCGTGGAAAGTGAAATCTGGCTGTCCTCACAGCGGCAACGCGCCAGCAGCGTCTCGGCATCAAAGGCATCCTCGGCCCGCAGCGCCACCTCACAGATAATCTTCCGCACCACAGTGACGGAACTGCCCTTGGTCCGCCAAAAGGCGTAAGCCTGGGCAATCAGGTAGTCCGCGGGAGTTTCCGTTGACTCTCCCATCGGTGCTCAGGCCGCCAGGCTCTCGCCCTTGAACGCGAATTGCAACTCAATGCGCTTCGAATTGTAAACGCGATTGTGAACGACCTCCTGCAGCATCCGCTGACAGAAGGACTCGAGGTCTCCCTCGTCCAGATAAAGCGGAATGCGCTCCAACAAGCGGTCCTGCTCATCGCGGGCCACCACCACAAGGTTGGTTTCCAACCACTTGCGCAGGGCCTGCAGGCGGCGAACCTTGTCCCCCCGCGCTGCGCTGAACAGCTTGAAATAACACGAGACACAGCGCCCCGGATTCTGCTTGCTCAGCGCGTACTCACGCAGATCCAGAATGGCATCTGCCTGCTTATAAAAGGCGTCGCTAAGCGGCACCAGTACGTCATGCAAAAATTGGGCGCTCATTGACACCATTCAGATGCCAATGAGACCCAATCGCAAGTGCAAAATCACTCCTGGCGACTTTTTTATCGCCGTTTCGCCGCTTAGGCCTTGGCGGAGAACTCGCCGCACCAGTCGGAAGAAGCGGTTTCCGGGAAGTGCGTTTCGTAGCGGGTGTCTTCATCCACTGCAAAGACGACGGATTGCGGAGCGTTGCGGCGGCATTCGCCCTTGTCGCTGGAGACGCTTTTCCAGTAAGCGCATTTGCTGCAAGTGGCGGTGGCGGTCATAGTCTTTTCCATAATATTACCCTCGGTTGAAGTTATGCGTTATAATTAAGCATAACCACCCCGCTTGTTCCAGTTAAACCCGCTATTATCAGCCATTTGCTAATGCGATTCGATCTCGCGATAATTGAGCATGAATCGCATTTTCAAGACGCCGTTTATCTGGGCTATTTTCCCTCCCAAAGGGGGCATGGAAACCTCAGCCTGCGTCCCTATTTGAGAACCTCGTGAACGAGAGCGCCAAGGACATTGATGCTGTGCGGCTTGGGCAGGAGCGCACTGATCCCCGCCTCCTCGATCACGTCCGGGGTCAGCTTGGCCGAGTAGCCGGTCGTCAGGATAATCCGTTGGCCGGGGCGGATTTTGACCACTTCCCGGGCGAAGTCCATTCCGGTCATACCGGGCATGGTTTCGTCCGTGATAATGAGGTCGTAACGCTCCGGATCCTGCCGCACACGATCCAACGCATCCTGCACGCGGGCACAGCCCTCAGCCTGATAACCGATCATTTCGAGCGTCTTCTGCCCCAACAGCAGTAAGGACTCCTCGTCATCAACGATCAGTATCCTCTCGCCATTGCCCTGCGGCACGGGTGCGCTTGCATCATCCACGTGCACTACCCTATCCGCGTGCACAGGAAAATAAAGACGAAATGTCGTTCCGACCCCCACTTGGCTGTAAACAGTGATAGCACCATCGTGACTTTTCATGATCCCATGAACGACCGCCAGCCCGAGTCCGGTCCCCTCGCCCACCGGCTTGGTCGTGTAAAACGGATCGTAGATGCGCTCCAGCGTCTCCTTGTCCATGCCGTGGCCATCGTCAGAGACTGAAATACGCACGTATTTACCGGGCTGGAGATTGGGGTTTTGGTCGGCGACGTGGCTGTCCACCTCAAACGGCTCCAGGCAAAACTCCAGGTGCCCCGTCCGGCCCTTCATCGCATGCAGCGCATTGGTCCCAAGATTGAGCAAGACCTGCTGGATCTGTCCGGCGTTGGCGAGCACGGCGGGCACGGCGGGCTCCAACCGGGTTACAATCTCGATCGTGGAGGGGAGCGATGCGCGCAGGAGCGAGATCGACTCCTGCACGACATCGTAAAGTTTCGTCGTGTCGCGGTCCAGCGGCTGCTGGCGGCTGAAGGTGAGAATCTGCTTAATCAGGGCCGTGGCCCGGACCCCGGCCCGCATCACCGTCTCCAGATGCTCGCGCACTTCGGGCTGGGTAGAGGCCATGCTGGCCAACTGGGTGTAGCCGTTGATCGCCATCATGATGTTGTTGAAATCATGGGCGATACCGCCAGCCAGCGTACCGATGGCTTCCATTTTCTGCGCCTGGTGCAGTTGGCCCTCAAGCTTGCGCTTTTCGCTCACATCCCTGAACATGACGAGAATCCCGTTGGGCTTCCCGGCCTCATCCTGTGTGGAGTAGGCCAACGCCTCGACCCAGACACGCGAGCCGTCCTTGCGCACCTCCGCACGCTCGCTGTGGATCGCATGGCCCTGACGCATGCGCTCCAGCCGTTTCATGATCGCGGCGTGCTCCTCTCTCGGATAGCGGCTGAGATAGGACTTGCCGCGCATCTCCTCTGCACTCCAGCCGAACAACTTCGTCGCGCCTTCATTCCAGTAAAGGATCTTAGCTTCCAGATTGGTAAAAATAATGGCATCGCGCAAGCGTGACAGGATCTCAGCATCGCGCTTGAGCACGGCCTCATTGTGCTTGCGAACCGTTACGTCGCGGAGAGTAACGAGCGTCGCCTCTTTCTCGTTCCAGAAGGTATCCACGACGCACATTTCCACGATCCTCACCGCCCCATTGGCATGTGTGATCTCAAACTCGCCGCGAGAATCCTTCGCCAGGGGGTACGCAAAAGGACGACCGATCAAATCCAACATCCGACGATCCAGAATTTCCTCCGCCGCCGGATTGGCAAACTGCACAACCTCCTCCCGGTCCACCACAAGAATGGCGTCCGCACTGGACTCGATAATCTGGCGAATGCGCGATTCGCTGGCGGCCAGTTGACGGGTCTTGTTGCGCAGTTCGCTGGCGATATGCTGACGCTCGACCGCGTAGGCGATGGAGCGCCCCAGCAGTGCTCCATCGAACTGGTTCTTGCGCAGGAAATCCTGCGCTCCCATGCGCAGGGCCCGCGTACCCGCCTCCTCGTCCTCGAGTCCGGTCAGGACCAACACGGGCACATCGGGAAAGGCTTTTTTCAGGTTTACGCAAGTCTGCTCCCCCTGCGAATCCGGCAACCCCAAGTCCAGCAGGACGGCATCGTACTGCTCACAGCTCAGCTCCGTCAAACACTCGGACATGCGTGAAACGTGCTTGAGCGTGAAATCAAAGTCCTTCACATCCTCCAGCACTTCCTGAAGTATCAGCACGTCGGCGGGATTATCCTCCACCAACAGGATGCGAAAGCCCCGCCGCTTATGCATCTTCGCCGCAGGGGAGTTCGACCACGCAGAACCAGAAATCATGAATAGACCTTACGATTTGAGAGAAGGTATCGAAATTCACGGGTTTGACCACATAGCAGTTCGCATGCAGCCCGTAAACCGCTTTAACGTCTTCATCGGCATTAGAGGTGCTGAGCACCACGACAGGGATCTTTTGCAGGGAGGCATCGGCCTTGATATCGGCGAGGACCTCACGGCCACTTTTTCGGGGCAGGTTAAGATCGAGCAGGATCAGCCCAGGCCGGGGAGCGTTTTGATACTTGCCCCGGCGGTGAAGAAAATCCAGGGCATCCACTCCATCCTGAACGACATGGAGTACATTCAGAACCTTCGAATACTCCAAGGCTTCCCGCGTGAGCATAATGTCAGCCGAGCTGTCTTCAACCAGCAGGATTTCGACCGGACGTGTGCGATGAGACATAGGCGATCCTTATTTAGCATTATATAACATTAAAAACAGGTTAAGGTACTTTATAACAAAAATCAACTACTCTGGGCGTCGTCTCTCAGCGTAAAGGAGAAGACACTTCCCTGCCCCGGTGTCGATTCGACCCAGATGTTCCCGCCGTGGCGCTCGACAATGCGCTTGCACAGGGCCAGGCCAATACCCGTGCCCGAATACTCGTCGCGTGTGTGCAGACGCTGGAAGATGATAAAAATCCGTTCGAAGTAGTCGGCCTCAATTCCGATGCCGTTGTCGCGCACGCTGACGGTCCAGGCATCACCCTCTTTGACTGCGCCGATGTGGACTTCCGGCCTACGCTCGCCCCGAAACTTGATCGCGTTTCCAATCAGGTTCTGCATGAGCATGGTGAGTTGACCGGAATCGCCATGTATCTCAGGCAAGGGATCGCAGGTGATCGTGGCGTCGCACTCCTTAATCAGCACGGCGAGGTTCTCCATCGCAGTCTTTAGCGGCTGCTCTAGATTGATCTTCTGCATTTCCTCGCCGCGCGTGCCGACCCGGGAGAATGCCAGCAGGTCCCGAATGAGCCGCTGCATGCGCTCCGCCCCCTCGACGGTGTGGTGGATAAACTCATCGGCCTTCGCGTCGAGCTTTCCTTCGTAGCGTTTTTTAAGTAACTGGGCGCAACCGGAAACCGCCCGCAAGGGCTCCTGCAAATCGTGCGAAGCGATGTAGGCGAACTGCTCCAGGTCCTTGTTCGAGCGGGCCAGACGGGCCGCCTGGCGCGCCAGCGTCTCGGCTACCTGCATACTCTCGGTGATGTCCGAACGTACCGCGACATATTTTTGCGGGCGGCCATCCGCCCCCATGAAGGGCACGATCGTTGTATCGACCCAATAGAAGTGGCCATCCTTGGCGCGGTTGCGGATCTTGCCATGCCAGATTTTTCCCTGCGTGATGGTCGCCCACAGTTCGCGCATGAAGTCCTTGGAGTGAAACGCCGAATTGAGCATGCGGTGGTCCTGCCCGATCAGTTCCTCACGCGCGTATTGAGAGATCGCGCAGAACTTGTCGTTCACGTAGGTAATTTTTCCCTTCGGGTCTGTGATGGCGACAATGGCGTGCTCGTCGAGGGCGGCTTTCAGGTTCTGAATCTCTCTCAGGCTTTCTTGCAGATCCTCCTCCATTCGCTTTTGCTCGGAGATGTTGCGAGCGATCCTCGAGATACCGATCCTCTTGCCCCGATCATCAAGCACCGACGAAACCATCACGGACACATCCAGCAAGCTTCCGTCTTTGTGTTGGCGCTTCGCCTCGAAATGACCATTGCGGGCTCCGCGCCGGATATTCTGGATGACATCCGCCTCATCGGCAAAGGCATCGTGCGGAATCAGTCTGGCCATCGTTTGGCCGATCATTTCCTGCGCCGTGTACCCGTACATTCTTTCCGCCGCGGCATTCCAGCTTGTGATCGTGCCATCCGCCGATTCGCTGACAATCGCCGCATCCGAAGATTCCACGATCGCGGCCAGGAGCGCGTCCGTATTGCCGGCTTTTGCCAGCAGCCTGTTCTGCTCCATCAGATCCGTGTGAGCGCGATTGAGAGAAGCGGCTTGCAGCCAGATGGAGACCCCGAAGGTGATAATTGTAATGATCGCAAACAGATCCACGATCATGACCGGGTCATAATAACCGGCCCGGGCTCCAGCAAGCAGCAGCCAACCGACGATAATAGGCAAAACTACCGCGACGGGGATCAAGCGCCGCGCCAGCCGCCCGCCCATCTTTTTGCTCGTGACCGTGGCGACGAAGCCCTTGTCCCAACTGGCCAGCAAAGTAGCAACCCCTAACATGACAAAAAGCAGCGATGTATGCACCGCCATAGAGGAGAACCAGAAGAACTTATAAAGCGAAGAAGCTGCCAGGATGTAGCCCGTCAGTCCAATCATTCCGCCAAACAGGCTGCCCATAGCCAAGGCTTGCCCCGGGACAACAAGCTTCGACTTGCCTGTGACCAGCAAAATCAACGCTGTGTCAATCAGGATAAAAGACAGCGCAGTCCCCGGCGACATCCGTCCGGGATCTTCTGCCAGCGGTGTATGCCGGTCGTGAACCACAAACTCGTCGATCCCCAGGCTGTGGCCGATCCAGTACTGCATCAGCGACGCCGACGCCAGCGCGAACCCAAGCCCCGCCAGCACTATCGCAGCCTTTTTCCAGCGCCCCAGCGCCATCCCGAACAGCGCTCCCGCGCTCAGGATGAAGCACAGGGCGGTATTAAACTTCATCGGAGCCAACCCCGGTAAAACACTTTTAAGCGCTGTGATGTCCGCGAACCATCCAAACAAAACAGCGACAGATACCGTTAAACTAATTACACCTAGTACGGTCGATTGCCGGGTATAGCAAACCATAAATTTGAGAGAGAGAGAAAGAGAGGGGTTGGCCTTATTGATTCAGCCGATGAGGGCAGTTTGACCTTTTTTTAACATCAGTCAAACATAAGCTGTTATACAATTAATTCCTTTAAAGGTATGACCTAACTGAGACTCACGTGCACGGGTCTTTATTCCCTAAAAGTGGAAAAACCGCTTCTCTCCAGGCAAGCGGAGATACTTCACCACTTAATAACATTGATCACGCGCAGCCCAAAGCATCACTGCCACGAGAAAACAAACAAACCCTATTCAAATAGAGACGTTAGTCACATGAACTGCTTTCGAGGCTCTATTTAAATATAGAGGACGAGCTTAAGTCGGCCTCATCAACCTCACCGGCTACCCGCGTGTCCCGGCATGACTGGAGTGCTGTCCGACGCCTGCCCCTGATCCGGCAGGGCGATTTCCCTGCGGATGGCCACCGCCGGGATGTCCATGAGCGCCACCGCGGTGTCCACCTGGATATCCATTGCTGGACTCAGCATGCATCGGGGTCAGGCAAGCCATCAGCATACGTTGGATAATCTTTATCCAGTAAGCCCCCGCCACAGTCAGCGCAAAAGCTCCGTCTTGGTCTACCGGAGATTTAATTAACCCGACTTCCATCCAGTTCTCAAGGAGCGGGGCCGCCCAGGCATGGGCTTGCTGCGGCCAGCGCGAAAGCGGAGGCAGTTCGCAGCGTTCGGCGGCTTCGGCCAGACGGGTCTTGAAGCGCTCCTCATCGCTCATCGGAGCGGTCGGAGCCAGGCAGCGCGCGGGGATGATGCCCTCGTTGATTTTCTCGGCGTAGGTATCGATGTTGCGCTCCATCATCATGGAGACGCGGCTGAGGTTGCCTCCGGCAGAGGAGCCGATGGGCAGGATGTCGGCGTTGCTCTTGGCCAGCCGATTGTAAACCGAACGCTCGCGCGAACCCCGCCGCCAGTGCTGCGGCGTAAAATGTTCGAAACCGTACCCGGCCAGCGCCTCGTGGGCCGCGCCAAACATCCGCGCCCGCTCGGCGCGCCCGAGCGGAGCCCCCAGCCGCCCCGACTCCACGGCCTTGGTCAGCGGGCTGTTGGGAAACTGGATCAACTCGTACAGGTCGAGGCCGTCGATGCGGGTCTCCTCGGCCAAAAAGCGCAAGTCCTCCCGCAACAGCTCCGGCGTCTGCCCCGGCAGGCCGAAGATCAGGTCGACGATCAGCACGGCCCCCGAGTCCGCCAGCGAGCCGAGGACTTTTAGCATTTCCTCGCGCCCGGCCAAACGCCCGAGACGGCGGCGCAGGGCCTCGTCCGTGCTCTGAATCCCGAGCGAGAAGCGATTGGCCCCGGCGTCACGCCAGGCTTTGACCTTGTCCGGGGTGAAGTCGCGGATGCGCCCCTCGATGGTGACCTCGGTCTCGTCCGAAATGGCGAAAAGGGACTTCAGGCGGCGCAGGACGCGGGCCAGGTCGGGCGCGTTGAGGTCGCTCGGTGTTCCGCCTCCGAAGAACACGGCATCCACCGGACGGCAAGCCGAGCCCTTGCCCAGCGCGTCCTCGACCAGTTCGAGATGCCGCATGAGCAGGTCCGCGTACCAGGCGCTGAAGGTGTCGTTACTGCGATTCTGGTAAAAGGGGCAGAACAGGCAACGGTGGCGGCAAAAGGGCACATGCACGTAAAGGGCCAGTGGCTTGCAGCTCCTCTCCGCGAACAGCCTCGGCGCCCACTCGGCGAAGGGCTTGTCCAGCATCCGCGCCCCCTGCATCGAGCGGCTGTGGTTCGGCACCTTGTCCGCGGCGACAAAGGCTTCTGTCAGTACGTCCGCTCCCACGGCCACGTAGCAGTCTTCCGGTTTCATCATCATCCCCATGTTCATTACCTGATAAAATCTGTAATTGAGTCCCGGTTTCAGTAAAATGCCATTACACTTCCCCTTCCAAGGCTTAAAAAACGCTTATAGCCAGCCAGCAAGTGGGCTTATTCCAGTCATAAGCCAGACTGCACCCTGCAAGCAGTCAAAAAGCCATCCTCCCGGTGCTATAGGCCGGCCTTGAAAAAACTGATCACCGCCTGCACCACCCCGGCCAGGCTCTCACCAGCCACCAGCCCGGCGGCGAGGACGATCAGGTACTTCGCGCTCCAGTGCTTCCAGAAGCGCTCGGCGATCACGCGCAGCATCGAGCCGATAAAAATCCCCAGGCTGATAAAAGGCGGAATGATAAACGCGAAGCCCAGGCTCGACGCGCTCGGCACCCAGTGACGGTGCCGTGGCGGCAACAGCGACTCCAGACAGGCCAGCACGACGCCGATCACCACGGCGACCACCACCGCCGGACCGCAGCCGTCCGGGATCGTGTCCAGCCCCTCTGCCAGGACTTCGGCCACGGCCTTCCAGGTGGCCACAGCGGGCGCGGGCCAGTCCTCGGTCAAGAGCATCTCCTGCGGGTTGGGGATCAGGATGAGGTAGGCGGCGCAGCCCGCCAGCGAACCGGCGAGGATACCGAACATCTGCGCCACGATCTGCGCCCGCAGGCTCGCACCGATGAGTTTACCCGTCTTGAGGTCGTGCAGCAGGTCGGAGCACTGCCCGGCAGCCCCGCCGGTGACGTTCGCGGTCATGAGGTTGACCGTGGTATTGGCCGGAGACAGAAAGCCGAAGGTCACCTGCGTGATCTTGCCCAGCGCGCCAATGGGTGGGATGCCCGTCTCCCCCGAGACGCGGGCCGCCACCACTGCCAGCAGGAACGACAGCCCGAAAGCCACCGTCCCCAGCCACAGCGGGATATTAAAAATCCACTGCTGCGCCACCACGCAAGAAACGAACGCCACCGCCACCATGACCATGAACCATTTTTTGGAAAAATACCGCGCACCGCCGGGCGCATTCGCGGCCTCGTCGGCGGCGCTTGTTTCCGGGTCGGTGTCCACGTAGCGGCCACGCCGGCGGGCGAGCTTTGCTTTGAAAATTTTCACCATCGACAGAGCGAACGAAGTCAGCGCCCCGGCGACCATCAGGCTCACCCCCGGCCACAGCAACCACTCCAGCATGACCTCGTACCAACTCAGCCCGCCGAGTGCCGGTTGCGCCCAGCCACGCGCCAGCAACTGCTCCGGCAACGCCATCCACGCGATCAACGTCCCGAGCAGAAGCGACACCCCCACGCGCGGCCCCACGATGGCCCCGAACCCCAGCAGCAGGAGCGAGGGTTGCAACTCAACGCCGAGCGCGCGCCAGCTCACCCGCTCGACACCCTGCGCGGCGACATTAGCCGGAGCCTTGAAGCCCCAGTTCGCCGGCGGGCCGAGATTCGGCAGCGTCTTGATAAACGCCCCATAAAGAAAGATCCCTCCCGAAAGCACCCCGGCCCCGAGCAGCGCCCGCACGCGGGAAGCAGCCTCCCGCCCCCGCGCGTAGATTTCGGTGATCGTCTCGGCCGTGGCCACGCCATTGGGGAACGGCAAGCCCTCGCGCTCCAGCATCTGGCGGCGCACTGCCAGCGCGCAGGCGATTCCGGCGAAGCTCACCGTAAACACCCACAAAGCCAGCACCGGGTAGGACATTTCATGCCCCGTGATAAGCGTCAGCGCCGGGATGGGCGCGACCAGCCCGGCGGACAAAATCGAGGCCGCCGAAGACGCTGCTGTCTGGTTGATATTGTTCTCCAGCAAGCCCCAGTGCTTCGCCGCACCGAAGCGGTGCAGGCCGTTCCACCACGCGTAGCTCAACAACGCGGCGGCGATGGACATGTTAAACGAAAAGCCGATACGCAGGCCGGTATAAATGTTACACGGGGCAAGCAGCGCTCCCAACACAAAGCCGGTAACGATCGCGCGGACGGTCAGTTGTCTTTCCGGAGCCGGGGCCATCCCGCAGACATAGACTAGATGAGCCTCGCAAGGCAAGGGCAACCTGTAAGGCTCATCAAATCAGGCTTTTCAGCCATTAGCCTTTGACACATCCAAACGCCTGTGAGATGGTTACCGTGACTATCGTCCGGCGCTCCCTTCGCCCGGACACTCTCACCTCATTATGTGTGGAATAAGCGGAATCATGCAATTTAACGGACGTGCGCCCGACCCGGCGCAGGTCGCACGAATGATGGATACGATGGTCCCCCGGGGACCTGACGGTGACGGCCTGGTGGCTCGCGGAGCGACTGTGCTCGGCCACCGGCGGCTCAAGATTATCGACTTGAGCGAGGCCGCCCAACAGCCGATGGTGGACGCCGATCTGGGCCTCACCATCGTCTACAACGGTGCCATCTACAACTACCCGGAACTGCGCACCGAACTGGAGGGCAAGGGCTACCGCTTCTTCAGCCACGGCGACACCGAGGTCATCATCAAGGCCTTCCACGCCTGGGGGGCGGACT
This sequence comes from Ruficoccus amylovorans, assembly GCF_014230085.1. Taxonomy (NCBI): domain Bacteria; kingdom Pseudomonadati; phylum Verrucomicrobiota; class Opitutia; order Puniceicoccales; family Cerasicoccaceae; genus Ruficoccus; species Ruficoccus amylovorans. Next base: position 88,383 of record NZ_JACHVB010000014.1, on the reverse strand, counting down.
GCGTCAAGCGGCTCAACGGCATGTTCGCCTTTGCCATTCTGGAGCGCGATAGCGGACGGATCACCCTGGCCCGTGACCGGCTCGGGATCAAGCCCTTGTACTACACCAAGGACGCATCCTGCCTGCGCTTTGCCTCCACCCTGCCCGCCCTGCTGGCGGCGGGCGGCGTGGACACCTCGCTCGACCCTGTAGCGCTCAACCACTACATGACATTCCATTCGGTGGTTCCCCCCGAGCGTACCATTCTCAACGGCGTCAAAAAGCTCCCTCCGGCCACCGTGGCCATCGTCGATCCGGACGGAAAAATGACGCAGCGTCCGTATTGGGATATCCAATACGGGGCGCGTGAGGAGGAAAAGAATTTCAGCCAGTCCGACTGGGAAGACGCCACGCTCGATGTTATGCGCCGCGCCGTCAAGCGCCGCCTCGTGGCCGACGTGCCGGTCGGCGTTCTGCTCTCCGGCGGCCTCGACTCCAGCCTGATCGTGGGCCTGCTGGCCGAGCACAGCAGCCAGCAGATTGAGACCTTTTCCATCGGCTTCGAGTCGGTGGGCGGCGAGTCCGGCGACGAGTTCAAATACTCCGACGTGATCGCCCGGCACTTCCAGACCAGCCACCACCAACTCCCTATCGACTCGACCCGCGCCCTGCCCGCCCTCAAGAGCTGCATCGCGCAAATGTCCGAGCCGATGGTCAGCCACGACAACGTGGGATTCTACCTGCTCTCGCAGGAGGTGGCGAAGTTCGTCAAAGTCGTTCAGAGCGGCCAGGGTGCAGACGAGATTTTCGGCGGCTACCACTGGTACCCGCCTATGATGAGCGCCACCGACCCGCTCGCCAGCTACGCCCAGGCATTCTTCGACCGCGACTACACCGAGTACTGCGAGGTGGTGGAGAAAAAGTGGCAGCAGGGAGACTTCGCCCGCGAGTTTGTCAAGGAACACTTCGAACGCCCCGGCGCGGACGCCGCTATCGACAAGGCCATGCGCCTGGACGCTCAGGTCATGCTGGTGGACGACCCGGTCAAGCGCGTGGACAACAACACTATGGCCGCTTCGCTGGAGGCCCGCGTGCCCTTCCTCGACCACGAGGTCGTGGAGTTCGCGGCCCGCGTCCCCCCCGAACTGAAAATCAAGGACGGCGGCAAGTACGTACTCAAGGAAGCCGCCCGGCGCGTCATCCCGGCCGAGGTCATCGACCGCCCGAAGGGCTACTTCCCCGTCCCCGCCCTCAAGTACCTGCGCGGCGAGTTCCTCGAACTGGCCCGCGACGCTCTGTGCAACGACACCGCCCGCAGCCGAGGCCTTTTCCAGCCCGCCTACGTGGACAAGCTCCTGGCCTCGCCCGAGGATCACATCACGCCGCTGCGCGGCTCGAAGCTTTGGCAGCTCTCGCTGCTGGAGCTGTGGCTCCAGTCTCACGGCATCGGCTGACGATACCGTAGTCTTTTTCCGATACGTAGTTAAAAACCACTACCGCCATGGAAGTCATCCAGACCAAGCCCGGCACGATCCTGCAATGCGGCTGGGGCCGCCTGCTGTTCGCCGACACCTTTCCCTCTCCCGAGTCTCTGGCCGAGGCCATTCTCTGCGAGCGCGACGACCAGCGCGACATCGCGCTGTACCTGCTGGACCCGCACCTGGTCCTCAACTGCGCCCCGCAGCAGATATTCCTCGACCCCTCAAACACCTACCGGCTTGATTTCAGCAAGTACAAGCCGCCCGCGCACGAACCCGCCGGATTCGAGATTCGCGAGGTCATGCACAAGGAGGACCTGGACGAGGTCAACCGCATCTACTCGGCGCTTAACATGGTGCCGGTGGACAAGGAATACGTCTGGAAGGAGCGCGCCCAGGAAGCCTTTACCTACTTCGTCGCGGTCCAGAGCGACACACGCGAAATCATCGGCGCAACCATGGGCGTGGACCATAAATGCTGCGGCGAGCACATGCCCGAGCGGTGCAGCCTGTGGGCGCTGGCGGTGGACCCCCGCGCGGAGCTGCCCGGCGTCGGACTGGCGCTGGTTGACCACCTGATCCGGTACTACGGCAAGCGCGGGCGAACCGGCATGGATGTATCCGTCATCCATGACAACATAAAAGCCCAGCGCCTGTACGAGAAGCTCGGCTTCGAGCGCATCTACATCTTTGCCGCCAAGCGCCGCAACCGCATCAACGAGCGACTCTTCGTCGGCGCGCCCGCCCCCGAGGGCTACAACCCGTACGCCGCCATTATCATTAATGAAGCCCTCCGGCGCGGCGTTGCGGTGGACCCGCTCTCGCCCGAGCGCGGGTACTTCAGGCTCAGCCTGGGAGGGCGCAGCGTCACCTGCTGGGAGTCGCTGAGCGAGCTGACCAGCGCCATCGCACTCAAGCGGGCCGAGGACAAGCAGTTCACCCGCGAGCTTCTGAACGCCGAAGACCTTTGCACCCCCGATCAGATCATGGCTGGCGATCCGCGCCGTGAACTGCGCTTTCTCAACACGCACAAGAGTGTCGTCGTCAAGCCGCTCCACGGCGAGCAGGGCCAGGGCATCTCCGTGGACGTGCGCTCGGAGGAGTCGCTGAAAAAGGCCATCGACAAGGCGCGCGTGCATGACGACGCTGTATTGATCGAGCAATACGTCGAGGGTCAGGACCTGCGCGTCATCGTCATCAACCAGGAGGTCGTGGCCGCCGCCGTGCGCCGCCCGCCGAGTGTCACAGGCACCGGCACACACACCGTGCGCGACCTGATCGAACGCCTCAGCCGCCGCCGCTCCGCCGCCACCGGCGGGGAGAGCACAATCCCGCTCGACGACGAGACCGAGCGCTGCGTGCGCATGGCCGGCTACGCGCTCGACGACGTGCTGGAAAAGGAATTGTCCATCCCCGTGCGCAAGACCGCCAACCTCCACACCGGCGGCACCATTCACGATGTCACGGAGCAGCTTCACCCGGTACTGGCCGACGCCAGCATCCGCGCCGCCCGTGCGCTCGACATCCCGGTGGTGGGCCTGGACCTCATCGTGACCTCGCCCGACCGGCCCGAGTACGTCTTCATCGAGGCGAACGAGCGTCCCGGCCTCGCCAACCACGAACCGCAGCCGACCGCAGAGAAGTTCATCGACTTTCTTTTCCCGCAGACGGTTACTCCCCCTGCGCCCGGCGCTTGAAACGCCCGCGCGAGCACGTATATTGTCCCGCACACTCATGAGTAAAAAGCAACCGGACGGCCCCGACACCGATTACCTGCAACAGGTTCTGCTCAGGCTTCTGGGCATTCACAGCCCCTCGGGCTATACCGACCCGATCGTGCGCGAGCTGTGCAACGAACTGGACGCGCTCGGACTACCCTACGAACTGACACGCCGGGGCGCGGTTCGCACCACCCTGCCCGGTCGGGCCTACAGCCCGGACCGCGCTATCGTCGGTCACGTCGATACGCTCGGGGCAATGGTCAAATCTCTCAAGGACAACGGCCGCGTTGGACTCGTGCCGGTCGGTACGTGGTCGGCACGCTTCGCTGAAGGGGCCCGGGTTTCGCTCTACACTGACAGCGGCATTCACCGCGGGACGATTCTCCCGCTGAAGGCCTCGGGGCATACCTTCAACGACGCCATCGACACCCAGCCCGGCGTCTGGGAAAACCTCGAACTTCGCATAGACGAAGATTTCGCCAGCCGTGAGGATTTGATCAAAGGCGGCGTGCAGGTCGGAGATTTCGTTGGGGTGGATTCGCAGGCCGAGCTTTTGCAGAACGGCTATCTCAACTCCCGTCACCTCGACGATAAGGCCGGCGTGGCAGCCATGCTCACGGCGGCCAAATACATCATGGACCACAAGATCGAGCTGCCCGTCGAGTGCCACCTGCTCTTCACCATCTCCGAGGAGGTCGGTTCGGGCGCGTCCGCCGTGCTCCACGGGGACGTGGCCGAAATGGTCTCCATCGACAACGGCACCGTCGCTCCCGGCCAGAACTCCAGCGAACACGGCGTGACCATGGCCATGGCCGACTCGACCGGCCCCTTCGACTACCACCTGACGCATCACCTGCTCAACCTGTGCGCCAAAAACACCATCCCGCACCAGCGCGATGTTTTCAAATACTACCGCTGCGACAGCTCCTCGGCGCTGGAGGCGGGCAACGACATCCGCACCGCGCTTGTCACCTTCGGGGTTGACGCCTCGCACGGCTACGAGCGCACGCACCTGGACGCGCTCACCAGCGTCACCCGGCTCATCATCGCGTACTGCCAGACGCATCTGGTTTACCAGAAGCAGCGCTCGCAACTCGGCTCGCTCAAAACCTTCCCACAGGTGCGCAAGACTGATGTGCCTTTGACTCAGCTTGAGCAGACCGAGTCTCAGGCTCAGATCCCGCCCTCCGCGCCGGAACAAAAACCGCAGGCATCCTCCAAGTCCCCACGGAAAAAATAAGCGTATACTCTGCCAAGAAAATCGCCGTCTGGACTAGCCTTTTCCGTCTCATGTGATAATTAATAACCATGATGCAGTACGCGAAACTGGCCGGAATCAGTGCGCTCATCGTGGCGGTCGTGCTCGGGTTTATCCTGCTGGGCCGCGATGACGACGAGCAGCAAATCCACCGCCGTCTCGACAAGCTGGAGCAGCTTGGCTCCAAGCCCGCCAACGAAACCCAGTTGCAGAGCCTGGGAGCGGCCAGGCAGATCGCGGACTTTTTCACCGAGGATGCCGAGGTCCGGCTCATCCCGCAGCTTTCCCGCACGACTGATCGCAAAGAACTGACCGGGGCGATGGCTGGCATCCGCACCCGGGTCAGCAGCTCGGACGTCAGCCTGGGCAACCGCACGGTCAATGTCTCCGAGGACGGGCAGCGAGCCTCTGTTCTGCTCACTGCCACGGCCACCGTCGTTATCGGGGGCGACAGTGAGCGCCACAAGGACCGCTATCTCATCGAGTGGCAAAAGGTGGACGGCGACTGGCTCATCTCCCGCGTCCAGCCCGCCAACGACTGAGCTCCAGCATTCACTCGCGGCATGGACACACTGTGTCAGGCCGACGTAACAATGTAATACGGCAGGCTTCCTGTATCCGTCGGCAACTACATCCTTAGCGCGTGTCCGCGCTGATCAACCGGACCTGCGTAAAAACCGTGGCATAAACGAAACGCGGCACTGTTCATCGTATTTTTTGCTCATCTTCTCCACGTTTTTCTTGGGCGCTGACTTGAGAGTCTTGTGATTTCTGGCTATATTCTCAGCGAACCCTCAAGGCGTTTGCGCGTCTCACCCCCTGCAACGCAAGGTCCCGCTATGAACTTACTCCGTTGGCTACCCTGGCGCTATTTTCTCCGGCGTGCCACCACCCGGCACGGCTTCCTCGATCCGTTCGCTTTCATGGCGCGGCTCAGGCAATTTTCACAACCCTCCGAGGTGCAGGAGCCGATGGAGTTGCTCCGGGCCGGAGCCGCCTTCCACGCGCGCGGACTCATCAACACCAAGGTCATCCAGAACAACCTCGACTGGATCTGGCCCTACTGGATCGCGCGGCAGTTCAACCCGCGCGACGTGTCCTTCATCCCGCGTGCGTTTTCCTTCAGCCACATCAACCTCACCCACCGCAACTGGACCGCGGTCGGCCTGCCGGGCGAGGAGGCGCTGGCGCTGGTCGATCCGCGCGGACTCGTCACGCCTTTTCACGACGGCTGGTCCATCGACCACTGGTTTGTGGCCGACGACGGGCGGCGCGTCCTACCTGCCTACACCGCCGAGGCCGAGCAAGTCCTGCTCATGGGCGACCAGCATCAGGTGCTGACCGAGGTAAACACCGCCGTCGCCCGGCTCTCGCTCAACACCGGGATCACCCGCAAGGCCGGGCACCCCACCCTGCTCACTCAGGCGGGCTTGCGCGCCGAAGCCGACGGTTGGCTGGTCGTGGCCATCCGCCCGAGCAACCCCGAGGGCGTGCGCTTCGTCGATGAGATTGCCCGCGAGGGCAGCACTTTTACCGTCAATGAAAACCACCGACTCCACCTGGAGCATCCGCCGGAGCGCGTCGTCATGTCGGACTACCACCGGGGCGATGTCGGCCGGGCGCTGGCCGATCCGCACCGGCTCGACACAGCGCAGACCTGCCCCGCGGGGCTGGCCTCGGCGGCGGCGGCCTGGCGCGTCCGCGCCCACGAGGTTTTCACCACCTCCTACCAGATCCCGCTCGAAGCCACCGAACACCGCCGCACGGTTGCCTTCCCGAACTGGGAGAGCTTCAATCGCCAACGCACGAAGCTGGAGATCCCGGACACACGGATGCGGGAGGTTTTTGAAAGTTCGCAACACACACTCGCACTACTGGCCGAGCCGGAGATCGTTCCCGGCCCTTACACTTACCGGCGGTTCTGGTTCCGCGACGCCTGCCTGATGGCCAACGCCTTTCTCGGCAACAACGACGCGGAAACCGTCCGGCGCACGCTGGCCACCTTCACCGACCGGCAGCGGCACGACGGCTACTTCCACTCACAGGAGGGCGAATGGGACTCCAACGGACAGGTTTTGTGGATCGTGGACCGCTGGGAACAACTCACCGGCCAACAGCTCGATGCCCCGGACCACAAGTCCCTGCTCAACGCGGCCCGCTGGATCGTGCGTAAGCGCAAGTCTTCCGACTCGAAGCACCCCGGCCTGTTTCCGGCAGGCTTCAGCGCCGAGCACCTCGGGCCGAATGACTACTACTACTGGGACGACTTCTGGGGCATTGCCGGGCTGCGCTGCGCTGCCGCGATTTTCGCCCGACGCGGCGAGAACGCATTGGCCGATGAGTTCCGGCGTGAAGCCACCGCATTTGAAAAGGACCTGCGGGCCAATATCGAAGCCCTCCCCGAGCGCCGCACTCACGGCGGCATACCCGCCTCACCGCACCGGAGGATGGACTCAGGAGCGGTCGGCTCGATGGTGGTCGATTACCCGCTGGAGCAGACCTTTCTGCCCGACGAGCGCATCACGCGCACCGCCAACTGGCTCTGGCAGCACTGCTTCCTGGAGGATGCGTTCTTTCAGGACATGATCCACTCCGGCCTCAACATCTACCTCTCGCTGGCGCTGGCCCAGACCTTCCTGCGCCGGGGCGACGAGCGCTGCCGCCGCATCGTCAAGGCCTGCACGCGCCTCGCCTCCCCCACCGGCAAGTGGCCCGAAGCGGTCCACCCACGCACGCTCGGCGGCTGCATGGGCGACGGCGAGCATGGCTGGGCCGCCGCCGAATGGTGCGAAATGATGCGCGCGCTCTTTATCCGTGAGAGCGAGGACGGACTCATTCTGGGCGAAGGGCTTTTCCCTGAATGGTTTGAGGCCGACGAGCCGATGGCCTACGGACCCACACTGACACGTTTCGGCCCGGTCACGCTCGAACTGGAACCGCTCGACGGCCAATGGCAGCTCCGCATCCTCGGAGAGTGGCGCGACAAGGCCCCGCGCCTGCAAGTGCGGATTCCGGGATTCACCGGGCAGGACTTGCCGGGCGGGACCAAAGCGCTCATATTGTCGCGCAATTACACCAGCCCAACGGGGCAAACTTCGCCCGCCCAAACCGCTCGCTAAACGCCCTCCCCCTCAACACCGCCACCGATGAAAATCGCCATGTTCACCAACACCTACCCGCCGCATGTCGGCGGGGTCGCCCGCTCGGTCTCCACGCAGGTCGAGTGGCTCCAGGCCCACGGGCACGAGACGCTCGTCATCGCCCCGGAGTTTCCGGACATCCCCGAGGGAGAGGAGCCCGGCGTCCTGCGCGTGCCGGCTATCCAGAATTTCAACGGCTCTGACTTCTCGGTGCGGCTGCCGCTGGGGCTGGACGCCGTAAACCGGATCGAAGCCTTTGCACCCGACATAGTGCACTCGCATCACCCCTTCCTGATGGGCGACTCAGCCCTGCGTATCGCCTATCAGGAGGGCCGTCCGCTGATCTTTACCCATCACACGCGCTATGAGGACTACGCGCACTACATCCTCGAGGACTCCGACGCCCTCAAGGCGCTGGCCCGGGAAATCGCGCTCAACTACTCCAGCCTCGCGGACCTCGTGGTCGCCCCCAGCGCGAGCATCGAGCAGATGCTGCTGGAGCGCGAACTCAAGCAGCCCATCCGTGTCATCCCCACCGGGATCGACCCGGAGCGCTTCCGCCCCGCCGAGCCGCAGGCCGTGCGCGAACGCCTGGGCATCCCCGCCGATGCCTTCACCCTCGGGCACGTGGGGCGGCTCGCCCCGGAGAAAAACCTTCCCTACCTGATGGAAGCGGTGACCGCCTTTTTAAGGAAAAACGAGAGCTGCCACTTCCTCGTCGTCGGCTACGGCCCTGAGGAGGAAAAAATGCGCGCCAGCGCCGAAAAAGCCGGAATCGGCCCGCGCTGCCATTTCGCCGGGAAGCTGGAAGGGCAGGACTTGGCCGACGCCTACCACGCGTTGGACCTGTTTGTTTTTTCCTCCAAGTCCGAGACTCAGGGCATGGTACTGGCCGAAGCCATGACCTGCGGCAAGCCGGTCGTCGCCCTCGACGCACCCGGCGCGCGTGAAGTCGTCCGCGACGGTTCCAATGGCCGTCTGCTCGCCGGTGACGCCAGCCCCGAGCAGTTCGCCGAGGCCGCCGACGAGCTTTACCAACGCCTCCGCAACGGCTCGCCGGAGGACAGAAACGCCCTCGAAGCCAGTCTGCGAGAGACCGCCGAGGCCTTCTCACTCGACGCCTGCATGGGCCGCATGTGCGAACTGTACGCGGAGGCCATAGCGGACTACGGCAGCGCTGGAACGCTTAGCGGCTGGGAGAAATTCCTCGGTCGCTGCGAGGCTGAATGGCGGCTGGCCCTCGAAAAAGCCGCTTCCGCCGGAGCCGCGATCTGGTCCTGAGCCGATAGAAGTTCCTCGCTATTTTCGCCTCGCTGGTCTTCTCTGTTAATCATGTCAGCAAGTGAGAGCCAGCAGCGCGGGTGCCTGTTTGTCGCTACCGGCAAGGACGCCTTCCTGCGGGAGGCGATCTACAACGCCCGGCAGGTCAGCAAATACATGCCGGGCCTGCCCATCGCCCTGTGCACCGAGTTGACCACCGAGCGGCCCAAGCCCTTTTCCACCCTCATTCACCTTGAGGACGGCACGGCCAACGCGCACAAGCTCAAGGCCCGCAGCCTGTTGCTCAGCCCCTTCGAGCAGACGCTCTTTCTCGACACCGACGCCTTTGTACAGGCCCCGCTCTGGGAGCTGTTCTCGCTGCTGGAGGAGGCGGATATATGCATCGCCAAGGACTGCGATGTGGACTGGAACCAGAGTTGGGAGTTAAAATCGCTCAGCGGGGGCGCGCACTACAATACCGGCGTCTTCGCCTACCGCCGTTCTCCGGCCTGCGAGGCCTTCCTGAAGCTCCTGCAAGACCTCATCTGCGAGCATGATGATGCCGACATGTGGGCCGGGCACTTCGGCGATCAGCATTTTTTCAACCACATCCTGGAGTCCGGGCGACCGGAGGCCACGGCCTTGCGCCTGACCCCGATCCCCAATACCGTCTATAATGTCCGCCCCTGGATGGAGGATGAAATGCGCCGGCAGGGATTGCTCGGGCAGGCGAAAATCCTCCACATGCGCACCGCGATGACCGGGCCATTGACCGCGAAGAAATGCCTCCCCCGCCTGAAAACCAAACTCGCCCTGCGCACCCGCCTGAAGCGTCTGCTTGGCCGGGGCCCTGCTTGAGAAATTTTTCCGGGGGTCAGCTGCCCCGGTCCCGAGACTGACAGATTGCTGCTCCAACGGCCCCAACCGGACACCGAAAAAACCCGGCCCACCAGGGACCGGGTTCAAACTCTCAACCGGACTGGCCGGTAGAACTGATAAAAAGCTTACTGATTCTCGTAGCGCTGGCGCAGCATGTTGCTGAACGCCGAAGCCTTGTTCTTGCGGCGCTTCACCTCCGAGGGCTTCTCGAAATAGCGGTTGGCACGGACGTCGCGGATGATACCTTCGCGGTCCAGCTTCTTCTTGAGGCGGCGGAGAGCCTTCTCCATGGTCTCGCCTTTGCGGATTCTGACTTCTACGGGCATGTGGATTGATTAAAATTCGTTTTCGGGAAAAGCGGAGATAAAGACCCTTTCGCACCGGGGCGTCAAGGTTTTTATCACACCTAATTTACCCGATTTGCCATTCTCCTCCTCCCGGTGCGAATAACCCGGCGAACAACTTCTGTTGACCGGGGCTTGAAAAGCGGTGGGAGGCGGAGGTAAAGTGGCGGTTTCCCCGTAGAAAAGCGAGCCGCATGTGCAAAGATAAAGAATTCGTCCATCTCCACGTCCACACCGACTACAGCCTGCTCGACGGGTGCAGCCGCGTTGACCGCCTGTGCCAGCGGGCCGAGGAGCTGGGCATGAAGGCCCTTTCCATCACCGACCACGGGGTGCTTTTCGGGCTGGCGAGCTTCTTCAAACAGGCCAAGAAATACGGCATCAAGCCCCTGCTGGGCTGCGAAATCTACCTCGTTTACGACGACCACCTCGGCGCTACCAACGAAGAGCGCGCCAAACAGAAAAGCTACCACATGGGCCTGCTGGCCCGGAATTTCCAGGGTTACCAGAACCTGACCCGCCTCGTCTCCAAGGGGCACACGGAGGGGTTTTACCGTAACCCGCGCGTCAGCCTGACCGATCTCTACAACCACCGCGAGGGGCTGATCGCGTTCAGCGGGTGCCTGGCGGCGGTCATCCCGCAGTTTCTCATGGCCGGGGACTACGAGTCGGCCCGCCAGGCGTGCGGGAAGTTCGTGGACATGTTCGGGAAGGAGTTTTTCATCATCGAGCTGATGGACCACGGGCTCAAGGAGCAGCAGGCCATCATCCCCGACCTGCTCAAGCTCGCCACTGAGTTCGACCTCAAAGTCGTGTGCACCAACGACGTGCACTACGTCAACGCCTCCGACCACCAGCCACACGATTCGCTGCTGTGCATCCAGACCGGCTCGCGCCTCTCTGAGGAAAATCGCCTGCGCTACGGTTCGCAGCAGTTTTACCTGAAAAGCCGGGAAGAAATGGAGCGCGTCTTCAAGGAACGCCCCGACTCGCTCACCAATACCACCGCCGTGGCCGAGATGTGCGACGTGAAGCTGCCCTTCGGCGAGGACCACTACCCGGTTTACGAGAAGCCCGCCGAACTCAGCTACCAGCCCGACCCGGCGAACTTCGACCGCGTGCTCGACATCTACGTCGAGCGCAAGAACACCGTTCTCACCCGCGAGGGCAAGGAAACCATCGCGCTCGACGAGGATGCGCGGGAAAAATTCCGCAGCAACGGCCTCTACCTTTTCCACCTGTGCAAGCAGGGTCTTCAGGAGCGCTACGGCGTGAACTACGACGAGGTCCACCAACTGGAGGAACTGGGCAAACAGCTCGACGGCGACGCCGACAAGCACGCCGAGGCGCTCAAGCTTTGCGACCAACTCGACTACGAGCTGGCCATCATCACGGGCACCGGCTTCGTGGACTACTTCCTCATCGTGTGGGACTTTATCAAGTGGGCGCGCGACCGGGGCATCCCGGTCGGACCGGGCCGCGGTTCGGGCGCCGGCTGCATGGTCGCCTACGTGTTAAAAATCACCGACATCGACCCCTTCCGCTTCGGCCTGCTCTTCGAGCGCATGCTCAACCTGGAGCGCGTCTCGCCGCCGGACTTTGACGTGGACTTCTGCATGCGCCGCCGCGACGACGTGGTCAACTACGTGCGCGACAAGTACGGCCGTGACCGCGTGGCCAACATCATCACCTTCGGCACCTTCGGGGCCAAGATGATCGTGCGCGACCTGGCCCGCATCAACGACCTGACCTTCGCCGAGGGCGACAAGCTGGCCAAGATGATCCCGGACGAGCTGAACATCTCCCTCGACGACGCCGTGGCCAAGTCCGGCGAACTCCAGAGCGAGATCAAGCACAACCCCATCGCCAAGCGCATCATCGAGGAGGGCAAGGTGATCGAGGGCATGACCCGCAACACCGGCAAGCACGCCTGCGGGGTCATCATCGCCGACCAGCCGATCACGAACCTGATCCCCGTCACCCTGCAGGAAGGCGACCTCACCACGCAGTACCCCAAGGGCCCCAGCGAGGACCTCGGCCTACTCAAGATGGACTTCCTCGGCCTGAAGACCCTGACCGTCATTTCCGACGCCCAGGAGAACGTCCGCCAGTTGCCCGGCCAGGAGGACTTTGACATCGAAAAGGTCAGCCTGGAGGACCCGGCCACCTTCCAGCTTCTGAAGGACGCCAAGACCGTCGGCGTCTTCCAGCTTGAGTCCGGCGGGATGCAGGCGCTTTGCCGCCAGCTTGAGACCAGCAGCATCGACGAGATTGTGGCGCTTATCGCCCTCTACCGTCCCGGCCCGATGCAGTTTATCCCGCAGTACATCAAGGGCAAAAAAGATCCCTCGACCATGCAGGTCCCCCACCCGCTCCTCAAGGAACTGGTCGAGGAAACCTACGGTGTGCTCGTCTATCAGGAGCAGGTCATGCAGTCCGCGCAGATCATCGCCGGGTACACGCTCGGTGGCGCCGACATTCTCCGGCGCGCCATGGGCAAAAAGATCAAGGAGGTCATGGATGCCCAGAAGGAAATCTTCATCACCGGCGCGAAGGAGACCAACAACATCGACCGTCGCAAGGCCGAGGAAATTTTCGCCATTCTGGAGAAGTTCGCGCAGTACGGTTTCAACAAATCGCACTCCGCCGCCTATGCCATGCTCAGCTACCGCACGGCTTACCTGAAGGCGAACTTCCCGTGCCAGTTCATGGCCGCCGTGCTCTCCTCCGAGCTGGGTAACGCGGACAAGGTTTCCCACTTCATCGAGGAGTGCGAAAACCTCAACATCGAGGTGCTCGGCCCCGACATCAACGAGTCGCGTCTCATGTTCACCCCGGTCAAGGACGAGCACAAGGGCGACGAGGCCGCCTGGAGCATCCGCTTCGGCCTGGCCGCGATCAAAGGCGTGGGCGACGCCGCCGCCCGCATCATCCTGGCCGAACGCGACAAAAACGGCCCCTTCACCGATTTCCACGACTTTATCACCCGCACCGCCGATGCCGCCGTCAACCGCCGCGTGGTCGAGTGTCTGGTCAAGACCGGAGCCTTCGACTACTGCGGCGTGGACCGCGGGCACCTGCTCGCCGCCGTCGAGCAGGTCATCAACGAGGTGGCCGACCTCGCCCGTGACCGCGAGGCCGGCCAGGCCAACATGTTTGACATGCTCATGGACGACAGCGACGGCGCGGACGATTCCGGTCCCGGCCACAGTGCCATCCGCACCGACGGCCCGCCCATGCCCATGGCCGAAAAACTCCAGTACGAAAAGGAACTGCTGGGCTTCTACGTCTCCGGGCACCCGATGAACGAGTTCCACGGCCTCGACGACATTATCAACAACCTCATCCCCGGCGAGGACCTCAAGCTGTGCGACCGCCAGAGCTTCCGCCTCTGCGGCGTGGCGCTCAACATCAACAAGCGCCTCACCCGTAAGGACAACCGCCCGTGGGCCTTTTTCACCCTGGCCACCCGTAAGGCCTACTACCAGATCAACGCCTTCCCGGACGCCTTTGAAAAGTACGCGCAGAACCTGGCCGAAGACGGCAAGATCGTGCTCGTCGAGGGCGAGATCCGCTACGACGAGGAGCGCGGCGAGACCCGGCTCAACGCCAACTACATCGGAGCCATGTCCGCCGAATCCGCCGCCGCCTACGTCACCGCCGCCACCCTTTACACCGGCACCGAAGACGCTCCGCTGGCCGACCTCGCCCGCTTTCTGCGCGAACTGGTGGATACCAACGAGAGCGGCGGCACGAAGCTGCGGCTGGCTGTCATGGTCAACGAAGACGAGGCGCTCTACTTCGAGAGCCCCGACTACGTAGCCTGTAAGCTCGTGCCCCAGCTTTACGAGAAGCTCAAAAAGCACCCCGCCGTCCGCCGCATCGAGCTCGACTCCCGCCCCCTCCGCGAGCCCGAACGCCCCAAGTGGGAACGCTCCAAAAAATAGTGCGTGGCCGCACGGGACGTTGAGGGGCTGCGCCCCTACGGAGCCAGAAAGGCTCCTGTGCGTGGCCGCATGGGACGTTGAGGGGCTTCGCCCCTACGCCGCCAAAAAGGCGGCTACCCCGGAGCGTGGCTGTACTGGGCCATGAAGGCCGTCACCCCCTATGCGGCAAAAGGCCGAATGGCTAAATGATTAATTGGTTAATTGTTATTTCCTACGTTCCGCATCCAACAATTAGCAATTGGCCATTTAGCCATTATGGCTACAGTATTTTTAAAACACTCTAAAAGCCCCCCAAGGGCACTTCGGTTAACCTCCCATCGGCGATGATTGTACGCCATTGAGGTGAGAGACTTTTGGTTTTGTGCTGCGTGCGAAGTTTCCTTGCGCAAAACCTGAAGTGCTCTCGTCTCGCTTCCGGGAGGTTAACCAAAGTGCCCAGAGGTTTTTCTGCCCCCGTCTGAATATTCCAGCGGGGTTAAATTGAACTTAACGCTACCAGAGTGCCCCGTATCCGGGGTTGCTGCTTTCTATGACGCGAATATCAGCAACCCCGGAAGGAGGACTCAAAGGTTGGAACTGAGCCAACTCGGCCGGGCTTAGAAGATGTAGCCCTTGGCCAGTTCGGTGTAGGCTTCCACCTGGGCCTTTTCCCAGGCCTCGTCCTTGCCCAGTTCCTTCGCCATGAGCGCGGCCACCACCGGGGCGACCTCGATCGAGACGCGGGCGTTGAGCAGGAGCGAACGTGTACGCCGGGCGAGCACGTCTTCCACCGTACGGGCCATTTCCTCCCGCACCTGCCAGACGACTTCTCCCCTCTGATAGGGCAGGTCGGCGTGCAGCGGCTCCTTCAGCGCAGGATTTTCCTTCATCAAGTCCTCAATCTTGAGCGCATCCGAGCCATAGAGGGCGAGGTTCGGCTTGTCCGAGGTGGCGCGGGTCCAGCCATGAATGTGCATTTCCTCGGTCTCGCAGCGGCGGTCCGCCAGCCCGCCCAGTGTCTGCGCCTGGTCGATGACGTCCTCGGCCATCTTGCGGTAGGTGGTCCATTTGCCGCCGGTCAGGGTGATGAGACCGCTACCGCTGATGATGATGCTGTGGTCGCGCGAGAGCGCCGCCGTGTCCGTGCCGTCTCCAGCTTTGACCAGCGGGCGCAACCCGGCGAAAATACTCAACACGTCGTCCGGCGTGGGGTCGGTGCTCAGGTACTTGCACGCGTGGGTGAAGACAAACTCGCGTTCCTCTTCCAACGCGCGCGGCTCCAGGCTATGCTGGTGCAGCGGCGTATCCGTCGTGCCGACGACCACGCGGTCATGCCACGGCACGGCAAAGAGCACGCGCCCGTCCGCCGTCTTTGGGATCATGATGGCGGCATCACCCGGCAGGAAGCGCTTGGGCAACACGATGTGGATACCTTGGCTCACGGCGATAATTTCCTTGGCCTTCGGGTCGTCCATCTGGCGCAGGTCGTCGGCGAAGACGCCCGTCGCGTTGATGACGGTTTTCCCGCGCACAGTGAACTGCTTACCGGTCTCCTGGTCCACAACCTCGACACCGGCGACGACATCATTTTCCTTCACCAGCCCGACGCAACGGCAATAGTTAAGCATGGCCGCGCCAAGCGCCTCGGCGGTCTGCGCGAGGTTCACGGCGAGGCGCGAGTCGTCGAACTGCCCATCGTGGTAAATGACGCCGCCGACGAGACTCTCCTGCTCCACCGTCGGAATCTGCTCGATGGTTTCCTTGCGGCTGAGGTGGTGCGAAGGGGCTAATCCGAGGCGACCGGCGAGTTGGTCATAGACCTTCATGCCGATGCCATAGAAGGGGCCTTCCCACCAGGAGTAGTTCGGAATGACAAACGCCTGCGAACGCACCAGATGAGGGGCGTTCTGGGTCAGGCGGCCACGTTCGCGCAGGGCTTCGAGCACGAGGGAGACGTTGCCCTGCTGGAGGTAGCGCACGCCGCCATGCACCAGCTTGGTCGAACGGCTGGAAGTGCCCTTGGCGAAGTCCGCCTGCTCGAAGAGCGCGACGCTGTGTCCGCGCGAGGCGGCATCGACTGCCGCCCCCAGGCCGGAGGCACCGCCCCCGATGATAATGACGTCAAAGGGCTTGTCCGCGGACTGGGCCCGGTCGAGAGAGGTTGAGCGTTTCATAGATAATGTCTTTCTTCTGTCGTTAAGTGGTTGGCGCGTTAAGCGGTGGAGCCGGGACGGGCTTATTCCGCCTCAGCTTCCTCCCAGTTCTTGGCACGTTCGAGGGCCTTGTCCCAGCCCTTGCGCAGTTGGGCCATTTCCTCGTCGCAGCGCTCGGGTTTGAACTCCTGCTGCATCTCCCAGCGCTCGGTGATCGCGTCGCGGCTCTCCCAGAAGCCGACCGCGAGCCCGGCCAGGTAAGCCGCTCCCAGAGCGGTCGTTTCAATGCACTTGGGCCGCACGACGGACGTGCGGAGCAAGTCCGCCTGGAACTGCAAAAGCGGGTCGCTGCGGCAAGCCCCACCGTCCACGCGCAGTTCCTTGAGCTTGAGCCCGCTGTCTTTTTCCATGGCCGAGAGCAGGTCCGCGCTTTGGAAGGCGATCGACTCCAGGGCCGCCCGGCAAATGTGGGCACGATTGGTGCCACGGGTGATGCCAAGGGCCGCGCCCCGGGCGTACGGGTCCCAGTGCGGGGCACCGAGTCCGGCGAAGGCGGGCACGAGGAAGAGGCCGCCGGCGTCCTTGACGGTGGAGGCGAGCCAGTCCAGCTCCTGCGCGGTGCGCACGAGCTGCACCTCGTCGCGAATCCACTGCACGACCGCCCCACCGATGAAGACCGAACCTTCCAGCGCGTACTCGGTCTTTCCCCCGATGCGCCAGGCCACCGTGGTGAGCAGGTTGTTCTTCGAGCGCACGGGCTTGTCGCCCATGTTCATGAGCAGGAAGCAACCGGTGCCGTAGGTGTTTTTGGCCATACCGGGGCTGAAGCACGCCTGCCCGAAGAGAGCGGCGTGCTGGTCACCGGCGATGCCCGAGATGGACGCGCCGCCGGGATAGAGGTTCTTTTGGACCTCACCATAAACTTCGGAACTGGAGCGGATCTCGGGCAACATGCAGCGGGGCACGTTGAAGAGCTTGAGCAGGTCGTCGTCCCAATCGTCCTTTTCCAGATTATAAAACAGCGTACGGCTGGCATTGGTTACGTCGGTGACGTGGACCTTGCGCCCTGTCAACTGCCAGATCAACCAGCTGTCCACCGTTCCAAAAAGCAGTTTCCCGGCCTCGGCCTTGGCGCGCGCGCCGGAGACGTTTTCCAGGATCCAGCGCACCTTCGTCCCCGAAAAATACGGGTCCAGGCGCAGGCCGGTTTTTTCCGTGACCATCGGTTCGAGCCCCTCTTCCTTCAGCTTGAGGCAGTAGTCCGCCGTGCGGCGGTCCTGCCAGACGATGGCGTTGTAAACGGGCCGCCCGCTGTCCTTGTCCCAGACGATGGTGGTTTCGCGCTGATTCGTCACCCCGACTCCAGCGATGCAGTCGGTGGTCAGGTCCGCCCGCGAAATCGCCTCGGCCGCCGTTGCGCTCTGGCTGGACCAGATCTCCATCGGGTCGTGCTCGACCCAGCCCGGCTTGGGGTAGATTTGGCGAAACTCCTTTTGTGCGACCGCCACGACATGGCCGTTGTGGTCGAAAACAATGGAGCGGGAGCTGGTCGTGCCCTGGTCCAGGGCGATAATATATTGGTCTTTGGACATAGTGCTACGGGATTAAGTAGAAGTTTGAGGGGTTGCGGGTTCTGAAACGGTTGAGAGGACTCGGAGAAGCGCTTTGAGGGCGCCACGGGTTTTTACATGTTAAGATAGACAAAAAGCTTGGCCCCGGCAATACCGCCCAGGATCGGCGCGACAATCGGCACCCAGGCGTAGGCCCAGTCGGAACTGCCTTTGCCGGGGATGGGGAGGAAGGCGTGAGCCAGACGCGGTCCAAAGTCGCGGGCCGGGTTGATCGCGTAACCAGTCGGCCCGCCGAGCGAAACGCCGATCGCCACGATGAGCAACCCCACCACCAGCGGCCCGAACCACGTCCCCATAGAGGTGGCCCAAATGCGCTGGGCGTCCTCCGCGCCAAGGGCGACTTTGCCCACCGCGAGGATGACAAAGAGCAGCACGGCGGTGCCGATGAATTCCGTGATAAACGCCGGGCCGAAGCGTCGCACGGCAGGCGCGGTGGAGTGACAGGCCAGCTTCAACGCCGGGTCCTCGGTCTGGTCCCAGTGCGCGTAATAGGCGAGGTAAACCAGCACCGAGCCGAAGAAGCCGCCGCAAACCTGCGCGATGATGTAGCCGGGCACTTGCGCCCAGTCGAACAACCCTGCCGAAGCCAGGCTGAGAGTCACCGCCGGATTGATATGCGCACCGGAAATGCGCCCGACGCAATAGACGGCCAGCATCACCGCCAACCCCCAGCCGACCGTGATCACGATCCAGCCAGAGTTCTGACCCTTGGATTTGGATAAAACGACATTGGCGACTACGCCGTTACCGAAGAGGATGAGCAATGCGGTGCCAATGAATTCAGCTATATAGGGGCTCATAAGCGTGGGATAGTATGGGGTTATCCGGGTAAAACCGGGGATTTCGGAGGAGGTATACGCAAATAGTAGAACCGAAAAATAGAATATTCAAGTCCTTAAATAACATATACTTACATCTTTTAAAAATTGGGTTTCACAAGAAAACCCTACTGCACCGATCCCAAGCTACCGACTGTTCTGGGCTTAAAGGGAGCAGAACTTGCAATCGCAAGTTATCCAAAGCGCATGACTTGCATTTTCCAATTTTATCCCCAGAATGGAGGACAGATTTATTTATCGCGATGCTCCCCGCCCAACGCCAGGAAATGATTTTACGCCGGATCGAGGCCGAAGGCTCCGTCTCCAACGCGGAGTTGGCGGACGCCTTCAACGTCACCCACGAAACCATCCGCAAAGACCTCGAAGCCCTGGCCGAGGCCAAGCGCGTGATCCGCATCCACGGCGGGGCCACCCGAGCCTCCGACTCCCGGCACGACCTTCCCCTGCCCGCCCGGCAGAGTGTCAACCAGTTCGAAAAATCCATCGTCGCCCAGGCGGCGGCAGCACTGGTCGGCACCAACGACACCATCTTTATGGACGCCAGTTCCACTGTGCTGGCCATGTGCGACAACCTGCCGTCCGTGCCGCTGACCGTCCTGACCAATGCTCACCACGTCATCGTCGCCCTGGGCGGACGCCCCGGCTACGACCTCATCTGTACCGGTGGCAACTACGAGGAACGCTCGCGCTCCTACGTCGGCGCGGTGGCAGAGGATTCGCTCAAGCGCTACATGATCAAGTGGCTCTTCGTCGGGGTGGACGGGCTTCACCACGAGATCGGGGCCTCCGAGGTCAACCCCGGCCAGGCAGTGCTCAAGGAACGTCTCATCCCCCGCGCCGAGCAAATCTGCGTCGTGTGCGACTCCAGCAAACTGGAGAAAAAGAGCCCCTTCATCTTCGCACAACCGCGCCAGCTCAACGTCCTCGTGACCGATGATCGCGCCGCCCCCGGCCTGCTGGAACCCTACCGCCAGCAAGGCATCCGCGTCATCACCGCCCCACTGGACCGTGTTTAAGAAGAACGCCCCAGGGCTGCGACCGAACACGGCCCTCAAGGGCAGAGTCCTTGACCTGTGACCCTTAGGATCACTGCTGCCACACCAACGCGGCGGTACGGACAACAGCCGCTTGACGCCAGCTCAAACGAACTGCGTTGGCCCCATCGACAAAGGTTAAATCCTGACAGGCCAAATACTGTTGCCCCCGGCGAGAAGCGCAGCCCCCGACGGCTTACGCGGCCACGCATGGAGCAAACGGCCTTTTGGGCGCTTAGGGGCGCTGGTCCAGCCAGCCCCCGAAAAAGAATGTCCAGTGCGGTCACGCACCGGGCACGCACCTAGATTTCCTTTTGTAGTTTTTTTCCAATACGGGAGATCATTTTCTTGTGCTCGGCGTTGACGCTCGGGTACTCCAGCGGGAGCAGTTTCATCGAGCGCACGATGACTTCGGATACGGCCAGCCGCGTGAACCACTTGTTGTCCGCCGGGATGACGAACCACGGGGCATGCGAGGTACTGGTATGGCTGATGCACGCCTGATAGGCGTCCTGGTACTCGTCCCAGTGCTGGCGCTCAGCATAGTCGGCGTCCGAGAATTTCCAGTTTTTGTCCGGGTTGTCCACTCGGGCGAGGAAGCGACGCGCCTGCTCTTTTTTTGAAAGGTTGAGGAAAAACTTCAGGACGATGGTGCCGTTCTCGACCAGGTATTTTTCGAAGTTGTTGATCTGCTCGTAGCGCTTCTCGAATATCTCCGGCCCCATGTCGGAAGCAGGCAGTTTCTGGCGCTGGAGGATCTCCGGATGAACGCGGGTGATGAGCACCTCCTCGTAGTGCGAGCGGTTGAAAATCCCGATCTCGCCCCGGCGCGGAAGCGCCCGCACCGAGCGCCAGAGGTAGTCATGGTCAAGCTCTTCGGTCGAGGGCGTCTTGAAGCTCGTCACCTGACAGCCCTGCGGGTTGACCCCGGACATGACGTGCTTGATCACCCCATCCTTGCCGGCCGCGTCGAGCGCCTGGAAAATGATCAGCAGGCTGTAGCGGTTCTGCGCGTAGAGCTTGTCCTGAAGCTTGCTCATCTTGCCGACATTGGCCCGGACTTTGGCCATAGCCGCCTTTTCATTCTCGTACCCGGCAGTAAACCCCGGATCGAAGTCCTTCTTCAAATTAACCGACCGGCCCGGCGGCACCAGCACCTCCCCGAGCTTGATTTTCAGGGTGTCACTTTCGCCCAGTTTGACCGTGAACGAGGTGCCGGCTTTGAGAAGTTTTTTCTTCATACCCGACAATTTGTCACATTTTTTCCCGGACTCCAAGCTCCGATCACAGACTCACACAGACGGGAAAGAGTTGCCCGCGCACCCACGCGAAGAAGCGCATAGCCCTTTTTCCAAACAACGGGACTGGGCAGGAGACTGGACATTTCGCGAGCAAAGACGTTGCTTTCGCCGCCGGG
This sequence comes from Ruficoccus amylovorans, assembly GCF_014230085.1. NCBI lineage: Bacteria > Pseudomonadati > Verrucomicrobiota > Opitutia > Puniceicoccales > Cerasicoccaceae > Ruficoccus > Ruficoccus amylovorans. The sequence goes on along the minus strand of NZ_JACHVB010000014.1, from coordinate 67,324 downwards.
CTGTATAAGCTAGGCGGATTATGGCCAGACCCGCCAAGTACCACACGCCGGCCGAAGCGCCGGCGGGACGTTTTTCCGAAAGCCTGCAACGGCTCCCGATCAGCGAACTTGCCTACCGCTCCCGCCACGGGGACCGCGACCGCATCGCCGCCCTCCTCCGCAAGGGCCGCGCCGAGACGCTGGAGGACTTCGCGTTGCTGACCTCGCCCGAGGCCGGAGAGTATCTGGAGGAGATGGCGGCGGTTTCTCAACGGCTCACACAGCGCTTTTTCGGCAAGGCCATCCGGCTTTTCGCCCCGCTTTACCTCTCCAACGAGTGCGTCAACGTCTGCACCTATTGCGGCTTTTCACGCAATAACGACATCCCGCGCCTGACTATCCCGGTCGAGGTGGCCGAGGAACAGATCGCCAAGATCGCGCGACAGGGCTTCCGCTCGCTGCTGCTGGTGGCCGGAGAACACCCCAAATACGTCTCCAACGGCTACGTCGGCGAGTGCATCCAGGCCGGTCTGCGGCACATGCCCTCCGTCGCGCTGGAACTGGGGCCGATGGACGCCGCTGACTACGCTCCCCTCGTTCAGGCCGGAGCCGAAGGGCTCATCGTTTATCAGGAGAGCTATCACCAGAGCACTTACGAATCCATGCACAAAGCCGGGCCGAAAAAGTACTTCGCCTGGCGCATGGACACCGCCGAGCGCGGCTACGAAGCCGGATTCCGCCGTCTGGGCATCGGCGCACTTTACGGGCTCTACGACTGGCGGCACGAGACGATGGCCGTCGCCGCCCACGCCCGTCACCTGCTCAAGCATTGCTGGAAAGCCCAGATCTCAGTCAGCTTCCCGCGCATGCGCCCGGCCGCCGGCGGTTACCAGCCGGACCCGTCCTTTATCATGAGCGACCGCGAAATGGTGCAGGTCATCTGCGCCCTGCGCATGTTCCTGCCGCAGGTCGGGATCACCCTCTCCACCCGCGAACGCCCCGAACTGCGCGACGGGCTGGTCAAGCTCGGCGTCACCCTGATGAGCGCCGGTTCCAGCACCGAGCCCGGCGGGTACGAACATTTCGACGAGGACACCTGGACCCCCGAGGCCGACCAACCCGGCGAGCAGTTTCATATTGCAGACGAGCGCCCGCCGGTTGAGATTGCGGCCATGATCCGGCGCCAGGGTTACGAAGCGGTCTGGAAGGACTTCGACCGCGCCCTCGTCGGCACCGACACCTCCACCTGAACCGATCAACCCTTTCCCCAGCATGAGCGACAAAATCCACATCACCGCCAACGGCAAACCCTACGTGATCGCGGCCCAGGCCACGCTGCCGGAGTTCCTCGATACGCTCGGGCTGGCACCGGAGCGCGTCGTGGTCGAGCGCAACCGTGAAGCCCTCACCCCCGCCGAAACCCTCAAGGCCACCCTCGCCAACGGCGACAACCTCGAAATCGTCCGCATCGTGGCGGGGGGATAAGCCGGTTATTTTTTCAGAAATAGGGGAATTGCCTAACGCGGGAAAAAGGCGTTAGGCTTTCGCGCTTTCCATGAAGTTGACAGACCTGAACCCGCACGGAGGCATCGGAGCAAACTGCCTTCTGGTCGAACTCGGCCCCTTCCGTTTCCTTATCGATGCGGGTATCCACCCGAAAAAAGTCGGGCGCGACACCCTGCCCGATTTTGATAAGCTGGCCCCGAACAGCATCGACGCGCTCATCCTGACGCACTGCCACCTCGACCACCTCGGCTCCCTGCCCGTGGCTCTGCGCCACCAGCCCGAGGCCATGATTATCCTCAGCCGGCCGACTCAGGAGCTGGCCGTCCGCATGCTGCGCAACTCCTGTAACGTCATGCGCCGCCAGCGCGAGGAGCAGCACATCCCCGAGTACCCGCTGTACAGCTACTCCGAGCTGGACCGGCTGGAGCCGATGATGTTCGCCCTGCCCTACGGGCACGCGCGCACCTTCGCCAAGGGTAATGAGGAAGTCCAGGTCACCCTCTACGCCTCCGGCCACATCGTCGGGGCCGCCGGGGTCAAACTGACCTACAAGCACCGCTCGATTTTCTTCACCGGTGACGTGCTCTTTACCGACCAAAAAACCCTGCCCGGCGCATCCTTTCCAGACGAGACCTTTGACACCCTGGTCATGGAAACCACCCGTGGCCTGACCGCCCGCACCGCCGACAAGGCCCGCGAAGACGAGGTCGCCCGCCTGCTCCAGACCGTCGGACGCACACTGGAAAACGGCGGCTCCGTCCTCATCCCGGCCTTTGCGCTGGGCCGGATGCAGGAGATCCTCGCCATCCTGGAGGAAGCCGTCTCCAAGGGCGACATCCCCAAGGTCCCCGTCGTCTGCTCGGGCTTGGGGCTGGATCTGGTCGATTACTTCGATAACATTTCCCGCAAGTTCAATGCGGTCCATTTCCGCCGCACGATCTTGAAAAAGCTCGGCGTACAGAGCCTGAAGCGTTTCCCCGACCCCGGCAAATCCCCCTCACGTCCCACGCTCTTCGTGGTCAGCAGCGGTATGCTGGTGGAGAAAACCCCCTCCTACGCCGTCGCGTCGTCCCTGCTCGGAAACCCGCACAACGCCGTCTGTTTCGTCGGCTACTGCGACCCGGACACCCCCGGTGGCCAGTTGCTGGAAACCCCGCGGGACGAATCCTTTGTCTTCGACGCGCTGGACTACGTCACGCCCGTGCGGGCCAGTATTGAGCGTTTCGACCTTAGCGGCCATGCCGACCGCGAGGAACTGCTCGAATTCGCTCACCACTGCGAGCCCCGCGCCATCGTCCTCACGCATGGCGACCCCGAGGCGCGGGCCTGGTTCAAGGAAGAGCTGGAGCAGAGCGACCAGGGTTACAGCGTCACCGACCCGGTTCCCGGTACATGCTACACGGTATAGCGCGACAATGCGTACCGTATTTTACGAGTAGTTTACACTATCCCGTTGACAAGCAGGTCTTATTGGGGTATCAGCCTTACGCAACCAAGTACGAAAACCACCCGGTCGCGTTCTCTCTTTTAATAGGCAATTCTCAATAACTACTCACCTGTTATACATGCGTAAATTTCTCTCCTCGTCCTTCTGCCTTCTTGCCGGGATGGCAGGAACTTACGCCGGAATTTCCGGCCTTGAGACGCTCGGTTCCGCCAACCAACTGGCCCTGAGCGTCCTTCAGGAAGACTGGTCTCCGAACGAGATTAAGAAGCTGGACCGCCCGGGCTTCAGCCTGACCTACCCGGCTGACTGGACCGTCGCCACCCAACAGGAAGACTTCGACGCCGACCGCCTGTTCACCATCGAAGTCGCCAACGCCGACTCCTACATCACGATCAAGATTTTCGTCCCCGACGCCGACACCGACGCCGACGACATCATGTTCAGCATCCTGACCACGCTGGACGGCCCCATGATCGAGACCTACTCGCGCGACAGCTTCGAGCAGTGGGGCAACTTCAAGGGCCAGGGACGCCACCTCAAGGGCAAGATCGCCGGCTTCCTTCCCGGCGGAGCCCGCATCTTCGTCTCGACCGACGGCCCCAAGGGCATCCTCGTCACCGAGCTGTACTATTCGGACGACCTCGACAAAGCCATGCCCGGCTTTGACCTGATCCGCAAGAGCTTCGTTTTCAAGCAATAACGTAGTTTTTCCAGAGGCCCGTTCAGGCCCTAGGCCTTGCCACCGCCCCCGCGGATACGCTCCTCCACGATCCGGCAAAAAGCCGGATTACCCGCCACATAACGCACGGCAGGCATCCGTACGTGGAAGCGATTGAGCGGAAAAGCCGGTTCGCCGAAGTAAACGACTTCGCCGCCCCCGGCCTTAATCATGGCGAACCCGGCGGCCACATCCCAGACCTTGACCCGGAAGTCGAGGCAGGCTTCAAGCTTACCCGTCGCCGTGTAGGCCAGGTTCATCGCCGCGCTGCCGAAGCACCGCACCCGGTACTGCTCGAACAGCTCACGTGTCAGCGCCATGTCCGCCGGATCAAAGGGGAAATTCGTCGCAAAGTGGCTCTGTACCGTCGGCTCGTCCGCCAGCACGCGGCATCGGTGCGTGCCGTCGAGCACGCCCTCGCCTTCCCCGCCCTCGATCAGCGTGCGGCGGGCATAGTCGTAGATATAGCCGTAAACGGGCTCACCGTTGCGCAGCAGCGCCAGCGAAATTGAACACATCGGAATTCCCAGCGCGTAATTGTTCGTGCCGTCGATGGGATCGAGAATCCAGGCGTACTCAGCCTCCAGCAGCATCTCCTCGTCCTCGGGATTCGACTCCTCGCTGCAAAAATCGTCATGCGGGAACGAGCGGCGCAACTCGGTAAATACCTTTTCAGAAATAGCAAAGTCCGCGAACGTCACCCGCGTGTCATCTTCCTTCCACTGGCTCTCAACCTGCCCGAACTGGCTCTCGAAAAAGGCAATCTGGTTTTTCACCGCGACCCGCCCGGCGTTGATCCGGTGGCGCAGCTCGCTGGCGACCGGTTTGCGGCCCGGCTTCCGCTTCTGAGGTTTCATGAATCGGCCAAAGTGACACCTCCCCCCCTCCGGCGCAACCCCAGAGCGAGCTTCTTTTTCTCCCTCTCACCCGTGACCGGCGGCGCGGAGGGCGGAGCCGGTGGGAGAGCCTTCGGCGCGGGTCATGTCGGCGGGGGTGCCCTCGAAGACAAGGTTGCCGCCGGACTTGCCGCCGCCGGGGCCGAGCTCGACCAGCCAGTCGGCCAGGGCGATGACATCGAGCTGGTGCTCGATAATGACAACGGTGTTGCCCGCGTCGCGAAGCTGGAAGAGCAGGTCCATCAGCTTCTGGATGTCTTCCCAGTGCAGGCCGGTGGTGGGCTCGTCGAGCAGGTAGAGTGTCTCGCCCTGCTGGCGGCGGGAGAGTTCGAGCGAGAGCTTGATCCGCTGGGCCTCGCCGCCGGAAAGAGTGTTGGCGGGCTGGCCGAGCTTGACGTAGCCCAGGCCGACGGCAGCGAGCGTGGCGAGCTTTTCAAAAATCTTCGGCTGGTTGCGAAAGTGCTTCATCGCCTCCTCGACGGTCATGTCGAGCACCTCGGCGATGTTGTAGCCCTTGAAGCGGATCTCCAGCGTCTCGCGATTATAGCGCTGGCCGCGGCAGCTCGGGCACTCCACGAACACGTCCCCGAGGAACTGCATGTCGAGCTTGATCTGGCCGTCTCCCTGGCACTTCTCGCAGCGCCCGCCGCGCACGTTGAAGCTGAAGCGGCTCGGCTTGTAGCCGCGCACCTTGGCCAGCGGGCACTTGGCGAAAAGATCGCGCAACTGGTCGAAAAGTTTCACGTAGGTGGCCGGATTCGAGCGCGGGCTGCGCCCGATGGGCTCCTGGTCCACGCGCACCACGGTCTTGAAGTTGCGCAGGCCGTCGATCTCCTTGTGCAGGCCGGGGATGGTCTTCGCACCGTTGAGCTTGAAGGCGGCCGCCCGCGCCAGGATGTCGTTGACGAGCGTGCTCTTGCCCGAGCCGGACACACCGCACACGACGGTCAGCAGCCCCATCGGGAAGCCCACATTGAGGTCGCGCAGATTGTTCTCCCGCGCTCCTATAACAGTCAGCATCCCGTGGCGCGGTTCCAGCACACGGGCGTCGCGCATGATCTCGCTTTGGCCGGAAAGAAACGGCCCGGTCCGCGAACGCGGCGAGGCCATGCACTCCTCCGGCGTCCCCTGGAAAATGAGTTCGCCGCCTTGGTCGCCCGCGCCCGGCCCGAGCTCGATCAACTGGTCCGCTACGCGCATCGTGTCGGCGTCGTGCTCGACCACGAGCACGGAGTTGCCCCGGTCGCGCAGGCCAACCAGCGTGTCAATCAGCCGCTGGTTGTCCACCGGGTGCAGGCCGATGCTCGGCTCGTCGAGCACGTAGGCGACGCCGACCAGTCCCATGCCGAGTTGAGTAGCCAGCCGCACGCGCTGGGCCTCGCCGCCGCTGAGTGTGGCATAGATGCGATCCAGCGTAAGGTATTCCAGCCCAACCTCGGTCAAAAACCCCAGTCGCTCGCGCAGGCCGCGAATGGCGTCGGCGGCCGGTTCGTAACGCCCCTTGCGCCCGCCGAGCTTGGAGACAAATTCCCGCGCCCGCTCGATCCCGAGCCCGATAAAGTCCGTGAACGACACGCCCTCGACGCGCACGTTACGCGCACGGGCATTGAGGCGACTCCCCTGGCAATCCGGGCACAGCGACGTGACCTGGAACGCCATCAACCGGGCGCGGAAGCCATCGCTGCTGCTCGTGCGGCGGCTTTCCTCCAGATCCGCGATCACCCCGGCAAAGGGCGTGGCCTCGGGCTTGGCATTGCCCGCCTTGAGCTTGAAGGAAAACAGCCGTTCCCCCGCCCCGTGCAGGATGATTTGGCGGGTCTCTTCCGGCAATTCGCTCCACGGCACGTTGCGGTCGAAGGGCAACTGCTCGGAGAGCTGCTTGAGGATGGCGTTGCGTTTAATTATCATCGCCTTGGAGCCGAGCCGCCAGGGCTTGACCGCGCCGCCGCGCACGGACTTCGACGGGTCCGGCACGATCAACTCGTCGCTGAACTGCATGGTCTGCCCGAGCCCGCCGCAGGTCGGGCAAGCGCCCTCGGGGCTGTTCCAGGAAAAGGAGCGCGTCGAGAGCGGCTCGTACACCACGCCCGAGCGCGTCCCGGCCAGCGCCTGGCTGAGCCGGAACTCGCCCCACGGGGCTTCCCTGTCATGCTGGACCATGACAATCGCCCGATCCCCGCCCTCGCGGAAGGCCAGCTCCAACGAGTCGGCAATGCGCCCGCGCTGATCCGACCCGAGCACGATGCGGTCCACCACCACCTCGACCGTGACTTCGCGGCTGCCGGAGGGGATAATCTTATCGTCCGCCAACTCGCGAATTTCCCCGTCGAGCCGCACGCGTAAAAAACCTTTCTGCCGCAACCGGGGCAGCTCCTCGCGTAACACGGCGGGCTTGGCCGTCATCACCGGGGCCAGAAGCATGAGGCGGCTCCCCTCCGGCTCCTCGTAAATGCGGGCAATGCAATCGTCGAGCGAACGCCGCTCAATCGGCGCGCCGTCCACCGGGTCGAACTGCTCCCCGCAGACCGTCCACAGCAGCCGCGCATAGTCGGCGATCTCCGTCACCGTGGCGACGGTGCTGCGCGGATTCGCGCCCGTGATGGTACGCTGCTCGATAGCCACGACCGGCGGCAGTCCGTGGATAAAGTCCACGTCCGGCCTCGGCAACTGGTCCAGGTACTGCCGGGCGCGGGCCGAGAGGCTCTCCATGTACTTGCGGTAGCCCTCGGCATAGATGGTGTCAAAGGCCAGGCTCGACTTGCCCGAGCCGGAGACGCCGGTCATCACCACCAGCTTCCCGCGCGGGATGCGCAGGTCGAGGTCGCGCAGGTTGTGCTGGCGCGCGCCTTTTATGTGAATACAGGGCTGGCTTTCGGTCTCGGACATCGTGCTGTGCAAATCCTTTTAACCTGCCCCCGTTTCGCCCCGAGCGCAAGCCCGGTCACGTTTGTTTGGCTTTGGGCAAAGCGCCGAAAAGGGTTGCGGAACCCGTCTTGCCGTGCTTGATTTAAGCCAATAAAAACCAAGCACAAACGAGATGTCGAAACACCCCATTCTCTATATCAAGCGCGGTTGCCCCTGGTGCCGTGAAGCCATGGCCTTTTTCCAGCGTCACGCGGTCGAAGTCGATCTGCGCGATGTCAACCTGAGCGCCCAGAACATGCAGCGCATGATCGAAGTCAGCGGCCAGACCAAGACCCCCACCCTCGAATTTGGCGACTTCATCGTGGCCGACTTCAGCGTGGAGGAACTCAAGGACGCCCTGGCCGAAGACCCCGAAACCCGCATGGAGCTCGGCCTCGGCGACAACTACGAAGACGACTAGGCGGGTTGCGCCCGCTGGCACTGAGGGGGATCAATCCCCCTACGGCACTGCGTGCCTACCCCGCATCGGAGCATCAGTCAGTCCGAACTGGGGTGGATTCCGCCGGTTCGTCAAGGAAACCGGCTTGCCGCAAGCGAAACGGAAACCGGCTTTATACTGCACAAACCAGTGCACCTGCACTCCTGCAACCCACGGCGGGACACCGTACGATAAAACCTCGACAGGCGGGGCGCGCCGGGCATGCTTCCCCTCATGGGCGACAAGCAGCCGAACAAAGTTTTCAGCGACCTGCAAAAGCGGATTGTCGTCGCGGCGCTGACCGCGCTGGGGGTCGTCTTTTTGTGCGCGGTTGTGTTGCTGTGCTTTTACCTGTTGAAAGTCTTTGTCAGCACTTTCAGCGGTGTCCTCTGGCCGCTGGCGGCGGCGGGCATCCTGGCCATGCTGCTGCGCCCCGTCGTCAGCCTGATCAGCCGCAAGCTGCACCTCGGGCTGATCCCTTCGATCCTTATCCTCTACGTCATCGCCATCCTCATCGCAGGGGTGGGCGTGTACGCGATCTTCGAGCTGTTTGACAAGCAGATCATCGTCTTCTTCAAAACCCTCCCCGACCAGATCACCGAACTGATCGCCTCCATCCGCCAGAAATTCCCCGACTTGATGGACATGGGGAAGAACATTTTCGGCGAACAAAAATGGGCCGCCATGATGGACCAGAGCGGCGAGCTCGCCAACCGTCTGCTGGAAGTCATCAAGAACAGCGCCGGGAGCATGGTCAGCATTCTGCAAAAATCCGGCAAGGGCGTGCTCACCTTCTTCGGCCTTTCGGCGCAGTTCGCCATCATCCCGGTGTACCTGTTTTTCCTCCTGCTGAGCGACCGCGACTTCTCGCAGGACCTCAAGCGCGAGCTGGTCTTCGTCAACGACAAGATCCGCGACGACATCGTGTTCCTCGTGCGCGAGTTTGTCGGCATCATCGTCTCGTTTTTCCGCGGCCAGATCGTGATCGGGCTCATCATGGGCGTCTGCTACGCCATCGGCTTCAGCCTCGTCGGGCTCAAGTTCGGATTCTTCATCGGCATGGCGATGGGCTTCCTCAACATCATCCCCTACCTCGGCACCATCCTCGGCCTCGGAATGGCCCTGCCCATCGGCTACCTGCAAAGCGACGGCGGTGTCTCCACCGTGATCTGGGTGCTGGGGGTCTTCGCAGCCGTGCAGGCGTTGGAGGGCTACTTTCTCACGCCGCGCATCATGGGCAAGCAGACCGGCCTGCACCCGATGGTCATCATCATCGCTATCTTCTTCTGGGGTACTGCGCTGGACGGCATCCTCGGCATGATTCTCGCCATCCCCCTGACGGCCTTCTTCGTCGTGCTCTGGCGGCTGGTCAAGGTCAAGTACCTGCCCATGCTCATGAACAAAGACGACGCCACTTCCACTCTCTCCGCCGAAGAAGCTTCCCGCGCGGAGAAAGCATAAACGGACAAAAGGCCCACAAAGCAGCCATCGCCCCCCTGACGAGAAGCCCTTCCCTTGAAAAAACCTCTGCGCCTTTGCGTCTTTGCGGTTAAAAAAAACGCGACCGATCGACCCACACGCTACAACAGCTTGGCGCACTGCGCCCACAATTCGCGGTAGGCCTTGGTGGCAGGGCTGCGACGGTCGTAGTCGGGCAGCGGACGGCGTTCGAGTCCCATGTTTTCCACCGCGCTGGCATAGGGGATGGCAGCGGGCAGGAAGCGCGTGGCATCCGCCGAAAGCTGCTTCATAAACTCGCGGTGGAGCTTCTTGCGCCGGTCGGCCATGGAGAAAAACGCCCGCACCCGCGAGGTGTCCAGCCCTTCGGTCTCCATGAACTCCATCACCTTAAGCATGGCCTGATGCGCGAGCACGGTCGGGATGATCGGCAACAAGAGCAGGTCCGAGGCGCGGAAAAGATTCTCCGCCAGCAGCGTGATGGCCGGGGGCGCATCGACCACAATGAGGTCGTACTCGTCCTCCATCCCCGCGAAAAGCCGCTTCAGGCGTGAACGGGACTTTTTCCCGGCTTCAAGCTTGGCGTCGAGTTGGCGCAGGACCAGGTCCGAGGGCATGAGAAAGAGGTTCTCGTAGTCGGACTCGCGCACCTGCTTTTCGGCGAACTTGGCCGACTTGAGCAGCTTGCCGACCTTGACCTTGCGCGCCGGGCGCATGCGAAAGTAGTACGAGGCCGAGCCCTGCGGATCGAGGTCGCACAGGAGCACGCGCCGTCCTTCGGCTGCCGCCAGGTAGCTGAGGTTGACGGCGGCGGCGGTCTTGCCCACCCCGCCCTTGAGATGGTAAAGCGTCAGGATCTTCATGAGGGTCGAAAGAGCCGCCCGGCGATGGACTTCATGCGACCGTCGGCCAGCTCGGCAAAGGCCGCCGGGAAGCCCTCGCGCAAGCGCAGGCTCCCCTCCTCCAGCCGGGCGATGAGCGCCCCGAGCGAGGCGGCGATGTTGGCCGAGTCGCGGGTTTTCAGGTCGAGCCGCGCCAGCCGCGCGGTCAGGAAATCGCGTTGCACCTTGATGTCGTTGAGGTCGCCGAGCAGGCCCTGCATCCGGCGCAGGTGGCGGATGAAGTAGCCCACCTCCTTCCCCGGAAAGAGCGAGCGGAAGAACTCCAGGTTGTAGCGCAGTTTTTTAAAGTCGATCCGCAGTTCGTGGAACGGCTCCTCGGGCGAACCGGGACCAAGCTTGCCCCCGCGCTTGAGGATGCGCGCATAGCGGCGGGAAATATTCGCGCAGGCCACGGTGTAAACCGACACCCCTGGAGCGGGTGAAAAGTCCGGGCTCGCCAGCCGGGTCGAGAACTCGCGCCACTGGAGCTTGCCCGCGGGCAGTTCCTCCGAGCGCAGAAACGCGCAGAGCTTTTTAAACTCGCGGCGACGCTCCGCCTTGAGGCGACGAAAAAAGGTCTCTACCCCTGGGTTGAAAGCGCCCGGTAAACGCGCCGTGATCGAAGCCCGCTTGAGCAGAAAAACGTCCAGGTCGCGCACAGTATTGCTGGCGCGGGCGAGCGCCCCGACGGTTTGCTTGAGCGCGTCGGTTTCCTTTTTGGGGAGCACCTCGCCGAACAGCCCAAGCGCGGACTTCGTCTGCCGCAGCGCCACCCGGTAGTGGTGCAGGAACTCCGTATCCGTGTCGTCAAGGATGCCCGGCTCGTTCGCCTCGACCACTTCCAGCGCGTGCTCCAGCACGCTCCGTGCAGCCAGGTAGGCGGGCAACTCCGGCGAAAAGCCTAGGTCCCGGTTGGGCGAGTAGCGAAAGGGATCGACCCCGCGCTCCTGTAGCGCGAGCGTCAGCGGATGCCCGCCCGGCCCTTTCTGGCGCTTGCCATAACGTCCGGCCAATAAGCAAAACTCCCTCGCCTCGGCTTCGTAGCCTTTGAGCGGACGCACGCGCCATTCGCGCAGGAAAGGCTTGCTCCCGCCGTGAAAGGCATAGCTGCCAAAACGCACGCGCAGGACAGTTTTCCCCTCGGCGTCGAGGACGCGGAAATCCCGCAGATGCGCCGTCAGCTCCGCCTGCCGCAGCAGGGCGCGAATACCACACACCTTGGCAAGCGCATCGCGCAACGGCCCTTCCTCTGCCACCTCTGACGCGAAGGCCGGAGCCCGCCGGTTTTTCCACGGGAGCGCGGCGAGCACCTCGTCGTCCGCGAGCGAACACAGGCGAAGTTCGCCGGAAGCACTCTCCAGCCCGTAGCCCTCCGCGAAGAGCCGCCAGTCGAAAGTATCGAAATAAACATGACGGCTCTGGCTCGCTCCCGCCGCCTCCAGTCCGAATTGCGCCCCCAGCGACTCTAGGCAGGCGGCTTCGGCTGTCTCGGAATCAAACAGGATGCAGGTATCGGCCTTCATGGGGGAAAAATCGGGCAACATGATGCCGCCGCAATAAAACAGCAGGCCACGGAGCAAGAACGCTACGCAGCATACCGGTGAGTATTCCGTAACACGTCCGTCACTTAAAGAGAAATCGCCTCCCTCGGCGTAATTGTAACATTGGAGGTGTGTTTCTTTCTTTAAAATAGATGCACCCAATATTGGGGGCTGTGCGCCCCCAAGCCCCGCAGTGCGTGGCCGCACACGACAATAAAAAAGCCAGCCGGATGAAACACCGGCTGGCTTGAAAGTGTCGGAGTGCGCGGGGCGCTTAGTCCATGTTCGCGACGATGGCGTCGCCGAACTCGGAGCACTTCAGCAGCTTGGCACCGTCCATCAGGCGCTCGAAGTCGTAGGTCACGGTCTTGTTGCTGATGGCACCGTTAACGCCCTTGATGATGAGGTCGGCCGCTTCGGTCCAGCCCATGTAGCGGAACATCATCTCACCCGAGAGGATGACCGAACCGGGGTTGACCTGGTCCTTGCCGGCGTACTTCGGGGCGGTCCCGTGCGTCGCTTCAAAGATGGCGTGGCCGGTGTCGTAGTTGATGTTGCCGCCGGGGGCGATGCCGATGCCGCCCACGCAGGCCGCAAGCGCGTCGGAGATATAGTCGCCGTTCAGATTGAGCGTGGCGAGCACGTCGTACTCGGCCGGGCGCGTCAGGATCTGCTGGAGCATGGCGTCGGCGATGACGTCCTTGATGATGATCTCCTTGCCCGTCTTCGGGGACTTGAAGGAGCACCAGGGGCCGCCGTCGAGCTCGGTCGCGCCGAACTCTTCCTTCGCGCACTGGTAGCCCCAGTCGCGGAAGGCGCCTTCGGTGAACTTCATGATGTTGCCCTTGTGCACGAGCGTCACCGAGTCGCGCTCGTTGTCGATCGCGTACTGGATGGCGGCCTTGACCAGGCGGTGCGTGCCTTCCTTTGAAACGGGCTTGATGCCGAGGCCCGCCGTCTCAGGGAAGCGGATCTTCTTGAACATCGCCGGGAAGTTTTCCTTCAGCAGGTCCTTGAGCTTGATGCACTCGGGGGTGCCGTTCTCGAACTCGATACCGGCGTAGATGTCTTCGGCGTTTTCACGGAAGATCACCATGTCGGTCAGGTCGGGGCGCTTGACCGGGCTGGGAACGCCCTCGAACCAACGCACCGGACGCAGGCACACATACAGGTCGAGGATCTGGCGAAGCGCGACATTGAGCGAGCGGATGCCGCCGCCGACCGGAGTCGTCAGCGGGCCCTTGATCCCTACGAGATATTCCTGGAAAGCATCCAGCGTGGCCTGCGGGAGCCAGTCACCGGTCTGGTTGAAGGATTTCTCCCCGGCAAGGACTTCCATCCACTCGATTTTACGCGAGCTGCCGTAGGCTTTTTCAACGGCGGCGTCGAAGACGCGCACCGAGGCGTTCCAGATGTCAGGGCCGGTGCCGTCGCCTTCGATGAAGGGGATGACGGGCTTGTCCGGCACGATGAGATTGCCGTTCTCGATGGTGATTTTTTCGCTCATGATAGATTAGAGTTGCTGGCAGAAGCGCGCCAGCCGTTCAAGTCCTTTGTCAATGACCTCGTCGGAGGTGGCATAGCTCAGGCGCATGCACTCGTCCGCGCCAAAGGCCACACCCGGAACGACCGCGACCAGTTCCTCTTCGAGGAGCCGGGCGGCGAAGTCCGTCGAGCTGATCCCGAGGCCGGAGAGGGAGGGAAAGAGGTAAAAGGCCCCCTGCGCGCGGCGGCAGTTGATGCCCTTGATGGCGTTGAGGCCATTGAGCAGCTTGAGCCGGCGGCTGTCGAAGACGGCCAGCATTTTGGCCACGGCGGCCTTGGCCTCGTCGCGCTGCTTGAGCGCGGCCAGCGCCCCGAACTGCGCGAAGGTCGTGGCGTTCGAGGAGGTCTGGCTCTGGAGGTCGCCCACGGCGGCGGCGATGGCCTTCGGGGCCACCAGCGTGCCCAGGCGCCAGCCGGTCATGGAAAATGTCTTGGAGAAGCCCCCCACCGTGATGGTGGACTCGGCGGCTTCCTTGCTCAGGGAGGCCGGGCTCAGGTGCGTGACGCCATCATAGAGCAGGTACTCGTAGATTTCATCGGACATGATGAGCACGCCCGCGCTCAGGCACACCTCGACCAGCGCCTCAATCTCGACCGGCGTGTAAACCGTGCCCGTCGGGTTCGAGGGACTGTTGAGGATGACGAGCTTGGTCTTCGGCGTGATGGCGGCACGAAGCTGCTCGGGTGTAATTTTAAAGTCAGCCTCCTCACCGGCGCTGATGATAACCGGGGTCGCCCCGGCCAGCTTGACCATCTCCGGGTAGCTGACCCAGAACGGCGCGGGAATGACAACCTCGTCGCCGGGGCTGCATGTGGCAAGGATCGCCAGGTAGCAGGAGTACTTGCCTCCGGGGCTGACGACGATCTGGCTCGGATCAACCTCCAGGTTGTTATCCAGCTTATACTTATCGGCCAGCGCCTTTTTCAGGGCCGGAAGGCCGGCGGCGGGGCAATACTTGGTTTGCCCCGCGCGCAAAGCTTCAACGCACGCCTCCTTGATGAATTCTGGCGTATCGAAATCAGGCTCGCCGGCTCCAAACCCGCAAACATCTTTGCCTTCGGCCTTGAGGGCTTTCGCCTTCGCATCGACGGCAAGCGTGGGGGACGGGGATATACCTTTGGCCCAGACGGATAAACGATCTTGTGACATTGCCTTAACTATGACGCTGGTTAAAAATAACGATGACCAGCGATGGTTGCCAATTGCCAGCGCAAAGCAACCCCTTTTTTGGCAGTGTCGCACAGATCCGGCCGGAAAGGCCGTTTTTACGTATCCGTCAGGCGGCCAAAGTTACTTCTTTTTCTTGGCGGCCTTCTTGGCGGGAGCCTTTTTGGCAGCGACTTTCTTCACGGCCTTCTTGGCTGCCTTTTTCACGGCTACCTTCTTGGCGGGTGCTTTCTTGACCGCAGCTTTTTTCACGGCCTTTTTGGCAACCTTCTTCGCGGGAGCCTTTTTGGCAACCTTCTTTGCCGCTACCTTTTTCGCCACGGCTTTACGGGCTACTTTTTTCGACGGCGCTTTTTTCACGGCTTTAGGGGCCGCTTTTTTCTTGGCTGTTTTTTTTGTAGGCATGTTCGTTCTAGTTTGGGTTTGGATAGAATCCTTACCAGGCGGGTTGGCGAGCAGTTCGTCCAAAGCGGTACGAAGTAGCTCTCCCACACTGATATTCCTAGCCTTTGAGGTCGTACTTAAAACAGCCTTATCCGCCTCGGCCAGACGCACCGAAATCTGTTGGTGCTCCTGAGCCGACTTCGGGACTCGGGCAAAGTTAAAGCGCGAAACTGCCAGACGCACCAGCTCGCTCAGTGAAGCCACTCCGTACTCACGCTTGAGTTTCTGAAGCTGGCGGTGTTGTCCCTGACTTATGTCAAAAGTGATGGGGAACGTCTTTTGCTTGTGCGTTGCCGTCATGATTTTTTAGCGACGTCGTCGGTATGCCCTAACGACGACAAAGTCACCTTTAAATCAGAGTACCCCTGTCAGGCAATAAAAATTTTCACCTGACCGGAAGATAAAAAGATAGCTTACAACAGAAGCGTTCGGCACTCATTGGCGCGTATTGAGTTTCCAATACAACAGTCCACCCCAGTCACAGGCAAAAAACGTCGGCGAAAGACGGTAGCGACATCACCACCTCTCATGAGTCGGACCGCTACGCAACCCGGCCCAATCCCCACCGGTAATGCCGGGCTCTGTCATGCCAGACGGATACACCGACTGCGGCAACCGCACGTGCGGGCCGGATCAGATCCCCTTGAAGGGGAGCCCCCGCACCGGTGGCAATCCCAGCCCGATCGCGCGGGGGTCAAATGTCGAAGCGGGCAGCTCGACATCAACGGCGGCGGCCAACACGGCGAAGCGCGTCTTGTCGCGGGTCTTCTCATCCACGAGGTCGATCTCCTTCACGACATACTGGTCGTCCAGTTCCTTGTAGCTGACAATCTTGAAGGTGCGCATCGCCTTGCCCTCAGTGTCAAGTTCCTCGATGCGGTTCAAGGCGCGAAAATTACGGTCGAGCGTGATGGCCACGCTCTTGAGGTCGGGGGCGTTTTTCTCCCAGCCCGGCGGGGGAAGCATATTGAAAATATCATGCGGGCGGCCCGAACGGCGCTCGCTGCCGCCGTACTCGAAGTTTTCCCAGTAGATGAAAGGCATGAGCAAGTCGAAAGGCGTGAAGACGATCCCCTCCAGTACCGGGTCACGCATCTGGGCCTTGGACATCTCGACCGCGCGACCGTTCTTGCCCGCGATCCACACCTTCGGGTTGGCCCCGTTCTGCACGATCATATCCACGGTCGGATCGCCGGAGGCGTGATCGCCCCAGATAATGATCCGGCTGAGCGGGCCCTGCTCGTTCCAGGTGCCCCAGAGATAACCCTCGTAACTGACCTTCGGCCCGCGCCGCGGATAATGGATCAATTCAAAACGGAAGACATAGTCGCCGCTCATGCGCTGACGACGGAAAGCGTCCAACTGCTCGCGCCCCTCATCAGGGGTCAGCGGAGTGACCGCCATCGACGTACGGCCCTTCTCGCCCGGCTTGGCGGCCTGGGCATAGCCAACTCCGCAAACGAAAAACAGGCTCAGCGCGGCAAAACAGCACCGCAGGGAAAACCGTTGTGCGCGATGGAGCATAGTCCGATTAATTCGCAGCCGGGGCCTCTTCGGTGGCCGGAGCTTCGTCTACAGCCGGAGCCGAAGCGGCGTCCGTCGCAGGAGCGGCAGCGTCTGACGAAGCCGGAGCATCGACAACCGGAGCGGCAGAAGCATCGGCAGCCGCGCTATCTTCAGCAGCGGTGCCCGTCACATTGACGGAGGTCGTGCCGCTGCCACCGGAGGCGGTGGGAACGTCGGTCAGGTCCGGGAGGTTTTCCTTGGCGGCCTCAGGGGCGACTCCGCTCATGCCCGGCAGGACTGCGCCTTTCTGGAGTTGCTCCTCGTAGCTGCCCAGATAACCCAGGTACAGGCCGAAGGAAATGAGGAAAAACAGACACGCGCCGGCGATGGTGCCTTTGACCAGCACATTGCTCGCGCCACCACCGAGGGCGGACTCAGCCGCGCCGCCACCGAGGGCCGCGCCCATGCCGGAGTTGGCACTGGCGCGCTGCATCAGCACGATAAGGGTAATGAAGCCGCAGATCAGGATCAGGACGACTGTAAAGAAACCTAGGATTAAACCGCTCATGGAATGATTATTCTGAAAAAGAGGCCGAAAATGAGGAAAAGTTCCCCCCGGTTCAAGCCGAAACCGCGCGGGGCCGGATTTAGGGGCCTGCCGGGGCGCGTATCCGCCTGCCGCGCAGGACTTACCGCAGGCAGGACTTACTGGAGGCCGGTCTTCTCCAGAATGCGCTGGAGATCCTCGTTGCCGTAGTACTCGATGATGATGCGCCCCTTCTTCGCCGTGTGCTTGAGGTGGACTTTGGTGTTGAGCCGGGTGGCGATCTGCTTCTCCAGGTCGCGAACGATGGTGTCCTCGGCCCCGGCGGCATTGCGGTGCGTCAGGGGGCTTTTCCCCGGCTCGCTCTTGAGGCGCTGGACCTGCTTCTCGGCTTCGCGCACGCTCATCCCGGTTTCGATAATGCGGCGGGCCAGCAGCAGGCGCTGGGCCGGGTCTTCGAGCCCGAGCAGGACCTTGGCGTGACCGGCGGAGAGCATGCCCTTGGCCACATAGCCCTGGATCTCGCGGTCGAGCTGGAGCAGGCGCAGGGCGTTGGCGACGGTGGCGCGGCCCTTCCCCACCCGCTCGGCCACGGCCTCCTGGGTCAGGTCAAAATCACCCATCAGGCTGGCGTAGGCCAGAGCCTCTTCGATGGCGTTGAGGCCCTCGCGCTGGACGTTCTCAATCAGGGAAATGACCGCCGACGAGCTGTCGGAAGCGTCCATGATGCGGGCGGCGATTTTTTTCAGGCCCAGGTGCAGGTGGGCGCGCCAACGGCGTTCACCTGCGATAAGCTCGTACTTTTGCCCGCGCTGGCGCACGACGATGGGCTGGAGCAGCCCCTCGGAGCGGATGCTCTCGGCCAGTTCCTTGACCGGCTCGGCGTTCATCTGACGGCGCGGCTGGTAAGGGCTGGGGTCAATCGACGACACGTCGATCTCGCGATAAGGACTCTCGGGCGCGGCAGGGGCCGGAGCGGGAGCCGGAACCGGCGCGGGCGCAGGAGCGGCAGCGGCAGGCTTGGGAGCGGCGCGCTTGATCGGCGTGACGCTTGTCTTCTCCTTTTTGCTGCCTTTGGCGCTCTTGCCGCGCTTGGCCTTCTTTGGGGCCGGGGCGGGCGCGGGCGTTTCCTTTTTGGCCACGCCACCGGCAATCAGATTGCCGAGGCCGCGGCCGAGTCGTTTCTTCGCTTGAGCCATCTTAGGGGTTACGCTGAGGCACGAAAATGGTTTGCCCGACTTTCAAATCGCCCGGGTTGGTGATCTGGTTGGCGTTCTGAATGTCGCGGACGCTGGAGTTGTTGTCGCGGGCGATCTTCCAGAGGCTGTCACCGGACTTGACGACGTAGGAGATACCGGTCTGCGGGTAGTCCTGGTCAAAACTCGTGGTCTGGTTCTGCTGGCTGTAGCTGCGGGCCTTCGTCAACTGGTCAAAGCCCTGCTGGGTCTGGCTGGCCAAGTCTTTCATCTGGCGGGTCATTTCCGCGTAAATCTCCTTCTTGAGGGCTGTCTCGCGGGAGGCCCAGGCTCCTTGCTGCGCGTTGACCTGCGCGCTGATCTGGTTGCACTGGGTGACGAGCGCCGACTGCTGCCGAGTCTGCGCTTCGAGGGCTTTACGCAGGGAATCGTTCTCGCGCTGGAGCGCCTCCATGTCCAGGCGCAAGCGCCCGACCTGGGCCTGAAGCTGCTCCACCTGCTGGTAAACATCGGCCAGGGTCACACGAGTCTGCCCCATCAAAGCGGGGAATGCGGCCAGCCACACGAGGCATCCTGTCAACAGACATTTCATCATAAAAAGGCCAGCTTAGGCGGTCGCCCTTTTTTGGCAAGCAGGATTACGGCAAGCCCGCGCAGACAAAAGGGACGGGCGGAACCTCACACCAGCAATTCCCGCATCTCGCCGCCTTCGAGGCGAGTGCCCTCGGGCAAATCAAAGCCACTGAGGAAGTCGCGGGCCGGGAGCATTTTCCCGCCGGGGCGCTGGAGCTGGAGGATCCGCAGCACGCCGTTGCCGGTGGCGATGTCCACCCCTTCGCGGCCCGCCTCGATAACGGAGCCGGGTGCAAGATGCTCCGGAGCCACGGCGCTGCCAAGGGCGAGCGCCTGCCGGACTTTCAAGCGTGTCTCACCCACTTCGCAGAAACAGCCCGGCCACGGATCGAGGCCGTTGATACGCGAGGCCAGTACATGAGCCGGGGCAGTGAAATCAAGCTGGCCGTCCGTTTTTTCCAGCTTGCGGCAATAGGTTACAGCCGACTCATCCTGCTCGTTAAAAACTGCCCGTCCGGACAGCAGAGCGTCCAGGTTGCGGGCCAGCAGTGGCACGGTGGCGGCGGAGAGTTTTTCCCGCACGGAGGCGCCGGTGTCGAGCGGCTCGACAGCGACCGCCTCGGTGTCGAGCACGGGTCCGGCGTCCATCTTCGGGACGATCCGCATCAGGCTCACGCCTGTCTCGGCCTCGCCGCAGGCCACCGCCGTCTCGACCGGCGAGGCTCCCCGGAACTTCGGCAGGAGCGAGGCGTGGAAATTCACATAGCCCAACGCCGGGGCGGCCAGCAGGCGCTTGCGCAGCAAGTGTCCGTAGGCCATGACGAAGACCAGCCGCACCCCTTGCTCCTCCAGCCATTCGGCCTCGTCGGCACCGGGCTTTTCCGGCTGGAGCAACGGCAGCCCAAGCTCGCGCGCAGCGGCGGCCAGCGGGTTGGGCTGAAGGTGCTTCCCCCTGCCCTTCGGACGATCCGGCTGGCTGAAAACGCCAGCCACCACGACCTTGTCCGCCGCCTCGACGGCGAGATAACGCAGTACCGGCACGGCTATCGCGTCGGAACCCATAAAAACGACTCGGGGAAGATCGGACATCGTTTTATTAACCACAGAAAACACAGAGAGCACAAAGGAATAAGACCTATTCGTCAGCGTGGGGGCAGCTCATCTTCCTCAAGCTGCTCAATAGAAAAATCAGAGTAAAGAACCAATACACGCTCCGGGTAGCGGGGCCAAGAATACATCAACGTCCTGCGACTGTTCGCCCCATCTGCCAATCGAAGGCTTTTTCTTTTTCAATAACAACAAACAGGCGGCGAAGCTTCATCCGGGAGTCCTTTTACTTCCGTCCGGGCTTCTTGCGTTGGCCTTTTTTGCGGTACTCGGTGATGGTGAGTTCCTTGCGGCGGTTTTCGGTGGGCTTGCCCACGAGGTCGAAGCGGATCGGGCAGCCGCTGAGCTTGAACTCCTTCTGGAAGCCGGATTCGAGGTAGCGGCGGTAGTTGTCGTCGAAGCGCTCCTCGGAGTTGCAGAACAGCCGGATGCGGAAGGGCCAGCGCCCGGTCTGCACCGCGTAGTAGATCTTGAAGCGCTTGCCGTTGACGAGCTTGGGCGGCTTCTTTTCCACCAGCGCCTTGACCAGGCGGTTCATGGGGCCGGTGGGCAGTTCGCGGGTCAGGGTCTGCTGAACCTCGGCGGCTTTTTTCAAAATGTCCTCAACCCGGAAGTTCTCCAGCGCGGAAGTGAAAATAACCGGCGAGTCGGGCAGGAAAAACAGCTCCTTGCGCACGGCCTCGACGAAGCCCTTGCGGAACTCGGCCTCGGTCTCGTAGCCCTTGACCGGCTCGCGGCGGAACATGTCCCGGACGTAGTCCCACTTGTTCACGACCATAACGAGCCCGACGCCCGCCTCCAGGATTTCCCCTGCCAGTTTTTTGTCGTGCTTGGTCACGCCGGTCATGGCGTCGAGCACGAGAAAGACCACGTCGGAGCGCCGGATGGCCTCCTCCGAGCGCAGGGTGGAAAAGTAGTCCAGCGACGAGCCGAGCTTGCGCTTGGGCTTGAGACCGGCGGTATCGACCAGCCGGAAGTGCCATTGCGTGCCCTTGTCGGTGGTGTAGTCGAGGTCGGCCTCAATGGCGTCGCGCGTGGTCCCGGCCACTTCGCTCACGATCAGGCGCTCGGAGTTGAGCAGGCGATTGCCGAGGGAGGATTTGCCGACGTTGGGCTTCCCGGCCAGGCAAATGCGGGTGCGGCGCGGGCCTTTTTGCTCCGGATTGTCCACCTTGGGCGCGGGCCCGAGGATGCGCAGGATGGCGTCCTGCAGGCGGTCAAAGCCGTTGCCGTGCTCGGCGGAAACCCCGCAGGCGGGCTTGAACCCGAGCGGCGTAAACTCAAGCTGATGCGTGCTCGAGCCCTTGCAGTCCATCTTGTTCATGACGAGGATGGTGGGCTTGTTGTACCGACGGAGCTGGATGGCCAGCTCCTCGTCCACCGTGGTCAGGCCCTCGGAGGCATCGACGACAAAGAGCACAAGCGAGGCGGCCATGATCGCGAAGTCCGCCTGCTCCTCGGTCGCGGCGTGAATCATCTCCGGGGTCATCTCGGGCTTAACCCCGATACCGCCGGTGTCCATGAGGTGATAGCCGCCCTCGGCCACAAACTCCGTGGCGAGGTCGCGGGTCACCCCCGGCATGTCGTGAACGATGGCCACGCGCCGCCCGACGAGTCGGTTAAAGATCCGGCTCTTGCCGACATTGGGACGGCCAACGAGGGCCACGCTACGTTCGAGATTCATATAAAGAGGAAGAGTTTTTACCGCAAAGACACAAAGGCGCAAAGGAATTGTTTCCGAGAAATAGATACAGATCAAACGCAGGTGACGTTAATAAACAAAGCACTTATCCCTCTTTGTGTCTCTGCGTCTTTGCGGTTAATAAAAAGACTAAAGCTTCAAACTCCCCACATAGCGCTCGATAGCGGTGGTGGCGGTGATGAGTTGTTCGTAGCTGTTGGAGAAGCTGGCGCGGAAGAAGCCCTCGCCGCTGCGACCGAAGGCGGTGCCGGGGACGACGGCGACTTTTTCCGCCTTGAGCAAGCCCTGGCAGAAGTCCATCGACGTGCCCGAAAAGCCCTTCGGGAGCGCCGGGAAGGCGTAGAAGGTGCCCTTGGGGACGTGGCACTTGAGGCCGATTTCGTTAAAGCGGCGGGTGATGTAGTCGCGGCGGCGCTGGTACTGGTCCTTCATCTTGGCCACGCTCTCGGCGCCGTTGGTGATCGCCTCGACCCCGGCCTCCTGGCTGAGAATGGGCGCGCACATCATGGCGTACTGGTGGACCTTCATCATGGCCTCGACCAGCGGCGCCGGGCCGCAGGCGAAGCCGAGTCGGAAGCCCGTCATCGCCCAGGCCTTGGAAAAACCGTGCAGGAAAATCGTGCGCTCCTGCATGCCGGGCAGGCTGGCGATGGAGGTGTGCGTGCCCTCGTAGGTCAGCTCGGCGTAAACCTCGTCGCTGATCACGAGCATGTCCTTTTCGATGACGAACTTGGCCAGCTTTTCGAGCTTGGCGCGGTCGGTCACGCCGCCGGTCGGGTTGGTCGGGAAGTTGAGGATGAGCACCTTCACGCCCGGCTCCCAGGCTTCGATCACCTTGTCCGGGTCGAGCGCGAAGTCGTCCGCCGCCGAGGTCGCCACCGGGATGGCCTGCCCGTGCACGAGCGTCACGCTCGGGTGGTACGAGACGTAACAGGGCTCGTGGTAGAGCACCTTGTCGCCGGGGTTGATGACGGCCCGCAGGGCGATGTCGAGCGCCTCGGAGACCCCGACCGTGACGAGGATCTCGGACTCGGGCTTGTAGCCCATGCCGAAGTTTTTCCCGATGTAGTCGGCCAGCACCTGACGCAGGCGCAGCAGGCCACGGTTGTCCGTGTAGGAGGTCTTGCCCCGCTCCAGGGCGAAGATGGCGGCCTCGCGGATATGCCAGGGCGTCACGAAATCAGGCTCGCCAATGCCGAGCGAGATCGCGTCCTTCATCTGGGAGACGATGGCGAAAAAGTCACGGATGCCCGAGCGGGGAAGCCCGGCCACGTGGCGCGCCACGAATTGCTGAGGGTCGTACATGTCGGTGGTGGTTTTTTTATGAAAATGGGATCGGCGATGGGCTCAAGTCAGGAGTTTTGCGGGAAATGTCGGGTTGAAACAAAAAAGGCCGCCTTCGCGGCAGCCTCATGAGGGATACGGTGCGCGGGGCACCGGCCTATGGGCTGACCGAGGGTTTGTCTTCTGCGGCGGCGGGACGGGCGATGAAGTAGCCCTGCTCCTTGTAAGCCTTGAGCATGAAGTGCGTGGCCGTCGAAACCACACCGTCGAGCGTGGCCAGCTTTTCAAAGACAAAGGAGGCGATGCGCTTGAGGTTCTCGGCGTGAATAATCAACAGCAGGTCGTAGGCACCGGACATGAGGTAGCAGGACTCAACGCGGTCGAACTTGCTGATGCGCTCGGCCAGCCGGTCAAAGCCGCCCTCGCGCTCGGGGCTGATCTTTACCTCGATGACGGCATGCACGATTTCGTCGCCCCCGAAGTCGGGGTTGATGATCGGCCGCCAGCCCATGAGGATGCCTTCTTCCTTGAGGTTTTCCAGTTCCACGGCCACCTGAGTCTCGGACATGCCGAGCACTTCGCCCATCTGCTCAGTGCTGAGGGGTTCGCCTTCGAGGAGGAGTTTGAGGACTGGATTCATCGCGGAAAAAGGAGCTTATATGCACCTCTCGCGGGCACTGTGCAACAAAAATCCAGCCAGGGGGCACCAGTGGCCCCCACTCAGGCACGTAAGCGGCGGCGGAGCAGAAGAACCCCCACCCCGGCGAGCGCGAGAAAGGCGATGGTCGAGGGCTCGGGAACGGAGGCGTAGTACTTGGCGATGTCGATGAACATCTCCGTCGGGACGTGTTCGCCGTCCTCGAATCCGGCCATGTTGATCATGATAACCACCGTGCGGTCGGTCTCCGGGTCGTACATGATGATGTGCTGGTAGCCGAGAAATTCGCCGCTGTGGCCGAGCCATTCCTCGATCTCCCCGATGCCCAGCCCGTACTCGTCGTAGTAGGGGCCAGCCCCGTCGGCGGCCACCATGAGCAGGCGCTCGGCCTGCATGGCCGCAGCCTCCGGGCTGTCGCCGTAGAGCGAGGAACCGTCCGCAAGGATACCCGTGGCAACGGCTTCGATCCACTGGCGCAGGTCGTCGAAGGTCGAGATCATGGCCCCGGCACCCGCCGCCATCGTGGGGTTGGCCGCTGTGAAGTCTTCATAAATCCCCTCCCCGTCCGGGCCGTAACCGTGCGCGTGCTCGCCGGTGAAGTTGATGTCGGTCGGGTAATAGGTGTCGGCGGAAAGCCCCACCGGGTCGAAGACGTGCGTGCGCAGTTCATCGCCGAGCGAGTTCCCTGTCACCGCCTCGACAATCATGCCCAGCAGCACGGTGTTGGTATTGGAATAGGTCCAGGTGGCCGGGGTGGCGGGCATGCCCTTGGCAAAGTCGATCAATTGGGACTCGGTGTAGCTGGTGCTGATGTCGTTGATGAGGCCGTTCATCATGCCCTCCGAGGCGGAGTAGTTGGCCAGGCTGCTGGTCATGCGGGCCAGGTCGCGGATCGTGACCGGGTTCGAGGCATTGAAGCTCGGGTCGGTGTTCAGGCCGGCGAGCGAAATCCCGCCCATGCCGTCGTAGTTCGAGATCGGGTCGTCGAGGCCGATCACCCCCTCGGCGGCAAGCTGCAAGATGCGCGTGACGGTAAAGGTCTTGGTCAGGCTGGCGATGCGCATCTGGTCAGAA
The DNA here is from genome assembly GCF_014230085.1 of Ruficoccus amylovorans. Lineage (NCBI taxonomy): Bacteria > Pseudomonadati > Verrucomicrobiota > Opitutia > Puniceicoccales > Cerasicoccaceae > Ruficoccus > Ruficoccus amylovorans. Next base: position 42,754 of record NZ_JACHVB010000014.1, on the reverse strand, counting down.
TACTGCATGGCCACGGGGTTCGAGCCGGGCACGCCGGAGGCGTCCAGATCGAGGTCGCTGTATCCACGGGCGGATACAGTCACGGCCGTGTCCCCCTGCCAGACGCCGACCACCATTCCCGGAATGTCGGCCCGCCCCGGCTGGTCGTAGTGCGCGTCAATGATCGCCTCGATGTCGCTCTGCTCGGAAGCGGCAGCCTGCGAACCGCCCCAGAAGGCCGTCAGCACCAACAACGCCAGCGGCGCACGTAAACACTCTTTCGCGGGGAAAAACAAAAACATCCTTGGCGAAGAAGAGCACAAATACCCCAACCGCAAGCCCTGTCTGGCTTTTACACTTTAATTACGAGCAATTCCTCTTTGACAAGCGGCAGGAAAAGGGTTGCCCGCCAGGGGCTGTTACCAAGGACCAAGCCGACGTCACACCAACTCAGGTAAAATAGCCGCGCTGCTTGTCGGAGATGGGCATGGCGAGCTTTTCCATCACGGCGAGCATGTCCTCCCAGACCTGGCGCTTGACCTGTGGGGAGTCCTGATGAAGCAGGTACGAGGGATGGAAAGTAATGATGGTCGGGATGCCCTCGAACTCGCGCCAGGAGCCACGCTTGCGGCGGATGCCCTGCCCCTGTCCGAAGCCGAACAGTCCGTCAACGGCGGTCGCGCCGAGGGCGACGATCACCTTTGGCTGGACGATCTCGATCTGCGCCTTGAGGTGCGGCAGGCAGTAGGCCATTTCGACCTCCGCCGGCTTGCGGTTGCCGAAGGGCTTGTCGTGCTCGGGTCGCCAGTTCATGATGTTGCCGATATAGACCTGCTCGCGCTTGAGCCCCATCGCGCCGATGATCTTGGTCAACAATTGCCCCGCCGCACCGACAAAGGGCTCGCCCTGCGTCTCCTCGTCCGCGCCGGGGGCTTCCCCGCAGAAGAAAATGTCCGCATCCAGACTGCCCACGCCGAGGACGAGTTTTTTGTCCGGCTTGACGTGCTCCAGGCACACGGGGTCGTTCATCACCCGCTCGCGCAGCCACTCCCAACGGCTCTGCTTGTCGCCACCGGGAAGGGTAAAGGGCTTGGGCGCGGGGATGGGTTTGACAAAGTCCGGCAACCCGGCCGCAGACGGCCCCGTCGCGGCGGCCACCTTGACCTCCGGCGCTTTCTTTTTGGCGGCGGGCGCCGCGCTCCCCGGCAGGACAATTCCGCTCGAACGCTCGCCGGAATCAACCGGCTCGCGGTAGTCCGGACGCCGCGCCTCAGGAGCCGTAACCCCGGACGAAAACGCCTGCTCGCCCGGCTCAGGCACGGGCGCGAAGCGTTCCTTCGCCGCCGGTGTGGAGTCGCTGGCACTCCCCTGCCCCCGGCGCGCGGCCACCGCCTGACGCAGGGACGTGAGCGCCTCCTCGCTGACGGCGACGCTGCTCACGCCCTCCTCGCGGAGGCGCTTGAGTTCATCGACGACGGCCAGCAGTTCGTTGCGCATGGGCAATCACCATAGGGCGGCGCGGGCCGCGTTCAAGCGTCTTTCTGAAGCAGGCGCTCCAGGTACTTGGCCAGCATGTCAAACTCGAGGTTGACCCGGTCCCCGGCTTTTTTCTGGCGCAGGTTGGTCACTTCGATGGTGTGCGGGATGATCCACACCGCGAAGCCGTCCTCGTGCAGCTCGGCCACGGTCAGGGAAATCCCGTCGATCGCGATACTGCCCTTGGGGGCAAGGTACTTGCCGGTGCCGGCGGGGATTTTTACGCGGATGTAGATGTCCTTGCCGCGCTCTTCGAGGACGGTGATGGTGCCGGTCTCATCGATGTGCCCCTGCACGAAGTGGCCGCCCAGGCGGCCATTGGCGGCGAGGCTGCGCTCCAGGTTGATGAGTGAACCGGGCGCGAGGTCCGCAAAGGAGGTCAGGCGCACGGTCTGGCCCAGCAGGTCAAAGCGCAGGGTGTCCGCGCCGATCTCGACCACGGTCAGGCAGCAGCCATTGCAGGCCACGCTGTCGCCGATCTTGAGACCGTCGAGCACGTCCTTCGCGCGAACAACCAGGCGGTAAGCTTCCTTTTCCTCCGAGAAGGAAACGACCTCCCCGGTTTCTTCGACAATTCCCGTAAACATAAAATCTCCCGTTTAATCCGTTGTGCTGTTTTCTTGGAAAAAATGCCAAACTTAAAAACGATAGCAGTGAATCAATAAAAAATGAGAAATAAGAAATGACCAATGATAAATAAGTGCTCCGCCCCTTGTCACTTGAGCTTGATGCGAAGGACCTTGGTCTCGTTGTTGCGCTCGACGAGCATGACGGCCTCGCTCTTGTCAGTATCACTTTCGATGGCGGCAAGAATCTCCCGGGCCTGCGCGAAGGTGTTTATCTCCGTGCCGTCGATCTCCTTGATCCAGTCGCCAACCTGGAGCCCGCCCGAGCTGACCTTGCTGTTGGGCTTGATGAAGTCGGCCACCACGCCGCCCACGTCCGAACGCAACTGCCGCCGGGCAATCCCGTCCATGAGCAGGAACTCGCGGATGCCCAGCCCGAGGCCGGGGTAGTATTCGCGCTCGGCTTCCTTGAGCACTTTCGGCTGCTGGCCCAGTTCGAATTCGAGGTCTTTCTCCTCGTCGCCCCGGATCACGGTGAGCGTCACCTTGTCGCCGATCTGGCGGGACATCAGTTCGGTCTCCACGTAGCGGGGGGTGATCACGTCGGGCCGAAGCTTGGGCAGCGGTTGGCCGTCGATTTTGATAATAATGTCCTTGCCGCTCAGGTCGCCCTTGGCGGCTGGGCTGTCCTCGATGATGTCGCTCACCACGACCGCGCCCTGCCCTTCCAGTCCGAGGAACTGCGCCACCTCGCGCGAAAGCGGCTGCATCCCGGTGGCCCCGAGCCACGGGCGAGCGTCACCCTCCGGCGTGGCGGGCACGCGCTGGATAAAGTCATAGAAGCGCTCCACAGTCAGAAAGGCATTCGTCTCACGCAGGTCCTGCAAACCGACGGGACGCTGCTGCCCGGTGTCGAGGATGAGGAGCTTTTCCTCTGTGCTGGGGCGACTGCCCCACCCGGCAAAGCGCCCCTGCGCGTCAAACAATACCGAGCCCGGCGAGGTCGAGGCTCGCACGGTGAAGCCGATCTCCCAAGGGAGCTTTTCCACTGCCGAGAGGCGGCTGCACAGGAAATACGGCAGGAAATGCCAGGGCTTGTTCATCACGCCGATGCCCCAGAGAAATTGCCCGGTCTTGATGTCGGACTTGCCCCACTGCGTCACGGGGACGAACTCGCCCAGCCCGTCCGTCAACTGGAGAAAATGGTGTCCGGTGAGAAAATCCTGTCCCAGGTAGCGGGCCGGATAGCCCTCCACATCCTCACCCAGCGGGCGCACGCGGATGTCTTTGAAACGCTCGGGCGGGAGCCACGAGGGCATGGCGTTGTCGAGCAGGATGATCCGCCCCTCCGCGTCGAAGACCACCCCGACCGCGCCCAGCGGTTCGCGGTCGATCTCGTTCTGCACGAACATCTCCACCGCCACCACGCTCTTGGTCCGCTCGTTAAAGAGGGTCTCGAAATTCTCCGGCATCGCCGCCGACACCCCGTCACTGGCCGGGGCGACAGCGGGAGCCGCCTCTTGGGCCCGGAGCCCCGCCGCCAGCAGCAGCAATGATAAAACCGAGATGATCGAAAAACGTTGGCTCAGAGACATAGTTCTCCAGTCAAACCTCCCCCCGCCCAAGGTTCAATCCGAAACCGGGTGCGTGTGCGTGGCCGCACAGAACGCAGGACGCAGTCCTGCACCTGTGATCCTCTCGGATCACTGATGCCACCGCTTGGAGCGGCGGCATGGGCAACGGTGACGGACGCCGATTCAAACGAACTTCGTACACGTTCCTCGAGCAAGATGAGAAACCTGTAGGCAAATTTCCATCGACTGTACGTTCCCCTACTCGTCCAGAAAGACCGCTACGCCTGATTGCCGATCCAGCCAAACGCCTCAGCCCCCTTCCCACATCCCTCCGCCGTGTCCCTGTATGCCCAACGCAGTTCGTTTGAGCCGGCGTCAACCGCCTTCGCCCATGACTCCGCGTTGGCGGAGTCATCCGGATGCGCAGCATCCAGGGTGCAGGGCATGCCCTGCTGCCCTGCCTAGGGTTTGAGGACCATGAAGCGGACCTGGTGGTTGCGGTTGACTTCGATCAGGGTCTTTTGCGGGTCGGCTTCGTAGGACTGGTAAATGGCCTCCAGTTCCTTCAGCGAGTCGAGGGTCTGGCGATTGACCTTGGTGATGACGTCGCCCCGGCGGATACCCGCCTCGTAGGCCGGGAAGGCAGGTTGCACGCCCACCACGACAAAGCCGTCCGTCGAGTCGAGGTTTTCCTCACGGGCGATGGAGCGGCTGATTTTCTGCACGCCCAGGCCCCAGCCCTCCAGCGCGGTTTCCTCACCGATACGGCTCTCCAGCGGCTCTGTCACTACCGGCATCTCAATGGTCTGGAAGCCGCGCTTGACCTTGAGGTTGACCGTCTGGCCGGGGGCGCGGCTGGCGATAAAATTCTGGATCGCGGGCAACTGCTCCGGAAAGCGCCCGTCCATCGCCTGCCCGTCGATCTCCAGCACGATATCGCCGGGGCGCAGCCCGGCCTCGGCCACCGGCGAGCCGGGGTCAACGCTCTGTACGAGCATCCCGCGGTTGCTTTCCAGTTCGTAAAAATTCTCCAGGTCCTGCATGGGGCCGGGGCGCAGGCCGATGTAGCTGCGCACGATGCTGCTGTCGTGGATGAGGTCGTCCATCACGGCCCGGGCGATGTCTGAGGGCACGGCAAAGCCGAGGTTTTCGGCCCCGAGGTAGCCCCGGGTGTTGATCCCGATGACGCGCCCGTCCGGCAACACGAGCGGGCCGCCGCTGTTGCCGGGGTTGATGGCGGCGTCGGTCTGGAGCCAGGTATTAAAATACCCGGTCTCGTAACCGCGCCCCACGGTCGAGCCCTCGAAGTAGCGGTCGGTGTTGGAAATGATCCCCCGGGTGACGGTACGGCTAAGGCCGTTGGGCGTGCCCACGGCGTAAACGGTCTGCCCCGGCACAAGCTCGGCGGAGTCCCCGAACTGCGCGTAATCGAAGGACAGGCCGCGCTTTTCAAGGGAGTCGGGGTCGATCTTGACCACGGCGAGGTCCGTCCAGTGGTCCCAGCCAACCAACTCGGCATCGACACGTTCGAGGTTGTTGAGCGTGACCATGATGCGCTCGGCGTAGGGGTTGACGACGTGGGCGTTGGTCAGGATGTGGCCCTCGCGCGTCATAATCACCCCCGAGCCGACGCCGTGCTGGGTCCGCTTGGCCCCCTCGTCAAAGGTCGTCTCCCACACATCGAGCCGGACCACCGCGTCAAGCAGGCGCTGAAAGCCCGGTTCGATGTCGTCCACGGCGGTCGAGACGCGTTCGCGATCCCGCGTGGCGAAGCGGGGCGTGATCGCGTGCAGGGCCGGGGCCGCCAACAAGCATGCGAACAAAACAGAGAGAACCGGGGCAAAAATCCGCATGCCCTACCCCTAGCCGTTTTCGCCCCCCTGTCACGGCCAAACCGACATGGGCTTGACCATCCGGGGGCGGAGCGGCTATTTCTTCCCGTTTTTACAAAGACATGGCAACACGTTGCGACAGCTACGACTTCTCCCTGATCGAGCGCCACTGGCAGGACTTCTGGGCGGACAACAAAACCTTTTACGCGGAAGACTTCGCGGACAAGCCCACCTGGTACGTGCTGGACATGTTCCCCTACCCCTCGGGCGCGGGCCTGCACATCGGCCACCCCGAGGGCTACACCGCCACCGACGCCCTCAAGCGCTTCAAGAAGGCCCAGGGCCACAACGTCCTGCACCCGATGGGCTGGGACGCCTTTGGCCTGCCCACCGAGCAGTACGCGATCAAAACAGGCGAACAGCCCGCCGTCGTGACCAAGCGCAACATCGCCCGCTTTAAGGAGCAGCTCCGCGCCATTGGTCTGACCTACGACTGGGACCGCGAGGTCAACACCACCGACCCGCACTACTTCCGCTGGACGCAGTGGATTTTCCTAAAGCTCTTCAAAAAGGGCCTCGCCTACGTGGACGAGAAGCCCGTGTGGTTCTGCCCCGAGCTGGGCACCGTCCTGGCCAACGAGGAAGTCCTCAACACGCCTGAAGGCCCCCGCAGCGAACGCGGGAGCTTCCCCGTCGAGCGCCGTCCGCTGCGCCAGTGGGTCCTGCGTATCACCGCCTACGCCGACAAGCTCCTCGACGGCCTCAAGGACGTCAACTGGCCCGACTCCACCAAGCGCCTCCAGTCGAACTGGATCGGCCGCTCCGAAGGGGCCGAGGTCACCTTCTCGCTGGACGGCTTCGACGACACGCTGACCGTTTTCACCACCCGCCCGGACACGCTCTTCGGGGCCACCTACATGGTCGTCGCCCCCGAGCACCCGCTGCTTTCCAAAATCACCGCCGACGACAAGCGCGAAGCGGTTGAGAGCTACGTCCGCAAAGCCGCCAACAAGTCCGACCTCGAACGCGCCGAGCTGTCCAAGGAAAAGACCGGCGTCTTCACCGGCTGCCACGCCATCAACCCGGTCAACGGCGAAAAAATCCCCGTCTGGGTCGCCGACTACGTGCTCATGAGCTACGGCACCGGCGCGATCATGGCCGTCCCCGCCCACGACGAGCGCGACTTCGCCTTTGCGAAGGAGTTTGGGTTAAAAATCGTTCAGGTCATTTCGGATGAGACTCACACAGAGGCACAGAGGCACGGAGGCGAACTCACCGAGGCTTACACCGGCGACGGAAAATTAATCAACTCCGGCCTGCTTGACGGCCTGGATGTCACCGCCGCGAAAAAGAAGATCACCGACAAACTCGCGTCCGAAAACCGCGGCAAGGCCACGGTCAACTTCAAGCTGCGCGACTGGCTCTTCTCGCGCCAGCGCTACTGGGGCGAGCCCTTCCCCATCGTCTGGGTCTCCGAGGCCGATTACGCCACAGTTGCCTCCGGGGCGGCCTTCGCGGGCCTGCTGCCCGAGGAGCCGGTGACTTGCACGATGGACGGGAAAAAGTGGTTTGCCGTGCCGCTGCCCGAGAGTGCCCTGCCACTCACGTTGCCCGAGACCGAGAGCTATCAGCCCTCGCCCGACGGGCAAAGCCCGCTGGCCAACATCCCCGAGTGGCTGGAGGTCGCCATCGACCCGGCGACAGGCAACGTCACGGCACGCAAGGAACTTTCCGATACAAGCGGGCTGGTCGAGGGTCTGCGCGAAACCAACACCATGCCCCAATGGGCGGGCTCGTGCTGGTACTACCTGCGCTACATCGACCCGAAGAACGCCGAGGCGCTCATCGACCCGAAGAAGGAAGACTACTGGGGCATGCCCGACCTCTACGTGGGCGGCGCGGAGCACGCCGTCTTGCACCTGCTTTACGCGCGTTTCTGGCACCGCTTCCTCTACGACGAGGGCGTGCTCAAGACGCCTGAGCCCTTCACCGAGCTTTTCCACCAGGGGATCATTCTCGGTGAAGACGGCGAAAAGATGTCCAAGAGCCGGGGCAACGTCGTCAACCCCGACGACATCATCGCCCAGTACGGCGCGGACAGCCTGCGGCTTTACCTGATGTTCCTCGGGCCGCTGGAGGCGATGAAGCCCTGGAACACGCAGGGCATCGAGGGCGTGGTGCGCTTCCTCAGAAAGCTCTGGCGCGAAGTCATCGCCGAGGACGGCTCTGTCGCCGCCCGCGTGGACGACACCCCCGAATCGCCGGAGACCCTGCGCGTCCTGCACGAGACGATCAAAAAGGTCACCGCCGACTACACCGCGCTGGGCTTCAACACCGCCATCTCGCAGCTAATGATCTGCCTGAACGCCATCTCCAAGGCCGGGCGCATGAACCGCGAGACCGCCAAGACCTTTATCCAGCTTCTGGCCCCGCTGGCCCCGCACCTGTGCGAAGAGCTATGGGAACGCCTCGGCGGCGCGGCCGGGGGCGTCTCCGCCGCCCCGTGGCCCGTCTGCGACGAGTCGTTGCTGGTCAACGACACGGTCAAAATCATCGTCCAGGTCAACGGCAAGCTGCGCGGCGAACTGGAAGTGTCCAAGGACCTGGCCAAGGAGGACATCCTCGCGCAAGCCAAGGGCCTGGAGCGCGTGCTGGCGCAGACCGAGGGCAAGACCGTGGTGAAAGAGATTTACGTGCCGGGCAAAATCGTCAATCTGGTCGTGAAATGAGCCGCCGCCCCGCCCTCCGCTTTTTCTGCCTGCTCGGACTCGCCCTGCTCTGCGGCGCGGGTCTGCGGGCCGACGAAACACGCGGGGGCATCGCCTTCGTCAAGGGCCTCTCCGGCAGTCTCACCGCCGACGGGCGCGACCTGTCCAAGCACGAATCCTTCGACCCGGTGGGCCAGACCATCGTCAGCGGCCCCAGCGGTCGCTCCTGCCTGGTCTTTTCCAACCGCATGGCCCTCGTGCTCGAACCGGACACCACACTGAACGTGGTCAAGTTCAGGCAGGCCCTGCCGGATGGCTCCGCCGCCACCACCGACAACGTGGAAATGGCCCGCTCGCAGATCGAACTCAAGCTGGAGCGCGGCGGTTTCGCACTGGCCCAGGTCCAGCCGCGGGCCACCTCCAGCCTGACGATCGAGCTTCCCTCCGGCACGCTCAGCGGCCGGGTCAGCGCGATGATCGTCTCACTCGACAGCGCCCCGCCGCAGGTGGCCATGCTCGACGGCACCATGCGCCTGAGCCGCAACTCCGGGCGTCCGCTCGTCCTCCAGAGCGGCCAGTGGCTCGACCTCGGCAAGACCAGCAACCTGTCCACCTCCGGCATGCTCCGCACGCTCGATACGACCGAGCGCAAGGCCGTCAGCGACCAAATCGCGACCGCGCAGACCAACTACCGGCTGGTGGTCTTCTCCCCCGACGAAGACGACGGCTGGGAGACCCAGGTCCGCATCCCCAAGTCCTCCGCCCGTAGCGCGGCCAAAAACGATTTCATGATCCACAATTGAGCACCACGAACTCCAGCCCCTTTCTCCCGGCGGACTTCGACCCCGCCCAGCCGCTGGCCATCATCGCGGGCAAGGGGCGCTACCCGGTGCTCCTGGCTGAGAAAGCCCGTGCCGCCGGAGTTCCCCTGCGTCTGGTCGCCTTTCACGGCGAGACCTCGGTCGATTTTTACGACAGCTTTCCCGAGGCCGACCGCTCCATGATAAAGGTCGGCCAGGTCGGCCACATGCTAAAGGCGCTCAAACGTCACGGCGCACGCTACGCCGTCATGGCCGGGCAGATCACCCCGCGCCGCCTTTTCAAGGGGCTGCACCCCGACCTCAAAGCCGTGGCCATCCTCGCCTCGCTCAAGGAGCGCAACGCCGAGTCGATCTTCGGGGCGCTGGCGGCGGAGATTGGGAAAATCGGCGTCTGCCAACTCGACGCCCGCGCCTTTCTCGAAGACCAACTTGCCGACGAGGGCGTCATGACCGGTGGCCGGGACCGGATCGACCCGCAAACCCTCGCCCACGGCATCCGCATAGCCAAAGAGGTCGCCCGGCTCGACATCGGCCAGGGCGTTGTGGTCAGCCGGGGTACGGTGCTGGCGGTTGAGGGCTTCGAGGGCACGGACCAGATGCTCGCCCGCGCAGGCACCTTTGAGGCCCGCGACCCGCTCTTTGTCAAGACCGTCAAGCCCGCGCAGGATTACCGTTTCGACGTGCCGGTCTTCGGCCTGAAAACCCTGGAAAGCCTCGCCTCGGCCAACATCCGTCACGCCGCCGTCGAGGCCGACAACACCATCATTCTCGACAAGCCCGCCGTCCTCGAAGAAGCCCGCCGGTTAAAAATCCAGCTAACCGGCTACCGGGCCTAGTCACGCACACCCACAGCTGTTCTACAACTGGGTTATCGAAAGATGCGCTCCTGCTGTTTTTTTTGATTTTAACCACAGAGGACACAGAGAGCACAGAGAAGGAAATGGCACTTCTCGCCCGTTTTGAAATCTGGGAGTTTTAACAGGAAGATCGGGAAGTAAGGAAGAAAATGCCTTTTCGCGTAGTTGAAAAATACTGTAGCCGCAAAAAAACCTCCAAAGCACAGAACTGACCGGTGCACCTCCCTTAAAAACTCTGTGCTCTCTGTGTCCTCTGTGGTTAATTATCTATTACCCATAACGCGAAAACACAGAACACCCGCCGCCTACTCCCTGAAAAACGCCACCACGCGGGCGATAATCTGCTCGACCGGGGCGAGCTTGCCCTCGCCCTCGTAGCCGCAGGCGAGCATGCCGCCGGCCTGAGGCTCGATGAAGGTCGCGCCGCGTTCGCGCAGGAGCTTGATGTTGGACTGGGTGGCCGGGTGACGGAACATTTTACCGTTCATGGCCGGGGCGATCATGACCGGGGCCAGTGTCGCCAGGTAGATCGAGCAAAGTAAATCCGGCGCGAGTCCCTGGGCGAAACAGGCAATCGTGTTCGCCGTGGCCGGGGCGACCAGCAGCAGGTCCGCCTTGTCGGCCAGCTCGATGTGGCCGGGCTGCCAGCCTTCGCCCTCGCGCCACAGGTCGACACCGACCGGGTTGCGCGAGAGAGTCTGGAGCGTGATCGGGCCAACGATTTTCGCCGCCGAGTGTGTCATCACGCAGTGGACCTCCGCCCCCATGCGCGTGAGCTGGGAGGCCAGGTCCGCCGCCTTGTAAGCAGCGATAGAGCCGGTGACTCCGAGAATAATGGTTTTGCCTACCAATGGCATAATAACGTCCTTCTAGTTGGTTCCTGTGGGGATGGCAGCAAAAATATCACCTTGGCCCCGAACAGGCCCAAAGCGAAGCCTTGACAAGCGCCCCCGCCAGGCTGATAGTTCCCCGCATCATGGACGCTTACGCATTCCGCCGCCTTCTTGGTTTGGCGCTTCTCCCCTGAGGGGGAGTTGCGGGATGACACATGCCCCCTGGGCGGGGCCCGGCCGTTGGACGGCCAGACGGACACATGATAACAAACAGCCGCCACGGCTCATTGTGTCCCCATCGCATTGCACGCTTGTGTGCTTTTTCCGGTTTATCTAGCGTTAATCTTTTTCACGCCGTTTTCCATGAAACCCTCCAGTATTCGTAAATACGTCCCCTTCCACCGGCGCTTCAGCATCCCGCTGAAGGACCGCCAATGGCCGGATCGCGTCATCGAACAGGCACCCATCTGGTGCAGCGTCGATTTACGCGACGGCAACCAGGCCCTCGCCATCCCGATGAATATCGAGGAAAAACTGGAGATGTTCCGCCTGCTCGTGCAGGTCGGCTTCAAACAGATCGAGGTGGGCTTCCCTTCGGCCTCGCAGACGGAGTTCGACTTCCTGCGCCGTCTGGTCGAGCAGGGCGAGATCCCTGACGACGTGCAGGTGCAGATACTGGTCCAGGCCCGCGAACACCTGATCCGGCGCTCCTTCGAAGCGCTGAAAGGGGTCAAGCGCGCCATCGTGCACCTCTACAACTCCACCTCGCCCTTGCAGCGCAAGATCACCTTTTCGGACTCCAGCAAGGACGACATCAAGGCCATCGCCGTCAAGGGAGCCCAACTGGTGCGCCAGTTGGCCGATGAGGCCGAGGCCGAAGGCAGCGAGATCACCATGGAGTACTCGCCGGAAAGCTTTAACGACACCGAAATCGACTACGCGATTGAGATTTGCGAAGCCGTCATGGACGTGTGGAAGCCCACCGTCGAGCGCCGCATGATCCTGAACCTGCCCGCGACCGTCGAGTGGACCACGCCCAACGTCCACGCCGACCAGATCGAGTACTTCTGCCGCACGGTCAAGGGGCGCGAAAAGGTCTGGATCTCCCTGCACACCCACAACGACCGCGGCACCGGCGTGGCCGCCACTGAGCTGGGCCTGCTGGCCGGGGCCGACCGGGTCGAGGGCACGCTCTTCGGCAACGGCGAGCGCACCGGCAACCTCGACATCGTCAATGTCGCCCTGAACATGAACAGCCACGGCATCGACACCGGGCTGGACTTTTCCAACCTGCCGCACATCTGCGAGGTGTACGAACGCTGCACCCGCATGAGCGTGCATGAGCGCCACCCCTATGGCGGCGAGCTGGTCTTCACGGCCTTTTCCGGCAGCCACCAGGACGCGATCAAAAAGGGCCTGGACCGCCGGAAAAAATCCGCCGAGTCCGACCCGGTCTGGGAGGTTCCCTACCTGACCATCGACCCCGAGGACCTGGGCCGCACCTACGAGGCCATCATCCGTATCAACAGCCAGAGCGGCAAGGGCGGCGTGGCCTACATCATGGACACCGAGCACGGCCTGGAGCTGCCCAAGAGCATGCACCCGGAAGTGGGCAAGATCGTCAACGACGAAGCCGACCGCCAGCAGAAGGAACTCAACGCCGACGAAATCCGCGAGGTCTTCGAGGCGCACTTCGTCAACCTGTCCAAGCCGCTGTCCCTGGGCGAGTACGAGCTGTTCCACCAGACGGAAACACCCGGCATGGTCCGCTGCATCGCCCAGGTCGTTTACGAGGGTAAGGAACTCCAGATCGAGGGCACTGGCAACGGCCCGATCAGCGCCTTCGTCGATGCCATCGAGCATCAGGGCTGGAAAAACTTCCGCCTGACCGACTACCGCTCGCACTCGGTAGGCAAGGGCTCGGCCTCCAACAGCGCGGCCTACATCCAACTCCAGGACGTGGACAATGGACGCCTGCTGTGGGGCTGCGGGATCGACACCTCCATCGAGATCGCCGGCCTGAAGGCCCTCGTCTCGGCCTTCAACCGCCTCCAGCACAAACCGGCGTAAACCCGCCCGCGAAGCTTTGAGGGTTAGGCGAGAGGGTGTTTTTTGAAAAAAAACACCCTCTCGCGCTCTCCCCAAAAAACTTTTGAGACGGAACTTCGTCCCTTCGCAAGAACGGTAACGAACGCCTTGGTGTGCTTCGTGCATGCTTTCTCTGCCTGGTAGGCTGCATTGTTAAAATGGCCTAAAAACCCCAGAACGGCAGTTTACCGCTGACAGGTTGCCACGGGGACGCTCTTTTAGCAGCTTATGCCGTCCGCTCTCACCGACCGCATCACCGGCTTTCGTCCTTTCGCCGGGCGTATCATCGCCGCCGGGCTCCTGCTCAGCCTGCCTGTGTGGAGCGGCTGCTTCACACCCGAACCGGCCACCATCACCGACAGCTCCATCAGCAACGCGATAGGCGGCTCCCTGCCCTACTCGGTTGACATTCCACGTGGCTACAAAGCCATCCACCTGCCCGAATACCTCCCGCATGTAGCCTACACCCCGGAGTGGCTCCGGACGGAGGAGGCGGCGGCCTTTGCCGGGCTGGTCCAGACACAGGCGCTTGAACAAAAGCTCCGGGCCGATCTGCTGCTCTACCGCCGCCCCAATTACCGCGCCTACTACAGCACCGGCGGTGAGGACATCCTGCTGTTCCCTAAAAACGAAGCCGCCCCCCACGCCCCCTCGCCGTTCATGGTGTTCACGGCGGATTGCTACCGCGGGCCGGGCGGTGTGACCTTTGCGCCCTTGCGGCAGGGAAGCCTGTCAGCCTTCGGGACCTGGGCCGCCGGTTCCATGACCGAGGGGGCGGACGAGGTCTCGGTGGACACGCGCAGCGTCCTCGGGCGCAAATGGATCTGGCTGACGGCGCGCTTCGATTATCCTTTTACCCCGGCGACCGCCAACACTTCGGACACCGCCACCGACAATTCCACCCCGACGCAAACACCTGCCGCCGCCGAGAGCTGGCAATTCCTCTATGTGGCCACGCTCGGGCCGGGCGACATGCTCTACTCCATTCAGGGCTGGAGCCGTCCCGCTGACCACAAAGCCATGGTCGAGGCGGTTGACGAAATGATCAACACCTTCACTCTCAGCAGAAAGTAATCCAAACGCCTTCCCAGCTCAATGGTCCCAGGGGAAGCGCCAGGCCCGGTCGCGGGGCTGGAGCCACATGTCGAAGGGTTCGAACATCTTCCCGGGGTTGAGAATCCCGTTCGGGTCGAGGGCGTCCTTGATCCGTTTCATGGCACCGATTTCAGCCTCGGTGTGCTGGAGGCTGAGGAAGGGGCTCTTGGCCAGCCCGATCCCGTGCTCGCCGGTGATGGCGCCCCCCAGTTCGACCACTTTGCGCATAATCAGTTCGATGGACTCCCTGGCTCGCTCGCGCTGGTCTGCATCGCCCCAGTCGAACATCACATGCACGTGGAAATTCCCGTCCGCGGCGTGGCCGAAGGTCGGTGTCGCCAGTCCGGTCTTTTTGCGCACTTCGAGGGTGTACTTGAGGAGTGGAAGCTGAGACTCCAGCGGCACCACGATATCCTCGTTGAGCTTGGTGTCACCCATCTGAAACATGGCCTGCGAGCAGGTCCGGCGGATGCGCCAGAGCGCCTCGGCCTCCTCCTCATCCCGCGCCTGGCGCAGCCAGAGCGCCTTCGCGCCAAGCAATTCGCGCACGGCGGTTTTCTGGCGTCGCACCTGTCCGGCGTCGCCATCGACTTCCAGTAACAGCATGGCCGGGGCCGGGTCACCAGCCTTCACCCGGAACGGCAGCGAGCCAAGCGTTCCGGCCTTCTCATGCTTGCGCAGGAAACAGTCGAGCGTCTGCCGGTCGATAAACTCCAGGATCGAAGGCACCAGCCGGGCCTTGAGCACCTCGCGCACCGTGCGCAGAGCCGCCGCCTCGTCCTTGTAAGCCGCCAGAAAAGTCGCCCGCGTCTCGGGAGCGGGAATGAGCTTGAGCGTAGCCCGGGTGACAACCCCGAGCATTCCCTCCGAGCCGATCCACAGGTCCCGCAGGTTAAAACCGGAAACGTATTTTTTCAGCGGCAGCCCCCACTTCACCGGTTCGCCCGTGGGCAGAAAGCCTTCCAGCGCCACTACGTAGTCGCGGGTCACGCCGTACTTGGCCGCGCGCAGCCCGCCTGCGTTGCAGGCGATGTTTCCGCCGATGGTCGAGTACCCTTTCGAGGATGGGTCGGGCGGGTAAAACCAGCCCTTTTTTTCCGCCGCCTCGTTGATTTTGGCGTTGATGGCCCCGGCCCCGACATGGGCGTAGCCGCTGACCGCATCGATGCGAATCTCGTCCCAGCCGGACAAGTCGAGCACCCAGCCCCCGCGGATCGGAGTCGCCGCCCCCGTCGTGGCCGAACCGGCTCCACGCGCCGTGACCGGGACCCGGTAGCGGTTGGCCAGGCGCAGCACGGTAGCCACTTCCTCGTCGTTGGCCGGACGGATAACCGCCTCGGGCAGATGAGCCAGCCGGCAGGTATCCAGCGAAGCCACTCGCCGGGCCTCATCAGCTGTATCGACAGCCCCCGCCGTCATGGCCTTGCGCAGCTCTCGCAGGGCCGTTGCCCGGCGACGCGGATCGGCAAACACGGGTCCTTCAGAAGAAGTGCTCATCGTTTATTCATACGCCATTCCAGCCGTCTGCGAAAAGGCAAAAAGTAACGATTAGCGACGCTAATACAAACAATATCCATAAAACCAAAATGAATCATTGACCAACACGGTAGGCTTTACGAAATAATACACTATGCGTTCGCTCCCGCCATCCGCCGCCGGTTTCCGGCGGGCTCGCACAGCCGGAATCCTTCTCGTCGTCTTTCTGGGCATTGTTGTCCTGGCGATCGTCGCGGGAGCGTATTTCTACCTCAAGGGGGCGATCAGCGCACCCTTACAGATTGGTCAACCGCTGGAGCCGGAAGTCCCGGTCGCGCAAGGCCCTTCGCAAGGGACCATGGTCCTCGAACGGGTGGAAATTTACCGTCAGGGCCCGATTGAGATCATTTCGGTCAACAGCCTGCCTGCCCGTATCCATCGGTTGATGCTGAGCCAGAGCGAATGTTTTCACGACCTGATGGCCGCCTCGGAGCGCCTCCAAAACAACGGACTCACCGCCGAACAGGCCCAGCAGTGGAACAACATCCTCGCGAAATTCCCGCCGAAACTTTACTTCAGCAAACCCATCGGCGGGCAATCCGAATGCGGCCCGCGCGAAACCATCGTCGCCCGCTACGGCGAGCAGAACACCCACTCGATGAGCCCGGACCTCTACGACACTTTCTACTCGCTGACGATGCAGGCCGACCCGCTCAACCTCGGGGCTTCGCTGCCCTTCATCCGCGAAAAGCTCAACGCGGAGCTCAACTGGATCGAACTGCACAAGCCTTACCAGAAAAGCACCGACGCCCAGGTCCGTGCCCAGAGCATGGCCAACCGGACCTGGCTCCAACAGTACCGGGACTTTCTCCCCACACTCGAAGGCGCGCAGGACCAATTTCCGCAGAATAGCGGTAGTGAGCTGGCAACCAACCACCAGCAGTGCCAGGAGGCATGGAGAAGCTTCAACGCCCTCAACGCCGACCAGATGGATGAATGGTTCACCACGGCCAGCCCGTCTACCCCCTACTACACCGCCAGTTTCCCCTATGAGAGCGAGGGCTACCCCGTCGCCCGCATTCTCTTTGGTGGCTACTACCTTTACCTGACTCCCGACACCTCCCCCGAGGAAATCATCTTTAGCCAGGAGCACTGACGATGCCCGACAAGATTCCCCTGTTTGGTAAGAACAACGAGCAAAACCATAAGCAGCCGCCCGCAAGGCCACCCGTCCCTCCGCCTTCTCCACGACGCCACCGGTCCAAATTCGAGATCGAGCGCGACCGTCGGCGATTCAAGGAGACGATCATAGGTTATGCCCGTATCCTGCTTGTCATCGCGATTTTCGTCGGCGCCTACTACGCCTATCGCTACTTCACGGACCCGGCGTACCTGCGCAACGGCCGCTTCGCCCTGATGGAGAAATTCATCATCGACCCGGTCAAGTACAAGCACCCCAGCAAGCAGACCCATCTCGGCGGAAAGGAATCCGTGATCTATCCGCCCAAGTACATCTTCAAATGCCTGGGGGAGGACACGCGCGACAACTACCTTGTCGTGGTAGATGAAAACATCTACTATGATTATCCGCTGCGAACGATCTTCATGCGCAACGAGATCGAACGCTACGAGGTTTACAACAGCCTGCAGGAGATCAAGGAGCACTACCAGGGGATCGAGGTAGAGCCCACCGAGGAACGGGAAAAAAAGGGCTTCTGGAACGGGCTGCTCACGACCATTCGCGACTCGATTACCGGCCCCGAAAGCAAAGACAAGTAAGGCCGTCAGCCCGCAATTCTCAGATCGTTACCGGGTGGCGATGCCTTCGCCGGAAGCCCGCACCTGCGCCATGAGCTTCTTGCTGACCCGCTCGATACCGACACGGCAGCTCTTTGAGGCCGGGTAAATGTCCTGCGCGGCCAGGTAACGGCTGAGGCTGACCGCGTACTGTTCATTAGCCTCGGCTCGCTCGGCGGCATCAATGGCCCCAACAAAATCCGACACCCGTGGGGCGACCGCCGCCTTGGTCCGGGCCAGTTCGGGGTCCTTGGGCTCGAGTTCGCTCGCCCGCAGGAGCATTTCCCAGGCTTCGTAGGCGTTTTCCTGTTCGGACTGCTCCTGAGCGGCGGCGATCAACATATCGACCGTGCCGATGCGCTCGGCGACTTTCTGCAACTGCTCGGAACGCAGCGGATCCTGCATGAGCGCGGCGGCGAACTCCGTGCGCCGGTCGTAGATCTGCCTAAAATCCTCCCGTGTGTAGAGCTGGTCAAACATCAGGGTCGCCTGAGTCGAGATGTCGGCCCGGCTGGCAATATCGAGCGTAAAGGTCTTGATCGCCGGGTTCAGCGGCCAGACTTCGGTCGCGCGGGCCAGGGAGGCCTCGGCCTTGTCGGTCTGCCCCATGGCCAACGCCTGCTGGGCCGAAAGCAGGGAAAGGTTACTCAGGCGCTGGGCCGAGCGCACGGCCGAGAGCACCCGTGCGCTGGGGAAATCGTAGGCCAGTTCCTTGATCTGCGCCACCGTGGTGTCGATCGCGCCGTAGTCCTTCAGATCGGCCAGGTTTTGCATCTCGCGCACGAGGCGGTAGAGCTTGAGCAACTCGCGCTTTTTCTCCGGCGGGAACTCCAGCACCTGCGGCATGTACTCGCCCAGATAATAGGTCTCCTGCAGGCGCTCCAGCGCGGCGAAGCGCTCGTTGCTGTCGTAAAGAGTCTCCACGGCCCGCATCCCGCTTTTGACATCTGACATCGCTTCGCGGGCCGCGAACTCCAGCGTCTCCACCGTGGGGGAGAAATTTGACACCGGCACGAAGCCCTGAAGCTGCTCCTTGCCGACGATCATTTCCATGTGCGAGCCCTTGAAGGCGTAGCGGTAAAACATGCACCCGATCAGGCAGTGCTCGAAACGGCGCGAGAGCAGCATGTTGAGTATCTGCGTCTGGAACTGGAGCTTGGCCTGGAGGCCATTGGTCACGCGCTGGGTTTCCAGGTTGGTCAGGCGGACCTGAGTCTCGGCCAGTTGCTCGGCCCGGAAAGTCGCCTCCGTCACCCCGTCAAACATCTGACCGCTATGCCGCCCCTCGGCCTTGAGCTGCTGCACCTTGTCGAACTCGCTCTTGCGGAACCAGTCGCTATTGACCAGTTCCTCCTGAATCTTCTTCTGCTCGACCTCGATCATGCTCTGGGCCTTGTCGAGGTTGACGTTCTCGTCGCGGATGCGCCACACGTTGTAAACCTGATTGGCGATGACCAGCGAGGTGCCCCCGTCCATCTCGTAGCGCGCCGCCACGAACAACAGCTGCCAGGCTTCGAAAAGCTCGTCGTTCATCTGCTGGGCATCCTTGACCTCGCCCGCGCCGACCTGGGAAAGCAGTTCGTGGATGCGGGCAATGATCCCGAGGTAAACATCGTCGTCATCGGGCAGCGCCGGGGTGGCCAGGTAACGCTCGAAGCGCGCCCGCACGAGGCGCGAATTTCCGATGCTGAAGGTCCGGCCCTTCCAGTTGAGCGTGCCCTCCTCGAAATCCACCGAGTCGCTGTCCGTGTCGAAAAGGTCTTTGGAAAACTGCCGCAGGGTCTCACTCTCAAACATCCCGCCACCGCCGCCGACATTCATCGTGTTGGCGTTGGTCGGCTGCGACACGGGAGCAGCCTGGGCCGGGGTGGCATTTGCCGGTGCCCCGCCGCCGGTAAACGGATCCCTCACTGCGCTCCCGGGAGGAGCCTGCCCCGCGAGGCTGGCGGTAAAAACGAACACACCCAGAAGCATGGCCAGCCCCCCCTTCCGGGTCGAGGCGGTTCGGATGTTCGGACGGTTGAGGGGTGAAAAAAACATAAAGCGTCTTTCGTCCGGGGCGGTTAATACTTCTCAAGATCCTCCACATAGACAAGCCCACCCTGCCGGATGGCGACCTTCATCCGGTAGCGTTGCCCCGGGTGGATACTCATGCCCAGCGAGTCGGGCACAAAAACCGGCAGGCGCTGACTCTCCCCGTCAGGGACCACAGCCAGCAAGCGGCCAACTCCCTCTTGCCACTCCAGTTGCGAGTGGATCTGGGCACTGAGCCTGTACTCGTTGCCGAGCAGGTTCGCAGGCTGACTGCGGTAGCTCTGCGCGGGGAAATTCTCCAGCCCGTCAAAGCCACCACCACGCACCAGTAACAACAACGCCGCGACGACGCCGACAGCACCGATGAGCAGCGCCACCATGACGACGGGGTTATGTTTGGTCTGTGCCATAAGCAATACCCGGCTGGCAACTGCGCACGGGCTAAAGGGTTACAACCACAGTAGGAGCACATAGTTGCATGGCAAGCGCACTCTTTGCCCGGCAAAAAATGGTTTACTTCCCCGACCAGGAAACGGTCCCGTGGAAAAACCACTTGCTTCCGATTGGCAGGCGCGGCTGAATGTCCATAGATATGTTTAAAGCTCACTTCGCCCGCTTGGTTATCCCCTGTCTGGCCAGCCTGCTGACCATGACCTCCCTTTACTCGCAGTCCCCCACCCCGGATACCGTGATCCCGTACAAAGACACGACTAAAGGCGAGCTCACGCTCTCCGTCTTTTACCCTGAGGGCCACAAGCCAACCGACAAAACCCCGGCCATCGTCTTCTTTTTCGGGGGGGGCTGGGTCACTGGCGGCCCCAGCCAGTTTTACTCGCACTGCGAGTACCTGGCCTCCCGGGGTATCGTGGCCATCGCCGCCCAGTACCGCACGAAAAACAGCCACGGCACCACCCCGCAAGAAGCCGTCATGGACGGAAAATCCGCCATGCGCTGGGTTCGTGCCCACGCCGCCGAGCTCGGGATCGACCCCGACCGTATCGCTGCCGGCGGAGGCTCTGCCGGCGGGCAAGTCGCCGCCGCCACCGCGCTGGCCAAAGGCTTTGATGAGGACAGCGACACCTCGGTCAGTTGCCGCCCGGATGCCCTCGTGCTTTTCAACCCCGTCATTGACAATGGCCCCGGCGGCTACGGTCATGACCGCGTCAAGGAGTACTGGGAAGCCTTTTCCCCGATGAACAACATCGATGCCGACGCCCCGCCGACTGTTATTTTCCTTGGGACCAAAGATAACCTGATCCCCGTCTCCACCGCCGAAACCTACAAGACGCGGATGGAACAAAACGGTGTCCGCTGCGACCTCCATCTCTACCAGGACCAGACACACGGCTTCTTCAACACCAGCCACCCGGAACATTTTTATCTGACCTTGCTCGAAACTGATAAATTCCTGACCTCCCTCGGTTATCTCCAAGGTGATCCGACCCTCCAACCTCCCACTGCCGAAACCACCTCACCAGCGGCCAAGTAATTTTTCCTGCTCCGCCCCTTGGGCCCTTCACCACCAGAGTCTGAGGCCTCAGCATACGGCGCCCTCAATGCGCCTGCCCTTACTTTCATTCGCGGCAGTTTCTTTACCGGCCAGCGTCATCAAGAAAAACGCAAATTCCCGCCTCGAAAGGATTGACAACCCCCGTCGCTCCCGGTTTTCTTTTCGGCTTCAACCTGTGGTGGTAGTAGCTCAGTTGGTTAGAGCATCGGTTTGTGGTACCGAGGGTCGCCGGTTCAAATCCGGTCTACCACCCCACTCTTTTTTTATCCGTAATTTCAGCCCCGTCAGGACCACAATGACGACAACAGCCGCGGCACCCCGCAACGCGCTATTAATCAGTGGTTTGCAAGGCATACGAGAAACTTGAGACTGTTTCTCTCGCTTGTGTAAGCGAGCGTTTTTCGAATAAAGATTACGCTTTTGCCCTAAATTTCCGTATATTTCTCTACGGATTCTCGCGCTCCTTCCCGCCGGAACCACAGTTTGAAAATTTTGGTCGAGCGAAGGATACGCTCCTCAAACTAACGCATTCATATAAGGTGGTGGACGTATGACACGCCACTCCTCACAGATGCGCCAACGCGCCGAATCTTACTTAAAGACGGCGCTTTCCCGCCCTGATGCCTCATTTCGCGACGGCCAATGGGAAAGCATTGAGCAGCTCCTACTCAGAAACCGCGTTCTCGTCGTGCAGCGCACGGGCTGGGGCAAAAGCATGGTCTACTTCCTCGCGACCAAGCTCTTGCGTGAAGAGGGGGCGGGCCCGACACTGCTGATCTCTCCCCTCCTCTCACTCATGAGGAACCAGATCGAGGCGGCAGAGCGCATTGGTGTGAGAGCCCGCACGATCAACAGCTCGAACGATGAGGAGTGGCCACAGATTCTAAGTGAGGTGGTGGCGAATCAGGTGGATATTCTGTTAATCTCACCGGAACGATTGGCCAACGACGCTTTTCGCCAGAATGTTCTGGCGAAAATAGCCAGCAACATCGGGCTTTTCGTGGTCGATGAGGCGCATTGCATTTCCGACTGGGGACACGATTTCAGGCCGGACTACCGCCGGATCGTGCGGGTGCTTCAGGCGGTTCCATCGAACGTGCCGGTCCTGGCAACGACAGCCACCGCCAATGACCGCGTCGTAAACGACGTTCAATCGCAGCTTGGCGAAAAGATTGTCCTGCAAAGAGGAACGCTCGTTCGCAAGAGCCTGAAGCTCCAGAATATCAACATGCCCAGCCCGGCGGCCCGGATGGCCTGGCTGGCGAAGACCATCCCCACTCTCCCCGGAAGCGGCATCGTTTACACGCTGACAAAACGCGATGCGGATCGCCTCGCCGAGTGGCTTTCGATCAATGAAATTTCCGCCAGGGCATACCACGCAGACAAGCCTGACCGGGAAGCACTGGAGCAGCAACTCCTGAACAACACGATCAAGGTGCTGGTCGCAACGGTTGCTCTGGGGATGGGTTTCGATAAACCGGATCTGGGGTTCGTCATCCACTTTCAGCGCCCCTCATCTGTGGTTCACTATTACCAGCAGGTTGGCCGGGCGGGTCGTGCCGTCGATGAAGCCTATGGCATTTTGCTTTGCGGCGAAGAGGACGACCCGATCGCGAATTTCTTCATCGGCAATGCGTTCCCGCCCCAAGAGCATATTTCTGAAATTCTCGGCGCGTTGGAGGAATCCGAGAACGGGCTTTCCGCCCCGGAAATGCAACGTGAGCTGAACCTGAAGCAAAGCCAGATTGAAAAAACCATCAAATACCTGACTGTGGAGTCCCCCTCGCCGATTACAAAGATCGGCACCAAATGGCAGGCAACAGCTGCCGCCGTTCATTATCAGATCGATCAGGCAAACGTGAACGCCATCACCGCGATCAGGCGGGCGGAGCAGCAGCAGATGCGCGCCTACATGGCGCACACCGGTTGCCTGATGGCGTTCTTGCAGGCTGCGCTGGATGACCCTGCTCCCACGGCTTGCGGCCAGTGCAGAAACTGCAACCCCGCGCTACTGCTGGATGAGACCTACGATGACGACTTGGCCAATCGGGCCGGGCTGTTTCTGCGCAGGAGCCATCAGCCGCTTACGCCCAGAAAAAACTGGCCCGCCAAGGATATGTTTACTCAATCTCCTTTGGGAGGATATCGCATCCCGCAGGATCAACTTGCCGAAGAAGGCCGCGCATTAAGCCTTTGGCGTGATGCCGGATGGGGGCTGCTTGTTGCCGATGGCAAATACCAGACTCATCGATTTGCCGACCAACTGGTGAGCGCCTGCGTGGAGATGCTGCAGGAATGGACTCCTGATCCGGCGCCCCAATGGGTAACCTGCATCCCCTCGCTGAGCCACCCCGAACTAGTGCCCGATTTTGCGGCAAGGCTGGCAAAAGTGTTAGGCATACCGTTCGTCGCAGGCATTGAAAAAATACAGGCGAACAGGCCGCAGAAAGAGATGGTTAACAGCTACCAGCAGGTCAAAAACCTGGATGGTGCATTCAACATAAACCTGGAGCCCAAAGACTACCCGCCCTGCCTCCTGGTCGATGATATGGTCGATTCCGGATGGACTTTCACCGTGGCATCGGCCTTGTTGCGACAGGCGGGATGCTCCGCCGTGTATCCCATGGCCTTAGCCTTAAACAGCCCGAGGATGGACTAAATGGAAAACGACTTTTTAACAGAAGATACAAAAGCGGTGATTCTGCTGTGCGGGGTGTTCGGGAAAGACCGTTCCGTCAGTCCGCTGACGTTGACGGAGTATTCCTCGCTCGTGCGTTGGCTCATCGGGGAGAAAAAACGCCCGGCTGTTTTGCTAAGGCAAGACGCTCTTGCAGAGGTTTCCCTGGGCACAGGCATCGACAAACAACGCCTCAACTCCCTCCTTGGTCGGGGCGTGCAACTCGGATTTGCCGTAGAGGAATGGCAGCGCAACGGTATCTGGGTGCTCAGTCGGAGCGATCTGGACTATCCTGCCCGCTACAAACAACATCTTAAAGATAAGGCTCCCGCGTTGCTGTTCGGAGCCGGAGAGCGTTCCTTGTTGAGTGGTGGCGGACTGGGCATCGTCGGCTCTCGCAATATCGATCAGGCCGCCGAAACCTTCACCCGTGAAGTTGCCGAACTGTGCGCGTACAACCGCATGCCAGTGGTATCAGGGGGTGCCCGGGGGGTTGACCTGATTTCGATGAACGCGGCACTTGAAGCCGGCGGCGTCACGATAGGCATACTGGCCGAGAACCTCTTGAAGAAAAGCGTGGAGCGCAGTGCCCGCCGGGCCATTGCGGAGGGCCGACTCCTGTTGCTCTCGCCCTACCACCCTCATGCGCGTTTTACCGTGGGAACGGCCATGGGCCGAAACAAGCTGATCTACGCGATGGCGGATTACGGCTTAGTCGTCAGTGCCGAGCATAAAAAGGGTGGTACCTGGGCCGGAGCCGAAGAGGAGCTTTCGCGGAAAAACGCACGACCGGTCTTCGTTCGAATGGATAAAGACGTGCCACGGGGAAACCACGAATTACTCGACCTTGGCGCATTGGAATGGCCGCACTCGATAGAACGCGAGGATTTGAGATTGAGCTTGAGCAACAGCATTGCCAACGCCTCTACGGAAAGGCCCTCAGAGCAGCCCTCACTGTTTGACTTCATGTCTAGCGAGGACCTGTCTGCCCCGGATAAATCACCACAATCCGACGAAACGGTGCATGACAATCCAATTCCTTCGCAACCAATCCATAGCATAGAGAAAGGACCGACTTCGATTTATGAGGCGGTGTTGCCTGTTATCCTTAGCAAGCTGAAATCCCCGACGACAGTTGAAGAGCTCACCCAAGATTTGGATGTAAACAAAACCCAGCTAAATGCCTGGCTGAAAAAGGCAGTCGCTGAAAAGGTAATTACAAAGCTGACCAAACCGGTACGTTATAAAAGATTAAAGTCGTAATAGATGCTCATCCCACCCGAAGACTCCGCCGATTTTTTACGCCATTACAAGGAACTGCTGACGCTCGTCGCAGGGGCTCCCCTCAATGGCACAAACGACTGGGCCGATGCCCGGGACACTCTGATCGAGCAGTGGGAGGACTTCAAATCCCGCGACAGTATCGCTTCCAATCCGCTTTACCCGGTGGTCCCCTTCGCCGTGCACGGGAAGTTCTACTTCCTCAAGCGCTACAAAAAGTACTGCGCCATGCAGCACATCGACTCGGGCAAGTTCTACGCCGTGCATTCCCTGACCACACCGCTGGAGGAAATGATGCCCGAGTACTGTCTCATCGAGGCCTGCCTCTACCCGTTCCGGGGCGTCATCCTTTGCGATGGTCTCGTGCGCGGCTATAATGTGGCACTGGGCAAAAACATGGTGGCGGAAATCCGTGAAGCCTTCACGACCGCCAAGCGCAACGGTGCTCTGATTCACGAAATCACCGTTCCCGCCAGCGACGAACCCGCGGCGAAAGCAGAAAAAGAATCACCGGCCCGCACACGCCCCCTCACCGTATGCGAACTCTCTAAGGAGCGGCTCAGAAATTTAGAAAAAATCCCCGCTGCGGAACTGGCCGCGTTTATCAATCACATGGCTGACGGCAACGAGACGATTGCCCAATTCGCGGAGATGTTTCTCAAGCGCGACAACCCCCAGGAACTCGCCTCGGAGTTGCGTGGGATGATCGATGAAATCGCCAATACGTCCGACTTCATCGACTACTACGCCAGCGACGGCGTTGCCCGGCAGCTGGACGACATCCTTGACGTGATCGAACGTGATCTGATCCCTTCCGATCCTACAGTCGCCCTCTACACCCTGCACGATTTCATCCAGTCGGACACTGCGGTCATGGAGAATGCGGACGACTCCAACGGCTCCATCGGCATGACCTATCACCGTGCCTGCCAGTTGCTGGGCACGGCCTCAATCGCCGCAGACAAACCCAAGCTCGCCGAGGAGATATTCTTCGACCTGTACGAGGGAGACGACTACGGCACCCGCAGCCGACTCATCGACGAAGCCCCCAGCATATTCAGCGAAGACTCGCTCCAGCAACTCATCCAGGAATGGCGCGAGCGAACCGCCAAGGAAGACCCGAAAGCTTACGGCGGAATCGGCCATCGCCTGGCGAGAATCGCCAAGAGTATCGGCAACCCTGAGCTTTACGAAGAAGCCTCTTTGCGCGGACAGCCAGTCAATGAGGCCCCCTTCGTGGCACTCGACGTTGCGAAGGTCTACCTAACCTGCGGCAAACCGGAGATCGCCCTGAGCAAAATTCCGGCTGAACACACTTGTCCCCATCATTCCACGCGCAGTGACCTGCTAATTGAAATCCATGAGGCGCTCGGCAACACAGAAGCCGTTGCTACCGAGTACTGGAAGCGGTTCGAACAGTCTGCATCGTTCGAGTCTGCACGACACTACCTCGACAACATCCCTCCATCTGAGCGGGACGAAGCAAGCAAACGCATGCGTTCGGTCGTTCTCGAGGGAAATTTCAGCCCGCTGACCAAGGCCACGTACTTCGCCCGGACTCGTGATCTGGCCACCGCCGCCGACATTATCGAGAACAACGCTGACCGCATTGAGGGCGAATACAGCGCCTCGCTTCTCGACTTCGCCAAGCCGCTGGGCAAGCAATACCCGCTCGCCCTCAGCATTCTGTACCGCGCCAACCTCAACCCCATCCTCGACCAAGGCTCGTCAAAGTACTACCGCCACGCCGCCCGTTACGCCCGCAAGCTTGAAACATTAGCCAAACGCATCACCGACTGGAAAAACGTCACCCCTCACCAGACCTATTGGCTCGGTATCGAGCAAAAGCACAAACGCAAGCGTAGGTTCTGGGAGGAATACAACAGCCTGGCAAATTAAGCGTTTATGCCGTCAGAATAGCGTACGCCTTTTCGCCACCGGCAACGTATGAGGCATCGATACGACGATCCAAGGTGACCAGGCTTCCTTTGTTTTCGACCGCCAGAGCCAGCAGATACAAATCAGTCAGGTGCTTTGAGTCTGGCAACCGCTTGAACCGCTGCTCATCCATCAGCGACACGCTGTCCGGCCAAAACACGTACCCCGGTTCCGCGCACAGACGCATCAACAAACGCCGGGCTACGAGCGTATCAGCAGGGCCGTTGGGATAGTTGCGATGCCCGAAAATGCGAATAAAACCATTTTCAGTTAACGGGCACGTCGCCCACCCATCCCGATGCTTCGCCAGAAACCAGTCCACCACCTTGTCGTGATGCTCATGATGGGGGTCCAGCACCGCAATGAGCATATTCACATCCAGCAAATACATCTCAAATGCCCTCGTCTTCCATCAGTTGGTACACCGATTCGGAGCTTACGCGTCCTTTTTCAACTCGTTTGAACTGTGGCAAGCCGCGCGGACCGATTTCAATCTGTTCATCCTGCTTTTTCTCCAGCTCAGACGACGGGAAAACTTCGCGACGCAACGCATGCTCGACCAAAGCCTTCAGTGTCGTCCGACGTCTCGTCGCCACATGCTTCGCCTCCAGCAACAAGTCATCCGAAATATCCAAGGTCGTCTTCATATGGGTCACTATATGGTTTTACGGTCAAAAAGCAAGCACGCGCCAATGACGCCCCTCAGAACCACAATCCTGAATATTCGGTAGCCCAAATTGAGTAGCGGAATCCTCGCGATAAGGCAAATCGCCCCCCCCCTTAAAAACACTTAAGTTATTTATAGACAGATAATTGCAAACTGCACGCTCCCCTCTGAATTGTGGTTCTCCGGGTTCGGAGCAAGCCGGGGACTTAACCCCATTTTTTCCAAGTGCGTAAGCATGTCTCAACAGAACCACAATTCTGGCCACAGAAGACAAAGCACATAAGCTCCAGACAGAGAGCGGCTTACACCTAGTTCGAAAAGGCATTATCACTTCTCAACTCCCACCGGGGACATCTATTTTTTCTTAAAGTCCCCGGAATTCTCCGTTTTGGAGGCAAAATTCTCGGCAGGTTCTCTCCTCTGGCACTGCCGGAACCACAATCTGGGAAAAAACCAAGGCCGTTCCAAACTCTCTTCGGATTTCAGCCAAAAGGGATCTTAATCCGTATAATCCCTCTCTGGCACATTCAAAGAACGAAGCTCGTCGACAGTCATTTGGGTGAATTGAATCTCTGCTTGAACTGTAAGCCGGAACTCAGCGGGCTTTGATAGGCTGTCCGCATACACCTTTCCATTAATCTCAGAAACTCCATTGTTTCGTGTTCCGATGTAAAACACCTCTGACCAAACCTGCCTTCCAGGCTGAAGATCATAACAGTTAATTTCGATCGACGTACGCTCACCCTTGGTAGAAATCTCAACGATCCCTGGTTCCCGCCGTATTGCAGCCCCAACCGCCCCTATCACAGGAGTAGAAATAAATGATCCTTTTCTCCGGGGCCGTTCTGGGACTTCGCACTCATCAAGAGCAAATACCCCGTCATCATCAGCCAAAACAATCTCAACACGGACATTCTTAGCCGACACCTCGCCAGTATTCTGCACAGAAAGCCTCACTGGGCGAAACAAACGCCTCACATATTCATAATAAGCAAGTTCCCGATAGAACTCGCTGTTTATAGGTTCCCTAAAAGCATTTCCGAGGTCAAAGGTTAGTCCCCCATACGTAGACGTAGTAGCCCGAGGTTCAATCAATGGAATGTCATCATCATCAGGCATTTGACAATATTCGCCTCTTAATGGAAACGCCAATCCTATCGAGACATCATAGTCGGGCTCCGCAAATAAAATATCGATCTTTGTATTCGGCGTCGACTTTTCAGACCCCATTAATGCGATCTCATCCGGCGACGCAGGATGGGAAGGATCAGTCGAGCTTCCACGACGAACATAAACACAGTCTCTCTTGAGCTTTCCATAATCCTTCTTCAAATAAATTGGTCGCTGTTGCTCGGCGATAACAATGACCCCAACTTGCTTTTCGCTGAAACAATATGCTTCATACCTGAAATGAACAGGACGGTTGGTCTTGGTATTCACAAATTGCTGAATATCATTATCACTTAAATGCTCACATTCAGCAATACCAACAACCTCACTTTGCCCTCCACGAATCTCTTTTACACCTATCAAAATATAGGCATCAAGACCTGGTCTTCTCGCATTACAGAAACCCAATATATCTTTGAGGAGTTCTGACTTTTGCGTATCAGAAACATCTTTGAACGGATACTGTTGACATTTAAAATCTAAGAAAACGCTTTCTTCTTCGTATAACAATCGCCGAAAAGTAATATCATCCATCACCGAAAAAATTAAAACATTTATGAATAACTAAGGTCGAGATTTAGTCTCTCCGCAAGTAGAGCTTAGTATATCTTCCTCCATATTTCCCAAATTGATAAAGGACTTTACTCCAGTCAAAGGATTGCTGTGGAAATTTCTCACGAATAAAATCCTTGGCTTCCGCTACGGAAAGTTTTCCCCACTCGCACTGTTTATACAATTCCCAAGCGCAATTTTTCTCAGTCATTACCTCAGACTCTTCCTGCCCGATAATCCACAAACGGTACGTGCTTTTCTCAACCTCTGGAGGGCTTGTAGGAATCCTTAAAGCATTGCGAACAAAACGGTCGTGGATTCCTTGGTGCAACTCTCTTAAGTAAAACGTAACAATCGCCAAGGCGCAGTTTCTATCTGTGAATATCTGTGAAAGAATGGCTTTGTTCTTCTCAAAATCGACTCCGCAATACCATTCCAGGTAATTATTGAGGATCTCCCGATGATCCCTCCAACTGCTAAGTTCCACGACGAACTCATAGTCCATTCTCCTAGCGGGCATGAATCCTGAACCTTGATGCTGGGTGTACCCAGTTACAGAAAAGACTCCCATGGTGATAAATAATCATTGAGTAATTGACACGCAGGCCAATGGCAAGCTGCTTCTCCAACCACACGAGTGGTTGCGGTCGCATCAATACTCCGCTCGTGTCACCACATCGCCCAGCTTGCCTGCTTTTTTGTAGATGGCATCCAAGTCGACATACACCTGTTCCCCTCGGCAGTTAACCGCAGAGGCGACCCCCACCAGATAACGCAGCTTTTCGCTCCCGATCTCCAGAAGGATGGCCACATGCCCGTCCTTGAGGTGCTTTGCTAATTCAGGGATGACTTCAACCTCATCGAAATCATCCTTTTCCTCATTGTAGACATAGTTGGGCCAAGCTCCCTTCTCTTGATCGGAATAAATCATAAAGAGGTTCCCGTGATCAGGGTCTTCTCGCCGTTGGACGCCAAGCTCCGTTGATTCTGCCCAGGCAAGAAACGCCTTTTCATCTTTTACTCCAAAATAGTTGCTTCTGGTTGTTGCATAGTAATCCGCCATATTTTTACCTCTACAAACCGCTCCACTGAGCAGCTTGTTCTCATCATTTGAAGAACAAGCTGTGCCATCACCCAATTCCCATCGAGAAATCAAAAAATGAGCAGGACGCACCTACTCCATAAACGAGTAATACCCCTGCCCTTCTGGATCCACCTCTGCTCGTCCCAGAATGACATGGTCAAGCAGCTGGATATTCAGCAACTCCCCGCACGATTTGAGGCGTTTGGTCAGTACCTTATCGGCATCGCTTGGGGAGGGATCCCCACTGGGATGATTATGCACGACTATAATGTTGCAGGCCGAGCCCACAATAGCCGGGCGAAACACCTCCCGAGGATGGATCAGGCAAGCTGAGGCCGTGCCCAGATGGCACAAAAAGCGTCCCATCGCCTGTAGGCGGGCATCCAGAAGGATCACCCAGAGCTGCTCCTGGTCGATACGGAACTCTATCGCGCCCTTCATGTACGCGACAACGTGTTCTGGTACATTCAACTTCGCGTGATCAACCGCGATATCGGTATCCCGGTAATGAATCTCCACTTCCCGGATGTACATCATTCCCACCCCCCGAACCGTGCCAACGTCACCCGGTTATCGACGACAACGGGGATATCCCCCTCTTTACGGATATCATCTTGAAACGAGGCAATGGCCGACTGGACCTCGTCTTCGCTGTCGCAGGGCGAGGCTGCACCATAACCGGACGCTTGAAAAGAGACGGACGTGTACGTCTGTTCTTTCTTAACGCTGGGATGATAATGATGACCGTCGCTGACGGTGATGACGACTTTCTTGTTCATAGCGCCCACCTCCGCTCAAGCCTTTCACGAGCGGCCTTTGTGTATTGCGGGTCCAGCTCAATCAGCAGGTACTCCCGACCGCTTAGAATGGCAGCCTCTCCCGCGGTCCCCGATCCGGCGAACGGGTCCAAAACCATTCCACCCGGAGGGGCGTACGTCTGAATCAAGGGCTGGAATGTTTCCACCGGTTTTTGTGTGGGATGGAGTCGGTTGCCCGTGTATCGCCAAGGCAAGAGGTCACAGAGCGGTTGTTCGGGAAGCTTCGGTCGTCCTTTTGCCAACAGGAATGCGCACTCATGGTACATGGCTGTGTGCCGCTGGCTTGAGGAGTATCGCTTACAGGCGGTAAAATGACCGACTCGACGGAACCCGGCCTTTTCCCAGGCAGAAATAAAATGTTCCACCGCGCTCCACCCGTAAAAGCAGACGCAGTAACTGTTGTTTTTTAGCACGCGATAAATTTCCTCGAAGGCAGGCTCCACCCAGTCAGCGTTGGTATCGTTAGCAAAGGAGCGTTTATCCCGGCTGTGATAGTTGACCAGATACGGGGGATCGGTGATGACGAAATCCATGCTTTCATCCGGTAGTGTCCGCATCACATCGATGCAGTCTCCGCAAATGACTTTGTTGGCGGCAAAAGCCGGGCAACACGCTTCCAAGTCCTGCGAATTCCATGCGTCCCCTGTCGGGGCATGGGTTCTTTCTCTCGTTGTTTCCTGAATCATTCAGCACACTCCGCTCGCCGCCCTTCGAGGGGGTAGCTTGCGTTCACGGGAGCACGCAAGCACCCTGCCCTGCCGACAGGAGAACTTTTCAGGCAACCGATCAGGATGAGCAATCCACGGTTGAGCCGTTCAGCGTGTTGTTGAAAGAAGCGGCTTCGACGCCTTTCCACTGTCCGATCATCCGGGATGGGAACGTGAACACCCATCCGGTAATCTTCCTGTTTTTGGCGGATACGCGCCATTTCGCCCACTTCGAAGGCGAGCCCACGGGGTAGCAGGTATCGGATGAATTCCTGCCGTTCTTCAGGCGTCAGTGCGATTTCAACGCCATAGTGTGCGAGCACGGTATCGAGTCGCTCTTCCACATCGGCAGCGTCGAAGGGAAACTCCAACTGACTGCGGATGTATTCGATGGTTTGGTGGATACGGTATTTTCTCATATTTGTTCGCCTCGGTGACGCCCGTCTCATGCGGGCATCATCTGCACCAGCTCAAGATGATGCTCCATGAGCCCCGAGGGCGCAGACGCGAACGATACCTTGCGAAGCTTACCGTATATCCACCGACCATGTTCTTAGCAGACGCATCTGTCAAAATAGTTGCCTAAAGCTCATCAGAGGACACCATTAGTAGTAGGGTTGAGTCAAAAAATGTGCAAACCAGCTGGATATCCACAAACTGACGGGGCCGAGCAAGATGCAGTGACCATGCTGCTTTCTAGCTTGAATGCAGATAAGGTTAAGGCAGATATCCGGACCCGCGATAAGTATCCTAACGTCGATGGGACTTTAGAGATTGTCGATAGCGAACGGAAACCGGAGGGGAAATTTGATGTTCAAATACGCAAAGCTTCAGCTGGTTGTAGCAGCTACAACTGCCCAATTTCATTGTACGCATACAGCAAAGTTTCTTCACTTCCCTTGCTTCTTATAGCGGTCGACACAGCAAACAAAAAGGTAATGTGGCGTCATATCTTCGGCGGCATGCCTGAATATAGAGATGGTCAGCAATCTTTTACAGTCAAGTTTACCGCAGATGATGAGATAGGCAGGTCAGAGGCTTACTTGAACAGATGGCGATTAATAGTTCGTGATTATAATGATCGAATTCAAAAATACCCCAAACTTGCAGCAAGAGTTTCTCGGGATATTGATCTTGATAACATAAATGACTTGGATGTTCAGTACTTTAACAAATATGCCAACGAACTAAATTCCCTGCTTGAGCGCGATTTTCAATCAATTCGATCTCGTGTGCTACCTCCGGCTGCACGCTATGGAATCGGCATAGCCAATACCACAGCGAATAAAGTAGAATACCAACATCACCGAATTGCGTTTGGGGCTAGGCAACCAACTGTATTCCGTATTGAAAGCGCATCCTCAGATTCGATTTTTGATGATCCTTCAGCTGTAGCCTTTAATTGGGCACAGCGCTCTTCACTTAAAAATCCGCGGGAAGAAGCACTTAAATTCTTAAGACTTCCAATTGAGAAATCGCTAAAGAACTATCAACTCGTCGTTCATGGTCAAGACGCTGCCTGTAATATTCTTGCTCAATTTGTGGAATGCTTCCCTCACGTATTTGGCATCAATCCGACAGGAGAATATAGCCTCAAGGAACTCCAGGATGCCTACTACCAGACATTGCCGGAAGCATGTGCTCGCTACCTTCCCCTTCCCGAGGGTTCTGAGAATGATCATGTAGGACAAATATTTCTTTGGCAGATGGAAGAATCACTTAAAAAGACTCGATATCTCCGTTTGACACACATACCCCCTCTTTCAAGTTACAGTATAGATTCGGGGGGGCTACCTGTGCAAGCCTATGAAGATTCCTTGAAATACCTATTGGCTGCTGGCGTTGAAAAGGTTGTTAATCCTTGGGAAACGCTAGGACCCCGAGACGGAGACTGGATTTGGTCATTTGCTGACAAGGCAAAAATGATGAGCAACCTACGTAAATTGTTCCAACGACTAATTGCCAACTATAGTGAGTTCGTCAGGGGAAACGAATTTTTCTTATCCCAATCAGCCTATCTGGATAACTGCACATCGATCATATTCAACATAGTAAGCTCAAAGGGTTCCGGGGTAAATGATTGCCCCATGATCGAAGAATATCACATTCCAAACTCAACATTTGAATACCCCAAAGTTACCACACTAATTGATGGTGGCTCGGGAAGACTCGACCATCATCCTTCTAAATGGAGAGAATTAACTCTTGATGGCAGGAAGCACTCTCCATCATATTTTTCCCAGAGTTCTGCCGACTGGCCTTTTAGACGTTGTCCATATCTCCACGGCCTTTATCGTCTTCTGGCAAGTGACTTGAATGCTCAGTACGGATACAGTTTTCATATAGATTGAAAAAACGATGGATTTCCAATACGCGCAAAGTGACTGATTGCCCCAAGACCGGACTGAATTTCCATCTAGGCTACGTTATCCTCGTCTCTTTGTACACCACCGCAAAAGCCACCCGCTGCTCAGACCACATCGGAAGTTTACAAACCGGCAACAACCGCTTGAGACTCAACTCCGTCTCCCCGTCCTCCAGCGACAACAATTTCTCCTGCAAATCAGTAGCCAGCAAACGCAGGTTCATAATGCGTGAGATACGTCCCCGGTCCACGCCATAGCGGGCCGAAAGTTCCGAGTACCCCACAACGTCCTCCTCGCGAAGCATATCCTCAAAGCGAATCGCCAGCGCCATCAATCGACTCAGGCGAACCGGGGAACGTTCTTGGCATATCGGCGTGGTTTCAGCGTGCCGTCGTCTGCGCGACTGAAATAAAAATACGCTGCGGACATTCCCGCCGTCATTCGTTTTCGAGCAATGCATGGATACCTTCCTCCTTCCAGATAATTTCCACCTCGCCTGCCTCACCGTCATAGGCAATACGCTCAATCAGCAAGCCCAACAGATCGCAACGCTCCGGCGTTGTCAGCTTTTCCCAGACCGGATGAAACAGGCTTAACGCACGGATGATGCCGTTTCGGTTCAAACAGTTCCCCTGCAGGCGTTCAAGACGAACCGAGATCGACTGCAACGCCAACTCGCAGACTTTGCGCTTATCTTCCAGCAAGGAAAACTCAGCCGCGCCCATCTGTCTCTCGATCGCATGCTGAATCTCCTGCTGGAGCTTACGGTACTGCTTTTGCATGTTTGCCAAATCCTTCTCGCAAAGTTTGCGAGCCTTTGACTGGCGGGAAAGAAACGCATCAATAACCTCCTCCTGAAGCGCAGGATCTGAGCCAAGCCCACGGATCCGCTCGACCACGAATGCTTCAATCTCACCGGCTACCACTGACTTGGACGGACAGACCGACCAGGACTCTTTCATCGCCCGCTGGCAGACATAGTAGCGATAGACCTTGTCTGATTTTTTGCTTGAAAACGTATGTGTCATGGCTGTTCCGCAATGACGGCACGTGAGCAGCCCCCGCAGCAAGGCATCGTGCTTGTTGCGCACACGCACGCCACCATTGCGATCATTCGCTTTGAGCTGGTGTTGCACCGCCTCAAACACCTCCTCGGTTACAATCGCCTCATGCGCCCCCTCGACCGTCTCGCCTTCATAGCAAACCTTGCCGACATAGGCGACATTGCTCAGCAGTCGATGGAGTCCGTTCTTATTGATTGGCCCCCCGCCAGAGCTATTGCCCGAACGCGTCACCCAGCGCTTCAAGCAAATGCCCTCCTCCTGCAAACATGCCACCGTTCGGGTAAGCGAGCGCTCCTTCAGATACAACTCAAACATCCGGCGAACTTGCTGCGCCTCCAACTCGTTTACCACAAGAGCCCGTTCTTCCCGCGAGACATCATAGCCCAATAGCGGACGTCCCCCTACCCAACGCCCCTTACGCCGAGCAGAGGCCATCCGGTCTTTGGTGCGCTCTGAAATCTGCTCACGCTCAAACTGGGCGAAGCTGATCAAAATCCCCAAGGTCAAGCGCCCCAGGCTGGTTGAGGTACTGATCGGTTGGGTGACGCTGACAAAGATGACGTCGTGCTGATCGAAGCATTCAATCAATTTGGCAAAGTCCAGCAGGCTTCGGCTGAGCCGGTCCACCTTATAGACCAACACACAGTCAATACCGCCCAAGCGAATGTCCACCAGCAAACGCTGCAAGCCCGGACGCTGCATATTGCCCCCCGAATATCCGCCATCGTCATACGGGTCGGGGAGGCAAAGCCACCCTTCCCCCTTCTGTGACTTGATATAGGCTTCGCCGGCCTCACGCTGGACGGTCAGGCTGTTCATGTCCTGATCCAGACCCTCGTCGACAGACTTGCGCGTATAGATGGCGCACCGAAGCGGTTTGGTTGATGCTGGCGCGATCATTTGAGTTTAAAGAATAGAAATCCGTTGTAGCTGCCCCCGGTCACTTCACGAGCGATAGCCGAAAGCGACTTGTACCGTTTGCCCTCGAATTCGAAATCATCGGCCCCTACCGTGACACGAATTTGCCTGTCGTTGTATTCACGAATCAATACCGCTCCCGGGACCGGAAGACGGCTGTCATGGGTGGGAGAAAAGCGGTACGCCTTTTTGCGTTTCGAAACCTGCGCGGGTAATTCCACCGCAGGCAAACGGGTAATCACATCCCGCTCATCAGCCAGTCTGATTGCCAGTTCCCTCGCCGATGCGGAAATATCCCCCGTCGTCTTCGCCTGCGTTCCCCAGAGGATTTTTCGCACCAGAAAGGAACGATTCCGCGATTTGCTCGGATATCCCATCACCGCTAAAAAGCGCTCCCGCAAAGCCCCAACCGAAAGCCGATCAAGCTCACGAGCTAAAACCTTTAAATCTATTTTTGATACTATCTCCTTCATCTTGAGCATATCCGCTTGGGTTCGCAGGGGGCGCAAGTCCTTTCCCAACCGTTTTCAAACTTTCCCTAAGGAAGAACCACAATCCCCTGCCGTTACACACTTAGCGGCGGAAACGAGACGGGGATTTCAAAATACTGAGCAGAACTCATATCCGGTTGTGTCGAGAATCCCGAACAAGACGGTTCAGTTCATTGCCTGGATCCTCGGACTCCATCGCAACTGAATTCACATCCATGCCTTCGGGCAATTGCAGTCGGTACGACAGAATTCCCCGCTTACGCAACAAACCCGCCGCCTTGCTTGCGCCTTCATCTCCGGCCTTATCGGCATCATAGGCAAGCATCACCTTGCGCACACCGGCCTCTGCAATCTGCTCGACAAAGCGTCCCTTCAAGCCTCTGGCTCCATAAACTGATAATGTATTATCAAAACTGTAGCTGTGCAGGGTCAGTGCATCGAGAATCGACTCACAGAGGATGATGCGGGATTCATTCAACGCGTCTGGATGAAACAATGTCGTATGGGGAAATGGTAGATAGCGGTGCTTGTTGGCATCCCCCAGGCTGCGGCCATAAAGCTGACTGACCTTGCCTGATACATCATAGACCGGTACGGTGACACGACCGTAGTACGTATCGCTCCCCTGTTTTCGCATCAATCCCAGTTTCAACAGATGATCGATCTCAGCAGGCATGGACTGAGCCAGATAGCCTGACGCATACCCCAGCGAGAACCGCTCAACCACCGAGTCGCTGATTTTTCGTTTATGCAAGTACGCCAGCGCAGCATCACTACCCTGCAATTTCGACTGGTAGCTGTTCACGACCCGTTCCAGCAAGGATTGGTCAGTCTCCCGCAAAGCCTTTCGTGCAGTTGGTAACACCGTCCTGACAGGGGCTGGCAAAGGATTCGAGCCTCCGGCGTACTCTCGCACGCGATCAACCGCATCAGAAAAGGAAAGGTCGTAGAGCTTTTGTGTCAGTGTGAATACATCACCGCCAGTCTGACAGCCATAGCAATAGAACGAGTTGTCATCCCAAACGTAAAACGACGGTGTCGCATCCTCATGTAAGGGACAATGGGCACGCAACAAATGGCCTGCCGGTTTGAGTTCAATCCCCACATTTGCCAGATAGTCCGAAAGACTCACCCGGTCTTTGAGCCTATCCAGCTCTTCACGCTCATGGTAGCTCATCGGAGATCACCTCCTCCTCTTCCCACAGAGCGATGAGTTTCTCACGATCGGCTGCCTCATCCAGGCGGCACAGCCCAGAGACCAGGATTGAAACAATCGTGGGATGAACGATCTTCTCCTCCCTGCTCTCGCTCGCTTCCATACTGATGAAGCGGCGGAACCATGCGTATTATTTCAGAAATACTTCCGGACATGGTCCTGATAGAGCTGCGCCCGTTCACGCAGTGCCTGTAACTGGCTCATCGACAATACTGCGTACGGCAGGCTCTCATCGCTCAATGTACGGTCGAGGTAATCGGGGGTCACCTCAATCCCGCACGACCGCAAGGCGGCAGCCGCATCCATGGCGGAGAACCCGCCACGTTTGGCCAGGAACCGAACAACCGATTCGGGAGTAAATCCCCAGAACCGTACCGGGTGGTTATGCATCAGCACCTCAGCCTGGTCATCAAGCCCGTTACGGTAGGCTTGCGCCAGGGCATCGTGGAGTCCCCAGACCGCAACGTCATGGAAGTCCAGAGCGTCCCGGTTACGGGTTTTTAGCGTCGGTACGCCCAGGATATCGCGG
Source organism: Ruficoccus amylovorans (assembly GCF_014230085.1). Classification (NCBI taxonomy): domain Bacteria; kingdom Pseudomonadati; phylum Verrucomicrobiota; class Opitutia; order Puniceicoccales; family Cerasicoccaceae; genus Ruficoccus; species Ruficoccus amylovorans. The sequence continues at coordinate 4,570 of NZ_JACHVB010000014.1, read as the reverse complement.
GCGATGGCATCAAGTGTTTGTTTCATTGCACAGGAGTAACCGGCAATGATTCATAAGCTCTGCTCCGAATCGCTGGGGAGTATCGGGGCCTTCCGCTATCGTCTTTCGCTAGTTGGCAGAAAAGTCCGGCAACTCCTCCTCGTCATCCTCGAGCACGAGGTCATCATCGGCCAAGTCGAAGACCAGCTCCCGGCATTCCCATTTAAAATACCGCTCGAAATCGGCGACATTACGTAGCTCGGGCCAGGTATCTTCAACGGTGCACCAAGCCATAAATTCCTCATCGGCGATGTCCCGCCAGTGCTTTTCTACATAATACCGGAATTCGTCGTCGCTGCCGGTGGCATTCTCTTCCATCAGATAGGCATTTCCCGTCAGGTCATCCGGCCCCCACTCCGGCTCATCCTCCAGCGTTGCACACGAGTTCGCCCACTCGATATAGGCTTTTTTCGGCGTAATAATGACCACACTGCGATTGATAGAGGGAAACATGCCAGCTTGTATGCCCGCTTCACGGCCTTCGGTCAACACGGCAAGAATTCCAAGCCCCCTTGACAAATTCATCTAATTCATCCATTTTAGACTAAAGTTAGCCATGAGAACCATTAGCGCCAACGAAGCCAAGCAGTCTCTTGGACGTGTGCTGGACACCGCACAAGTCGAGCCGGTCCTGATCCAGCGTCACAACCGGGCGGCGGCCATTGTCATTTCTCCAGACGAATACGACCGCCTGCGGGCCTTGAATTTGCGTGAATTTGACGAGTTCTGCGATGCCATCGGCTTGCGGGCCAAAGAAGCCGGGCTGACGGAAGACAAGCTTCAGGAACTGCTGAGCGATGAGCGATAGCAAACGCTTTGTCATCGACAGCAATCTCCTCATCAGCCGACTGCTCCTGCCGGATTCGGCATCTGCCCGGGCTGTTCGCTGTGCCCTCGCCTGCGGAACGCTGCTCTTTTCAAAGGAGAGCCTCACCGAATTGGGTCAAGTCCTGCAAAGGCCGAAATTCGACCGCTACCTCACCCTGCCCGAGCGAAGGCACTTCCTGCTCCTGCTTCACCGTATCGGCCAGGAGGTGGTGATCACCCGCCGGGTTCAAGCCTGCCGCGACCCCAAGGACGACATGATTCTGGAGGTCGCCCTAAACGGCCAGGCTCACGCCATTATCACGGGCGACAAGGATTTGCTCGTCTTGCACCCCTATCTTGGCGTCCCCATCCTGACTGCGGCACAATTTCTGGAAACCTACGGGTCTGACGCCGCCCTCTGATTGCTCCCCTTTCGGGCTCGACTCCGCCAAGGCTTGCCCGCTGTGTGCGTGGCATGGATAACGGAGAGGAGAAACTAAAAATCGTCCGGGAGAAAATTGACGCTGACGTTCTCAAAATTTTGGCATGGGCAGCCATGTTTGAAGGCATGGATCAGGAAACGGCAGCCGTTGTAGAAATCCCCAGCCACGCCCTCGGCGAAGCCGGTCGGTCAATTCGCCAAGCCGTACTTTCTATTCAGGAGCACTTGGATGATCTCGACGCGGAGTGAGTAGCTGAAGCCAGTTCAACCACCCGCTCTGGATAGCCATGCTCTAACAGGATACGCAGTTGTTCGGATGGAGGCACACCTTCGGCAGAACATCGGCGCATGTAGTGCCGGACATGATGGACCAGGTTTCCGGCGAAACGCGAACGAGCCTCATCGTAGTACTCCAGCAAATGTCGTCGGTCGGCCAATTCGAACACATGCCGAAAGACCGGCAACTTTGCCAGCCATGCGGAGAGCCGTTGTTTCAGGTTCTCCGGTAGAAGCAGGAAGACGAAACAGGCTCCTCCGATCAGGTACACCAGAGCAATGTCAATCCCCTGAAGGACGCCCAACAGGATTCCCAATGTGATAAATATCCAGCCTTGGCCAACGCCGGAGTGCATCAGCGCAATGACTTCCCCGGCCAGCGATTGCACGAAGGGAACGAAGTACAGCCCGGTCAACAAGGTGACACTGACACCTGAGGCCATGTACATCGCCCAGTCCCCGGCCCGTTCCACGTTCAGCAAAATGATGAACAAGAGCATCACGGAGAATGCGATCTCCAAATCCCAGTAGGCTGTCGAGCCCATCTGAATCAATTGCGGGATAAACTGCACGCCCGCGCTGCCGCTATCCAGCAACGGCTCAATCCGCAAAATCGGATGCAACCAGTAAAACATTCCCCAGGCCGGAGCGATCGCCAATAACCACCGTCCCGTTCGAAGCGCACGGCTGGCATGAGCTGTTTTGCCGGACAACAAAGAGCCGCTGGCAATCCCTGAGCCCCGGTTCGCGTAAGCCAGCGACCAAAGCCAGACCGGAGTCAGCAATAAGGCCACCAGCCCGATGAAGCTCGCCAGGTATCCGCACGCATGCAGAAGCGCGTCCCAACCGCTCATAATGAACAGTTGCTGTGAAATCAGCCCCGTATCCCCCATGAGCGAAAACAGGGTCTGGTCCACGCCGGATCCGTACAGATGTGAACCTTGTCCGGTAATGTTTGGAACCACCGTCAGGACGATTTCCACGACCAGTTGCAGAACAGGCAATCCGGCCAAGGCGAGAGGCAGGGTTCGTGGATAACGCATCAGCCGGATAAATTTCTCGTAGAGGTGGTCCAGGACAACCGGGATCCGCTCCAGCTCGTCCAGTTCATGGAGCTTACGCAGGCGCAGGACAACAAAGCCCAGCGTAAGGAGAATGACCGTCGTGACTGCCCCCAGTCCCCACGCAACGATTCCCTCGGGCAGGAACGGACGTAATACCGCCATCAGACCCAAGGGCAATGCCAGCCACAATAGGTAGCTGTCTGCCAAGGCCTCTCCCAACGCGTCCCAGTACCGCCGGGCATGGTTGCCATGATGATGGGCGAGCATGGACAAGGTCAGAGCCAGCAGGATGACGGCTGCCATCACAAACAGAGCCGAGTCCACCGCGATTGCCAGCCATTCAATCAGCCGGTTAAACACGCTGAGGAAAAATACGCAGAAAATCGCCAGGAGCCCGATCGTCCGTACTGCTTTCATCCAGCCGTATGCCAGGGGCTCCCGAAAGAACAGGCTTCCCAGGCTTCGTTCCCGTACCGGCAACCGCCAGGCGGCATAGATGGCGCAACCGGCCAACACGAGCAGTCCGATGGAAAACAGAATCCATGACAGGTGGATGGAGGCATCAAGCCGCACCACCAGCACATACCAGTCAAAGACAAAGCCCACACTTTTGCTCAATCCTTCTGAAGCGAATTCCGCCAGATGGACCTGGCGTGACCTCCTAGAATCGTACCATTGCGTTTGAGACCCTGGCGGGTAGAACCCGACCAGAAGTATGAAACGAAAGAGATACACCGAAGAGCAAATCGTGGCGCTCCTGCGCGAGGCAGACGAAGGCCGCAGCGTGGACGATGTTTGCCGCGAGCACAATGTGAGCAAAGCGAGCTTCCATCGTTGGAAGAGCAAGTACGGACAGATGGAGCTGCGCGATGTGAAGCGTCTGAAGGAGCTTGAGCGCGAGAACGCCGAGCTGAAGAAACTGGTGGCCGACCAGCTTTTGAACATCAAAGTACTGGAGCAGGTAAACGCAAAAAAATGGTAAGCCCGGGGCACAAGCGCGAAGCGGTGCGCGAGGTGGCCGAGTCGGGAACGTGCTCGTTACGGGCCGCCTGTCGGTATCTTCGTCTGCACTGGTCGAGCTTCTGCTACCGGGCTAAAACCGCCACCGACAAGATGGTTCGCCTCGTGCGTGCGATCATCGCGGTGAGCCGGACCAACCCGCGCTACGGTTATCGTCGCGTACGAGCGCTGCTGGCCAACGAAGGCTGGCAGGTCAGCCGCAAGCTGGTACAAAAGGTACGCCGGGCTGAAGGGCTGGGCGTGAAGCCGCCGCGCCCCCGGCAACGGCGTCAGGGCAAGTCCACCGGCAAGATCCCGACCGCGGCGACGCATCCGCGGCACGTGTGGAGTTGGGACTTCGTGGCGGATCGCACCGACAATGGAGCGCCTCTGCGGGTGCTCAGTCTGATCGACGAGTTTACCCGCCAGTGCATCAGCCTGACGGTGGCTCGCGGGCTGAAGTCAGCCGACATCGTCGCGGCCTTGGACAAAGCCATCGCCAAGCACGGTGCTCCCGAGCACATCCGTTCCGACAACGGGCCGGAGTTTATCGCTACGGCGACCAAGGACTACCTGGAATCCAAACGCATCAAAACCCTCTACATCGAGCCGGGCTCGCCCTGGCAAAACCCTCACGTGGAGAGCTTCCACAACCGCCTGCAGGACGAGTGCCTCAAGCAGGAGTGGTTCCTCTCCCTGACCGAAGCGCGCGTCGTCATCGAAAACTGGCGACGCAAATACAACAGCCAGCATCCGCACAGCCGTTTGGGCTTTATATCCCCCGACGCCTTTGCCAAACTCTGGCATCAAACCAAGGCAGTGCTTGGCTCCGTTCGCCCTACGGGCTCACTGCACCAAGCACTCCCGCAAACCATAACCCAACCAACATAATCCTACCCAGCCAGCGTCTCATCGCTCTGGTACGAAAAGTGGGGGCCGACCA